>JBJXED010000146.1:0-13874 GCA_046155225.1 Burkholderiaceae bacterium
ATGCCCATATCGCGCAATCGCGTGATCGTGCTGGGTGCGTCGTTGGTGTGGAGCGTGGAGAACACGGTGTGGCCGGTGAGCGAGGCCTGGATCGCGATCTCGGCCGTCTCCAGGTCGCGGATCTCGCCGACCAGGATCACGTTGGGGTCCTGGCGCAGGATCGAGCGCAGCCCGGCGGCGAAGGTCAGGCCGATCGACGGCTTGATCTCGATCTGGCCGATGCCCGCCAGCCGGATCTCGACCGGGTCCTCGATCGTGATGATGTTCTTGCCCGGCTCGTTGATCTCGGAGAGCGACGCGTAGAGCGTGGTGGTCTTGCCCGAGCCGGTCGGGCCGGTCACCAGGATGATGCCGTGCGGCTGCGCAATCAGTTGTTCAAAGCGCTGCAGCACGCTGCCTTGCATGCCGACCGATTGCAGGTTGATCTTGTCGGTGGTTTTGTCGAGCAGGCGCAGCACCGCGCGCTCGCCGTGCGCGCTGGGCAAGGTGCTCACGCGCACATCAACCGCACGGGTACCAATGCGCAGGCTGATGCGGCCGTCTTGCGGCAGGCGTTTTTCGGCAATGTCGAGCTCGGCCATGATCTTCAGGCGCGAGATCAGCGCCGCGTGCAGCGCGCGGTTGGGCTGCACCACTTCGCGCAGGCCGCCGTCAACCCGGAAACGCACGCTCGAATGGCGCTCGTAGGGCTCGATGTGGATGTCACTGGCACCGTCACGCGCGGCCTGCGTCAGCAGCGCGTTGAGCATGCGGATGATGGGCGCGTCGTCGGCGGCCTCCAGCAGGTCTTCGACGGCCGGCAGCTCCTGCATCATGCGGGTCAGGTCGGTGCCTTCCTCTACGGCGTTGATGACCGAGGCGGCATTCGATTCACTCTGCGAGTACGCCGCGCTGATGTGCTGGACCAGCGCCGCCTGCTGCATGGTCTCGACCCGCTGCACCTCGTGTTTGCGCATCACTTCGCCTAAAGCGCTGCGCGCAACGCCTGGGTGGACCCACAGCGTGCGCTGGCCCGCCTCCTCGCCCAGCAACATTTGGTGGGTGCGGGCAAACGCGTAAGGCAAGAGGTATTTCATGGCAGGTCAGGGCGCGGCAGGCGCGCGGGCTCAAGGCTTGTTTTTCGGCGCCAGTGTGCCTGGTGCAACGCCCAAGGGCACTTGCGGCGGCAAGATGGCGGCGGCGTCAATCGGCAGCGCCGGGTTGCGGTCGGGTTGCGAGGTTTTTTGTTCACCGCGAATTTGCTCATAGCGGTCACTCGACAGCGCGTCGCTGGCCACCGCGTCGCGGATCACCACCGGCCGCAGAAACACCATCAAATTGGTTTTGCTGCGGCTCCTGTTTTCAGTTTTGAACAGGTTGCCGAGGTAGGGCACATCGCCCAGCACCGGTACTTTTTCCTGGGTGTCGGAGAACTGGTCTTGCAGCAGGCCGCCCAGCACCACAATCGCGCCGTCTTCGACCAGCACATTCGATTCGATCGAGCGCTTGTTGGTGATCAGGCCGGTGGCCGAATTGATCGACGAGGCCTGCACCGTCGAGCTCTCCAGGAACACCTGCATCTTGACGGTGCCGTTCTCGCTGATCTGCGGCTTGACGCGCACCGTCAGGCCCACATCACGCCGCTCCACCGTCTGGAACGGGTTGACCGAGCCGTTGTTGCCGCCGCCCGTGTTGGTGAATGAGCCGGTGATGAAGGGCACGTTCTGGCCGATCACGATGCGCGCCTCTTCGTTGTCGAGCGTGAGCAAATTGGGCGTTGACAAAATATTGCCGCTGCCATTGGTTTCCAGAAAGCGTGCCAGCGCGCTCAGCACATAGGTGCCGCCCACGTCGCGGCCAATGCCGATGTTGAGGCCGCCCGCCGGGCTGATGGTGCCGGTGGCGGCTTGCGTCGCCAGGGTGAAAATATTGCTGCTGCCGCTGCCGAAGTTGGTGCCCGCAGCACCGATGGTGCGGTTGCCGTCGCGGCCAATCAGGCCCTGCAACTGCACGCCAAACTCGGCTGCTTTGTCGGTGTTGACCTCGGCAATCAGCGTCTCGACGAAGACCTGCGCCCGGCGCGAGTCGAGCTTGTCAATCACGGCACGCAGCTGGCGGTACTGCGGCTCGGGCGCGGTGATGATGAGTGAGTTGGTTGCCGGGTCGGCCTGAATTTGTCCGCCGGTGGACGGCTGCGAGGTGCCTGCGCCGCCCAGAATGCCGGTGGCAGCCTGGCTTTGCTGGCTGCTGCTGGCGCCGGTGCCCACGCCGCCGGCCTGGCTGGTGCCGCTGGCCGCGTTGAAACTGGTGGTCGCGCCCAGGCCGCCCACACTGACATTGCTGCCGCCGCTGGCAATGGCGGCGCGCAGCGTCACGGCGATCTTGGTGGCGTCGGCGTTCTTCAGGTACACCACATAAATATTGCCGGCGTTGCCGTTGGGGCTGCTGGCCGGCGCTTTGTCGAGCTGGGCAATCAGCGACCGCACCAGGGACGCCCGCGCCGGGTTGCTGGCGCGCAAGATCAGCGCGTTGCTGCGCGGCTCGGCGATCAGCGAGGTGCGCGAGCTGCTGTCCGGGGCGGGCTGGCCCACCGCACCGGCCGCAGTGCCCGAGTCCACCAGACGCAGCACCAGCGGCGCCAGGTCGGACGCGATGGCGTTTTTCAGCGGGATGATTTCAACATCGGTGCCGCCGGCCACGTCGCTGGCGGCAATGATGCGGCCGATGCGCTGCAAGTTGTCGGCGTAGTCGGTGATGACCAGCGAGTTGTTGCCGGGGTTGACGTTGATGGTGTTGTTGGGGCTGATCAGCGGCCGCAGGATGGGCACCAGGTTGTTGGCGTTTTCGTAGTTCAGGCGGAATATTTGCGTCACGATCTGACCGCCCGAGGCCCTGGGGTCGGCTGAGCCGGCGGGGGCCGACAGCACGGTGCCGCTTTGCAGCTTGGCGTCGGCCTCGGGCACTACCTTGTAGAGCCCGGCGGACTCGACCACGGTAAAGCCCTGCAGCCGCATGGCGGCCAAAAACTGGTTGAAGGCGGCGGCAGGCGAGACCGCTTTGTCGGTCACCAAGGTAATGGTGCCCTTGACGCGCGGATCGACGATGACATTGCGCCCGGTGATGGTCGCCATCGTGCGGGCCACCGCCTCGATGTCGGCATTGGCAAAGTTCAGCGTCACCGCCTCACCGGGACGCACCGAGCCGCTGGCCGTATTGACCGCAGTTTGCGCCCGCAAGGGGCCGCCAGACAGCGCGGCGCAAACCGCGAGCGATACGGCCGCCAAGCGCAAAGGCCGGGGCAGGGGTTCAGAAAATGGCTTGGTCATGCGTTAACCCAGGGTAATGAGGGATTGGGCACCGTTGCGCCTCCCGATGATATTGAGCAAATTCGACAGCGCCGCTTCGCGCTCGGGCGCAGCGCTGGCGGTGCCCTCGAAACGCAGCCGCGAGCCAACCCAGCGGCCTTGGCCGCTCAGTTGCAAGGCGCCTTCGAGGGTGCTCAGTTGCAAGTTGGATGGGGTGCCTCCAGAAAGCGTCATGCGGTAGCTGCCCATGGGCCGCAAGGTGGACAGGCGGGAAGACAAGTGTTTGGCCAGCAATTCGGCATTGCCGCCGATGACCAGCCTGCCTTCAAACCATTCTACTGAAAGCCCCTGGCTGGCCAGCACCAATTCGCCTTCGGCTTGCACCGTGTTCCAGGGCGTGCCCAAACCCGCCAGCAAGGCGGCGGGCCAAACCGAGCGCTGATCTTCCAACTGAACGGCAATCCGGCCCAAGCCGAGTTGCACCTGCAACCGCAAGGGTTGGGGTGTGCAGCAAGGCGCATTCAGGGCCAGGCGCAAGCCTTGCCAGGCCGGGCGCAGTTGCCAGCCCAGCCGGTCAGGCAAGGCGGCGGCGTCCTTGCTGCCCTGCCCGCCGGTCAGCACCAGTTGGGCCGAGCCCTGCCAAATGCTGCCGCGCGCGTCGGCCAGCAGCACTTGGCCCTGGGTTGCGGTGGCTACCGCCAGGGCCAGCCAGGCGGCCGGCGCAAACACCACCAAACCCAGCAGCAGTCCCAGCAAGCCACCGGCCCAGGCCCAAAGCGGCGGGCGCAGCACGAGGGTGTGGCGGGTCGGACGAGGCAGGGTCGGGCGCATGGAGCGAATGGGTTTTGGCCTGCGGGGGCGCTTGCGCCGGCTAGCGCGGCGGCAGGCGCAGCACCAGAGTGCCGTCCCAGCGGGCGGCTTCGTCATTGCCGACGGGCGGGCTGCGCACCAGCCGGGCATCGGTGGGCTGGGCGCGCGCATTGATGCGTGCCTGGGTGAGCCACTGCGCCAGGGCCTGCGCACTCGCGCCGCGCAAAGTCAGGCTGGCCTGGTCACCCGCCACATTGAGCTGCGCCGCGCTGCCCAATTGCTGCTTGACGGAATTCTCCAACGAGCGCAAGGCCTCGTCATAGGCCAGCTTGGGCTGGTTTTGCAGCGCCTGGGCCTGGGCTTGCAGGCTGCGCATTTGGCTCAATTGCGCGTCCAGCAAGAGGTGTTCCGGCCCGGCTTTGCGCAAGGTGCCCAGCGCAGGGGCCAGCATCACCCACCACAGGCCTGCCGCCAACAGCAGCCAGGCGGCCAGCCGCAGCAGGGCTTTCTCGCGCCCGCCCAAGGCGTCCCACCAGGCTTGGCTGGTTTGCAGGCGGGCTTGCCAGGCACTCATGGCACCGCCTTGCGCAGCGCAGGCTTGATGACCAGTGTGTCGCCCTCCGTACTGGCCGCATAGCCTTGGGCCATGAGCTGGTCGGCTTCCACCGCGGTCAATTGAAAGCCTTTCAGCCGCACACTATCTGCTACGTATTCAATAGCTGTGAGTGATTTTCCCGGCTGGGCTACAGCACTTAAATTCATCAAAATGGCCTCCAAATCGCTGTGCGCGAGCGCGCCGGCCGATTGCTGCAAGCGGGCGACCTCACGCGTCATTTGCAGCGGCGCGTCGAGCACCACCTTGACGGCCGGGAAGCTCTCGGTCAGCACGCCGCGCACCGCATTGCGCTTGGCGTCCAGCGCTGCGTTTTCGCGCCAGGCAAATGCATTCAGGCCGACCAGATGCACCAGCAGCAAGGCCAGCAGGCCCAACCGCGCCGCCCGCCAGACGGGCGCGTGCAGCAGGTCGCGGGCCAGGCTGGCCAGGCCTTTGAAAGCGCGGCTGCGCTGGTTGCTGACCAAATCAAATTGCGCCAGGTCCCAGGGCGACTGCGCTGCCAGCGCATAGCGGGTGGCGCTTTGTTGCAAGGTCACCTTGCGCTGGAGCAACATTTCCACTTGGGCGGCCAGGGCGGGCTCGGCCAGCACAAGCAGGGCTTGCGCTGCATCGCTGGGCTCGCCCAGGCACAGGGCCAGGTTCGCCGCTGTCAGGGGCAAGAGGCTGACGCCGTCGGCATCGGTACTGGCGAGCAGGGGTTGGTCAAGCGTGCCGAGCACCTGTACGGCGGCCTGGCGCTGCTGTGCGGAGGATTCGGTCTCTTGCAGCCAAGCCGTTGCCGGGGCCAGCTCAGGCACGATGCGCGCAACGGGCCACTGCGCGGCCTCGAGGGCTTGCAAGTGTGCTTGCAGCCAGGCTTTGTCACAGACCGCGACCCACACCGGCGTGTCGGCTTGCGGGGCCGGTTGCAAGGCAAAGTGCAGTTTGTCAACATCGTCGAGTACGCGCTCTTCGAGCAAGCCGTCGAGCACCGCACGCAGGCGCGCAGCGCCACTGGCCAGTGCGCCTTTGGGCAGGCTGACTTGTTGCCAGGACAGGGCTTGCACTGGCACCACCACGACCACCTCGGCGTAGCCGCGCGCGGGCCGGGGCAGCAGCGCCAGCGCCGCGCTGCCGTGCTGGCTCGGCGTCTGATCGCCCTGGCTGACAGCGTACTGGACTTCGGTGCTGCCGCTGGGCACGCGCACGCCGGGCTCGCCCGCAGCAGGGCGTGCGGGCGGCGGGGGCAGGGTGATGATGAGGGTGCTCATGGCGAAAAATTAAGCGGCATTGTAGGAGTGGTTTTTTCAGCCACCGGCCTGTGCCGCGCCGGCTGCCAGATTCAGCGAGCCGCGCTGGCGTTGCAAGGTTTTGACCTCAATCCCGGTGCGTTGCACCACCGAGCGCTCTTCCACTGCAACCGTGTCCAGCCGCAGCCGCCCGCGGACTTCAAAAAACTGGGTTGCCACGCTGTGCCGGCCCTGGTTGATTTCTTCGGCCGCGCCGCCCAGTTGCGCGCCCGCGTCGGCCAGTGAGCGAAAGTGCGTCAGGCCGCGTGCGCGCAGCAGCCGCTGGGCGTCGGCGAGTTCCAGCCCTGGGATGCTGGCGCTGATGGCCTCGGCGCTGGCGGTATTGAGGTTCAGCGGCGTGCGCTGCGGCAGCACCGTGATGTAGGGCTCCAGCACCGCCAGCGTACGCGCTGAAAGGCCCAGGCCGCGCAACTGATCGGTGCTTTGCGGCAGCAGGCCGGCCTGGTTGCCCGACTGGTTGTTGGGATCGGTGTCGGCGGCAAAGCGCAGGTTTTCCGCCAGGCTGTTCAGCTCGTTGGGTGCCAGTCCGAGCAGGCTGAAGAGCTTGGCAAAACTGCGCAAATCGGGCGGCGAAACGGCTTTTCCGTCGAGCAGGTTCAGCACATTCAGGCGCGCCTGCAAGTCGGTGATCTGGCCCGATAAAAAAGCCTGGGTGTTCACATCGTCCTGGTCTTGCGCATTGTTGTTCTTGTCGGCGGCCAAAAAGCTCGACAGTCGCGCTTCCTGCAGTGCAATCGCCCACGGCTCGGCCAGATGGTCGGCGCCGCCCGAGCGGCCGTCCTCGCGCAGGATCAGGCGCGACCAGTCGAGCGCGCCGGTCAGCACCCAGGCCGATTGCACCCGGGCGCGCTCGGCAGCCTCCACTTCGACCGCGCGAAACTGCTGCCACAGCGCCGCCGCCGTCAGCGTGGCCACCAGTGTCACCGTCAGCATCGCCGCCAGCAGGGCGGCACCGCGTTGGCGGCGACAAGTCATGACTTGCCCCCACCCAAGGTGGGGCGAACCCAGTCGCGGGTGAGCACGCCGCTGATAGCCTGGCCAGGGGCCAGCGTCAGCACCAGCCGCACGCCTTCGGGAATGGCGACCAAATTTGGCCCGGCAGCCGCGCTGGGCAGGGCTGCCGCTGATGCCACTGGCGCGGCGGGGCTGGCGGGGTCTGATGCAGCGGCTTGTGGCGGCACGGCTTGCTGCGGCGTGGCGGCGTCGCTCGACAGCGGGTTGACCCACGCATCGCTGCGGTAGTAGTAAATTTGCCACTGCAGCGCCGCCGCAATGGCGACTTCGTAGCGTTTGTCGTCATCACTCGGGTTTTGCGCCCACAGGGCGGCGCGTTGCCAGGCGTTTTGCAATTCGCCCCGGGTTTGCAGCGCAGGCGATTCCCAGCGCAGCCACTGCGCGGCGGGGCCTTCTGCCGTGCTGCTGCCCAGGCTGCGCTGCGTCCAGGCCACCACGCTGACGGCACCAGGCAAACCGTCGGCGGCGGCCAGCGCACTGCGCCGGGTCAGCCGCAGCACTTGGCCATTCCAGTCGATGGCGTTCAGTTGCTGGGTTTGCGTCATGGCTTCCAGATCTGCGCCCCACTGCGCCAACCCGGCTTGGAGCGTGAGCACTTCATTGGCGCGTTGCTGGGTCTGGCTTTGCGCCCGGCTCATGCCGTCCAGCCCGCGCCAGCTCAGCGCCGCCATCAGCGCCAGAATCGAAATCGCCACCAGCAGCTCTATCAGCGTGAAGCCGCGAGCTGTTGCTGTTAACGAGCGTGGGGGTGACATCGTCAGAATCTACCCACAACTGTTGTGAGCCTGAGCAGTGGCAAGCTCCCGTCCAGCACCTGCGCGTCAACCCGGCGAAAGCTGGGGTTGGGTGTGGGCGCGACCGAGACCAGCACCGTCAGGTCACGCCCGGCCTGGCTGCACGGCACACTGATTTCACCCAGGCTGGGCATTTGTTTGGACAGCCGCACCTTGACCAACTCGTTTTCTGCGCAGACCTGCGCCAGCAGGTTGTCGCTCTGGCGCTGGGCATTGCGGGTCAGTGCCGTGGTGGCTTGCAGGCCGGCGATCAAGGCAATCGCCACGATGCCCAGCGCCACCAGCACCTCAATCAAAGTGAAACCCCTGGCGGGCGCGCGGGTCAGCGTTTTCATGGGACTTTCACAGCGTCCTGGCCCGCCAGCACCACGGCGAAAGGCCGCAGGCCGTCGGTGGCGACGCGCAGGCGCTTGTCAGGCTGGTCAGCCGATTGGAGCAGCACGCTTTGCGGCCCGATCAGTGGCTCAGGGCCCAGCACCAGGGCTTGTGGCGGCGCCGCGCCGCTGCGCCGGGTGGCGGCACTTTCAAGCGTGGCACGGGTGGTCTCGTGCAGCCAGCGGCTGGGCAAGTCTTGCTGCTGCAAGCCGTCAAAGCGGAAGCCGCCGGGTGTCGGCCGCCAGAGCGCCGCCACGCCACTGGCGCGCGACTGCGCCCGCCCTGCTTCCAGCAGCGCGGCCAGCCGCTGCCCTTCGCGCTCGAGTGCTGCTTCCTCGCTACTTCGCAAGGCAAACCCCACCCCCGCTGATGCCAGCGCAATGATGGCGACCACCACCATCAATTCAAGCAGGGTAAAGCCGCGCTGCAGGGTGTTCAGCAAAGCGCGGCGCTCACGCAGGGCAGGGAGTTACGCGAAGCGAACGAGCGTGGGGGCGACATGCCGCCGCGCCGGGCCGCCCCAAGCAAGGCAGCGGCCCCCTCGGGGGGCAGGGAGTTACGCAAAGCGAACGAGCGTGGGGGCGACATGCCGCCGCGCCGGGCCGCCCCAAGCAAGGCAGCGGCCCCCTCGGGGGGCAGGGAGTTACGCAAAGCGAACGAGCGTGGGGGCCACATCACTGCCAAGAACCCACATCCGCATTCTTGCCCTCGCCGCCCGCCACACCGTCGGCACCGAAAGACAGCACGTCAATTTCACTCTTCACGCCGGGGTTGAGGTACTGGTAAGGGCGGCCCCAGGGATCGCTGGGGAGTTTGTCGAGGTAGGGCTTCCAGTTGGGCGGAATCTGGCCTGTGGTGGGCTTGGCAATCAGCGCCTGCAAGCCCTGCTCGGCACTGGGGTAGCGCTGGTTGTCGAGCCGGTAGAGTTTGAGGGCCTGCGCCAGGTTGTTGACGTCGGTCTTGGCGGCGGTGGCGCGGGCGTCGTCGGCGCGGTCCAGCACATTGGGCACGATCAGCGCAGCCAGCACGCCAATGATGACCAGCACCACCATCAGCTCAATCAGGGTAAAGCCCCGGTTTCGGCGTGCGGTCTGACGGGCAGACGGGCGGGCAGGGAAAGTGGTCTTGGCGGTCATGGGCAAAGCCTGAAAGGGCACTCTGGCAGGTTGGAAGGTCAGCGCCTGCAGGCGGGAGTGCGGGCAGGGCTTGGCGGGTTTGGCTGCATCATAATCGTGCCATGTTAATCAACCTGCATCACCAATGGGCAGTGCGTTTGGCCACATTGTTGTTGTGGGCAGCGCCTGCGGCCAGCGCCGTTTACTGGGCACTGCAGTGGGCCGCCACGCCACCAGCGCCTGCTGCTGCGGCACTGCCGCCGGGCCTGGGCGCAGCATCCGACCCGCAAAGTCTTGCCAGACTGCTCGGCGCGGTGGCCGCCGCGCCGCTGGCCGCTGCGCCCAGCGTCAGTCTGGCCAGCCGTTTTGCGCTGGTGGGTGTGCTGGCCGGGCGCTCGGGCGGCGGCGCCGCGCTGATTGCGGTGGACGGCAAGCCGCCCAAGCCTTACCGCATTGGCGCGGCAGTCGAAGAAGGGCTGGTGGTGCAGTCGCTCAGCCGCGGCCAGGTGGTGCTGGGCGCGGGCGGCGGTGCCCCAGCGGCGTTGACGCTTGACATGCCGACCCTGAAAAAATAGCTAAAAAGATAGCGCCGAAGGCAGGTTTTGTCTTGGCTACAGGCCTATTTCATTGATATTTCTGTCAAAAACGGCTTTCAAGTGCCTGGCGCAGGCTTTTGCGAGGGTTGCAAAACCAGCCACTGGCCAAACTCCACCGGGGTCTGCGGCCATTCGCTGGCCTGGCTGATGCGGCGCTGGCCGTTGGCAATCAACTGCACGGCGCGAATCACCCCGGCATGTGTCAGCCACAGCGCGGGCGCTTGGCCAGCGCTGTCCCAAGCCTGCGCGACGCGCTGCATAAAGGCTGCCACCGATTCGCCGCCGCCTGGCGCATGGTCGGCAAAGTCGCGCATCCAGGATTGAAATTCGCCCGCGCCGATGTCGTCCCAGCGGCGGCCTTCCCAGGTGCCAAAGTCCATCTCGGCCAGCCGGGGGTCGAGCGTCAGCGTCAGGTCGGGCCGCAGGCCCAGCAGGGCATGGGCCAGCAAGGTACAGCGCTGCAAGGGAGAGCTGAGCACGGTCAAGCAGGGCGGCAGGGCCTGCGCCAGGGCCAACGCCGCTTGCTGGGTGGCATCTGGACAAGCGGGCACATCGCTGGCGCCGTAGCACAGCCCCGGCGCGACCAGCGGCTGGGCGTGCCGCGCAAGCCACAGCGCGTGGCGTCCATGCGCTGCCAAAACGGGCTGGGCCAGCGGGCTGCTCATGGCCGGTACGCGGCGGCCACGCCCAAGTAAAACGCCAGCTCGCACAACTGCTGCGCCGCGCCCAGGCAGTCCCCGGTAAAGCCTTGCAGGCGGCGCGCCAGCAGCCGCCACAGCCCCAGCAGGGCGGCCGCACAAGCGCCGCAGGAGACTATTAAAACTGTAGCGCCACCGGCAATATATAAAATGGCTAGCGGCATAAAACACCATAAAAATGCCGGAAAAAGCCGCCCCGCGGCCATGGCGTCAGCCAGCGGCTTGCTCTTGGAGCCGCTGCCTGCCAGGTCGCCGACATGCGGCATGAACACCACCAGCACCAGCGGCGCAAAGCGCGACAGCACATGCCCGGCCCACAGCGCCGCCAGCACCAGCGGCAGGCTGATGCTGCCCAGCAGTGCGAGCACAGTGACTTTGCCCAGCAGCGCCAGCACCAGCGCCAGCGCGCCAAAGCTGCCGATGCGCGAGTCTTTCATGATCTCCAGCGCACGCAGCCGCTCGCTGCTGCCGCCCAGACCGTCGGCCATGTCGGCCAGGCCGTCTTCATGAAAGCCGCCCGTCAGCAGCACCGTGGCCGCCGTGCAGACCAGCGCCGCCAGCAGCGGCGACAGCGGGTGCGCGGGCAAGGCCAGCACAGCCGCCGCGTAGGTGCCCGCTGCCACCGCGCCGACGAGCCAGCCCACGCCGGGGAAATGCGCCGCGCTGGCGCGCAGCAGCGCCGGCGAAAAGCCGACCCACTGCGCCAGCGCGCCGGTGACTGGAATGCGGGTAAAAAACTGCAGCGCCAGCAGGTAGTGGCGAATGAAATTACGCACCCCGCTGCCGCCGATTTTCAGGATTGCAAAAACAGCCGGTACGCCGGGTTGGCGGTTTCTTCCACATGCGGGTAGCCCAGCGTGCGCAGGAATTTGTCAAACGCCTGCGCGTCGGCCGGCGGCACCTGCAGGCCGACCAGAATGCGGCCGTAGTCGGCACCCTGGTGCCGGTAGTGAAACAGCGAGATGTTCCAGCCCGGCCGCATCAGGCTCAGAAACTTCAGCAGTGCGCCGGGCCGCTCGGGGAATTCAAAGCGCAGCAGGCGTTCGCCCGTGGCCAGCAGCGAGTGGCCGCCCACCAAATGGCGCAGATGTTCTTTGGCCAACTCGTCGTGCGTGAGGTCCAGCGCCTTGAAGCCCTGTTTGCTGAACTGCGCCGCGATTTTTTTCGACTCGCCCTTGCCCTGCGTCGTCAGGCCCACGAAGACATGCGCTTTTTGCGCGTCGCTGACGCGGTAGTTGAATTCGGTGACTTGCCGGGCCGGGCCGGGCAGCGCGCCGACCAGCTCGCAAAAACGCCGGAAGCTGCCGCGCTCCTCGGGGATGGTCACGGCAAACAGCGCCTCGCGCTCCTCGCCCACCTCGGCGCGCTCGGCGACAAAACGCAGCCGGTCGAAATTCATGTTGGCACCGCACAAAATCGCGGCGTAGGTCTGGCCTGTGGTTTTGTGCCTGGCCACGTACTGTTTGACGGCGGCCACCGCCAGTGCGCCGGCCGGCTCGACGATGCTGCGGGTGTCGACAAACACGTCCTTGATGGCGGCGCAGACGGCGTCGGTATCGACCGTGATGAATTCGTCGATCAGCCCTTTGCTGGCACGCAGCGTCTCCAGCCCCACCTGCTTGACGGCGGTGCCGTCAGAGAACAGACCGACATCGGCCAGCGTGATGCGCTGCCCGGCCTGCGCCGACTGCATGAAAGCGCTGGAGTCCTGCATTTGCACGCCCACCACTTTGATTTCAGGCCGCACCGCCTTGATGTAGTTGGCCACGCCCGCCACCAGCCCGCCGCCGCCGATGGCGACAAACACCGCGTCGAGCTGGCCCCGGCTCACGCTTTGCACCTGGCGCAGGATTTCCATAGCCACCGTACCCTGGCCAGCAATCACATCGGGGTCGTCAAACGGGTGGACAAAAGTCAGGCCGCGCTTTTTTTCCAGCAGCGTGGCGTGCTGGTGCGCGTCGGAGTAGCTCTCGCCATGCAGCAGTACCTCGGCACCGAGGTTTTTCACGGCGTCGATCTTGAGCTGCGGCGTCGTCACCGGCATCACCACCAGCGCCTGCGTGCCGAGCTTGGCCGCGCCCAGCGCCACACCTTGCGCATGGTTGCCGGCCGAGGCGCAAATCACGCCTTTTTTGAGCTGCGCAGGCGACAGGTGTGCCATCTTGTTGTAGGCCCCGCGCAGCTTGAAGCTGAACACCGGCTGCTGGTCTTCGCGCTTGAACAGCACTTGGTTACCCAAGCGGCGCGACAGGTTGCGGGCGGGCTCCAGCGCCGACTCGTGCGCCACGTCATAGACGCGGGCGTTGAGGATTTTTTTCAAGTAGTCGGCAGGCGTCAGGTTTTTTTTCATGTGCCAGGCATGATACCGAGCCGAAAAAAAAGCCCCAAGTCTCACGACTTGGGGCTTAAATCCACTCATGAGGAGTGGAGGAGACAAACAGTGGCGTGAAAATTACGCCTTGAAATTAGTATAGCGATGGATTGCTGCAACGCAACACAAGCCGCATGAAATGGCCTTTTTATTGGGCATTCGTTCACACACCTACGAGGAAATTTTGCTATGGAATGCACCGTCAGTTGGACAGGAGCGACAGGCGCGCGCTCAGGCATGGGTTTTTTGGCCGAAACGGGCAGCGGCCACACGCTGATGATGGACGGCGCGCCCGATGCGGCCAAGCCCGAGCAGGGCGGCCAAAACCTGGCACCGCGCCCGATGGAAACCGTGCTGGCGGGCACCGGCGCTTGCACCGCCTATGACGTGGTGCTGATATTGAAACGTGGCCGTCACAACGTGAAGGGCTGCAGCGTCAAGCTCACGTCGGAACGTGCCGAGACCGACCCCAAAGTGTTCACGCGCATCCACATGCATTTCACCGTTGTTGGCGTGGACTTGCCGCTGGCGGCCGTTGAGCGCGCGGTGGCGCTGAGTCATGAAAAGTACTGTTCAGCCAGCATCATGCTGGGCAAGACGGCTGAAATTACGACCGGTGTTTCGGTGATTCAAGTTTGACTGTGCCGTTGCCCAGCCACAGCTGGCGTTTTCATGTTCAGTCGGGATTCAGCGCAGGGTGATGCCGAGTCAGCGGAGTTTTCAAATGTAGTGCGCCGTGGTCGTCATCACTTTGGCGGCTGCGGCCATCATGCTTTTGACAGGAGCGGGCAGCGGGGCGGCCCCGGCATGCAGCGCCTGGGCGGCATGCAGCGCCTCGTCGGCGCGCATTTGCGTCACCACCGCACGTGAAATCAAATCGGCCGCTGGCAATTGCGCCAGATGGTTCGCCAA
>JBJXED010000147.1:0-28682 GCA_046155225.1 Burkholderiaceae bacterium
CCAATGGATGATGTGCCAGCGCCGGGCAGGCAACTGCAGCAGCCAGCAAAGCTAAATTGCGCGGAGGTCGAGAATTCTGTGGCAATTGGGACATGGTGATCTCCTGATTCATTGTTGTTCTGCCGCCGGCAGCAGTGGCAGTGCTACGCCGATCATGCTGTCGCGCGTGACGAGTTTGGCCAAACTGTCTTCGGACATGCCTTGCGTACCCTCAGGCCGCAGCGGCAGCACCAGGAAACGCATGTCGGCATTGCTGTCATGCACACAGATGGCCGTTGTCTTGGGCAAACGCAGTCCGAATTCTTCAAGCACCCGTGCTGGCTCACGCACGGTGCGGGCGCGATAGGCTTTGCTGATGTACCAGGAAGGCGGCTGCCCAAGGATTGAGCGCGGATAGCACGAGCACAGCGTGCACACAACAAGGTTATGCACAGCAAGCGTGTTCTCCAGCACCACCAGTTGCGCTTCGCCGACTTTGATTTTTAGCTCGGCAGCACCATTTTTGCCGTTTGCCAATAGACGCTGCTTGAACGCTTGATCGACCCAAGCGCGGGCTACGATGCGTGCGCCCAAGTGGGTTCCGGGCGCTTCCAGATTCTGGATTTCCAGGGTGACTTCGCCCGCCGACAAAATGCCTTTGCGGATCAATAAGCTCTGCAGCGCGTCGACCATTTGCTGCGCCAGCAGATTGCCCACATCGTCCTCAACCACCAGCGCGTCGTGCTCGTGCGCGTGGTCATGCTGGTGATGGTCATGCGGATCATGCGATTGCGCGTTCATGGCGATCCTTCCTTGGCTAGCCAGTGGTCGTAAATTTCAATGCAAAGACAATCTTCCGCATGGTGCTGCGGCTCAGCCCACAAGTCACTGAGGCGAAATTTCACCCGGTACAGCGGCACCATCGGACCGCTCGTGCGGCCAACCGACAGATCTTCAGGGTTTAGAAAGTAGCCGCAAAACTGGATTACCTCGCCGCAGTGGCCGAGGATGTAGTCGGGCGTGCGGATGTGCCCAGGTTTCCCCAAAGCAACTACGGTCACGCGCTCATTGAGCGCAAAACGCACGGGGTTCATCTGACTTCTTGACCGGGCGTTGCCCAGCGACTTTGTACGCGGGCCAGTTCTTGTTCAAACTCATCGCGCGTCAGCAAACCTTTTTTTTCGAGGGTGTCGAGCATCGCTTCGAGTCGACGCCGGTAAAACGAATAGGCTTGGTACTTATCAAGGCCAAAGCTTTCAAAGCCAAGCCTGATTTCGTCCAGCGAAATCACCCGCCGCGCGCTGTCGCCGAGCAAATTGCGAATCGCCTCAGATTGCTTTTCCCAGTGCTGAAAGGGCAGTTCGGTTTTTGCAATTGGGCCTGCCGCTTGCCCGCCAACATCGTGGTAGCCGCTCATGAATATCTCTCCAGTTGGGTGTCGCAACGCATACTTTAAAGACAGAGCAAATAGATCTAGGCAAAGTCGGAAGCTTTGAGTAACACCGTTTTCACATCAATGCGCTCCTTGAGCACGCCTTCCTTGTGGAATACATCAACCAGGGCCTGATAGGACTTGATGTCGGTGTCGTTCAGCTCGTTCCAGCCTCGCAGATAGGGCTGGGCAATCACGCGAACGTTGTCGCCTTTCATCGCAGTGTATTTGGCAAAGTAAGGCCGGACCCGGTCGAACTCGGTGTTGGCGATACGGGTGGCCTGGTCAAGCACCTGCACCAATTTGCGCGCAACTTGCGGACGCTGCTTGATGAATTGGGTGGTCAGCACCGATACGCCGGAGTAAAACGGGTCGGCAATCACTTGCGAGCAGGGGTTAACAATCGCCAGTGTGGCTTCGCCCGATGCCACTGCAATCGATCCTACCGGCTCTAGCGAGAGGGTGGCATCAACGCTGCCGGCCACCACCGATTGCACTTGCAAGCCTACTGCCATCTCCTGAAGGCGCACGTCTTTGTCGGGGTCTAGGCCATTGGCCCTCAGCATGTGACGAGAGATCGTGCGCCACTGGATCCCGGGCAGGTGGCCGAGCGACTTGCCGCGCAAGTCTTTGAACGACTTGATGCTCGATCCGTTTTTCACGATCAACGCATCGTTGACGCGATTGACCTTGATGCCGCCGCCCTGCAATCCAAATACCTTGAAACTGCCGGGGTAGCGTGATTCAGCCAATATCGTGATGCCTGCGGCCGCGCCCGGCGCACCCGCATCGGCTTGATTGGC
The DNA here is from genome assembly GCA_046155225.1 of Burkholderiaceae bacterium. Lineage (GTDB taxonomy): Bacteria > Pseudomonadota > Gammaproteobacteria > Burkholderiales > Burkholderiaceae_C > JAKFVA01. The sequence goes on from JBJXED010000147.1 coordinate 2,215, forward strand.
TACCAAAGAGTCAATGATCTGATTCGGGTTTTGGAATTGCACCAGCTCGACATCAAGACCAGCGCGTTCAAACAGCCGGTCTTGCACTGCGACATAGAGAGCCGTAGTTTGCATAATAGGCAGCCAGGATAGTTTGACCTTATCGCTCTTTTGGGCGTGCACCCAGGGCGCGGCAAGTGTGCTGCTCAAGGCAGCAGCGCCAGTAAGGATGCGGCGGCGTTGCAGTGTCATGGAATTGCTCCGTTTAGGGTTGATGAATAAAGGCTTGCGAACAACGCAGTCATGGGCAAACGCCTACTTGCCCGCCCATTTAAGAAATCTTCGCTCCAGCGTCAAAAAGGCAAGGTTCAGGCCATAGCCCAAGCAACCGGTAGCGATGATCGAGGCGTACATCTGGCGCAAGTCAAACACTTGCTGCGCATCAATAATCCGGCGGCCCATGCCGTTGGCCGAGCCAATGAACATCTCCGCTACGATGATGACCACCAGCGCATATGAAACGCCCAGCCGCAGGCCGACACAGGTCTGGGGCAGCGACTCAAAAAACATCACATCGCGAAAGATGCGGGCCTTGGTTGCGCCCATAACCCTAGCCGCCAAAATGCGGGTGGGCCGCGCATTCATCACGCCGTAGGCCACGTTGAAAACGATGACCAGCCAAGCGGAGAACGCAGCAACGCCGATTTTTGATTCTTCACCGATGCCAAAAATCAGCAAAAACAGCGGAAACATTGCAGTTGCTGGTGTTGAGCGAAAGAAGTCGATGGCAAATTCGAGGGCCCGGTAGATGCGTCGATCAGAGCCCAGCACAATACCCACCGGCACGCCTAAAGCGGCGGCAATAGCAAATGCAGCTAGGGTGCGGTTCAGCGTACCAAGGAAGTCTGCGCCGATGCTGCCATCGGCGATGGATGTCCAAAGCACACCTAGCGTAGAAACCGGGTCTGGTAGGAGCTTAGGGCTGATCAGTTGCCCTACGGCTGCCAGCCACCAGACCGAAAAGATCAGCAGCGGACCAATCCAGAACGGCTGCTTTACGAGCAGCAAAATACGATCTTTCAGCGCGAACTTCATCGGCGTACCTCGCGTTGGAAGATCGCCAAGCTGCGCGCCTTGGTGGCAATGAACTCGGGCGCCGACAGTGTGTCGTCATTACGCGGACGGGGCGCAGCAACGTCAATGATGTCGGCCACTTGCGTTGGCCGCTTGGTTAGCAGCAGCACATGGTCAGCTAAATACACGGCTTCCTCCAGGTCATGCGAAACCAGCAGCATCGTCACGCCAGTTTGTTGGAACACGATTTGCAGCTTTTCGCGGATGAACAACGTCATTTCATAGTCCAGCGCTGAAAACGGCTCATCCAGGAACATCACCTCCGGCCTGGGTGCCAGTGCCCGCAAAATCGACACCAGTTGTTGCTGCCCGCCAGATAGCTCGAATGGCGGCCGTTGCAGATCAAAACGCACTTCAAACTGAGCGATCAGTTCGTCGACCCGGGCTTGCAGTTTGGTCGCGTCCCAGCCGCGCACGACCTGGGGATACTCAATATTTTTGCGGGCGCTCATCCACGGAAAAAGCGCATCGCGGTAGTTCTGGAAAACGTAGCCTATGGTTACGTCCTTCACTTGGCGACCATCGAACAATATTTCACCACTGTCGAGCGGAATCAAGCCAGAGATCAGATTGATTAGCGTGGACTTGCCGCAGCCGTTGGGGCCAAAAACCGAGATGAACCGCCCTTGCGGAATATCCAAGTCAAAGCCGTCGTAGAGTGTTTGGCCAGCGAAAGACTTTTTCAGGCCCCGTATGGTGATTGCGGGGCGTTTGCCGACCTCAAAATTTCGTTTGCTGGGGTTGTTCATGGCGGGCTTTGGTGACTGAGTTCATGCACTTGGGTAGCAGATTGACCAAGCAGACTCACATGCGCGGCGACAACACGCCAGCCGACTGCCTGGCGGACCCAAGTCTGGCTTTGACGGCCGTTGACGCTGCTGCCTTCGCGTCGGAATTCAATGTTGGCGGTGGCAAAGTCGCGGCCGTAGCTGGTAATGACGGTTTTGAGCACGCTGCGCGCCAGGCCCTGCGGGCTGCGCACGGCCCGAAAAGCGCTGATGGCGGCATGGCCGTACAGGTTTTCGCCTGCACCGTAGCGCAGGGTATGCGGGCTGTCCCAGAACAATTCCATCAACGTGGTCACGTCGTTGCTGACCAGGGCTTGTTCATAGCGCTCAAAGGCGGCGTTGACTTCGGCCAGCACATCGGGAAGGTTGATCTGCATATCACCACACCACCGGTTTGAGGTGGGCAATGCCTGCTTCTTGTAATACCCAAGCAGCGCGCAGTGCCAGGTCTTCGCGCCAGGGAGCGGAGATGATTTGCACCCCGATGGGCAGACCGCCCGTGCTCTCGGGCCACAACGGCGCGGCCACCACCGGGCAACCTGCAAACGAAATTGGCTGTGTCAGCAGGCCCAGCGCTGGGCGGCAGGGGTGCTGGGTGCCGTTAATTTGAAGCCATTCGGTGCCCAGCAGTGGCGCAGCAACGGGTGTGGCGGGGGCCAACAGAATGTCCCACTGCTTGAACAAAGCATTGACCTTGTCGCGGTAGCTGCGCCGAAAGCGTTGCGCCTGCAAATACCAGGCAACAGGCTGCAAAGCACCAGCGATGAAACGGTCTACCGAAAGCGGCTCAAAATCGGCGGCGCGCGTGCGCAGATCGCCCAGATGCAGGCTGCCGCCTTCGCTGGCGCTGGTGATAAAGGCGGCGGCCCTCGCCAGTGCGGCATCAGGCCATTGCGCAGCCTCTACCGCGCCCAGGCTACGCGCCGCTTGCTGTACGGCGGCGTGCGCTGACGGACCGGCGTTGTCGTGAAAATAGCCATCCAGCAGGCCAATACGCAGACCGTCAATGCCCCGCATCAGTTGGGCTGATGTGGGTTGCACGGCGCGGGCGTGGCAGCCTGGGTCGAGCGTATCAGGCGCCTGCAACGCGTCGTAAACCCATGCCAGATGTTCCACGCTATTGGCCAGCGGGCCCAGGTGGTCCAGGTTGTGTACAAAAGGGTAAGTACCGCGTCGCGACAGGCGGCCGAATGTGGGCTTGAGCCCCCACACGCCACAGAGCGAAGCGGGCACGCGGATCGAGCCGTTGGTGTCTGATCCCAGCGCCACCGGCACCTGGCCAGCTGCAACGGCGGCACCCGAGCCGCCTGACGAGCCGCCTGCGCTGCGCGCCAAGTCGTGCGGGTTGTGGCAGGCACCGTCGTGCGAATTTTCGGTGGTGAAACCGTAGGCATACTCGTCCATGTTCAGGCCACCCAGCAGCACCGCGCCTGCTGCCTGCATACACTGCACCAAAAACGCATCCTGGGTTGCGGGCGCTTGTTCGCGATTGATTTTGGAGCCGGCGCGTGTGACCACGCCCTTCATATCAAACAGGTTTTTCACGGCATACGGCATGCCTGCCAACGGCGGCAAAGGCAAGCCGCGCAGGCGCCGCTGGTCAACCGCGTCGGCTTCGGCAAATGCCCGCTCGAAGGTGGTGTCGGTAAATGAATTGACCTGCGAGTTGCTGGACGCAATCCGGGTGATGCAGTCTTGCAGCACTTCGCGCGCGCTGGCGTGGCCAGCGGTAATTTCGGCCAGCAGCGCAGGCTCCAAGTGTCGCGGTGTGCTGCTGTTCATGGCTTGGCGGGCTCGCCTGATGTTTTCGGGAAGGGAGCCGGGCAGTAAATTTCAGCCAACTCGTCGTGTGGCGACAAGGGCTGTCCGGCAAGCAAAGCCGCCAGTGCCGCCGTGCGCTGCAAATGCGCCGCAACACGCATTGCACGGGGCTCGTCCAGGGGCAATTCAAGCGCCATTGCAGCGGCCTTGACGTAAGCCAGACATTGCGCCTCGTTCATTTTCAAGCTACCGCCGAACTTCGCGTTGGAAAATTTCCAGACTCAGCTTTTTGGTGCTGATGAAGCTGGGCTCGGAGAGCGTGGCCAAAGTGCGTGGGCGCGGATCGTTGTAATGCAGTATTTCAGCCACGCGGGTGGGGCGTTTGGTCAGCAGCAGCACCTGGTCGGCCAGGTAGACGGCTTCTTCAAGGTCGTGCGAGACCAGCAGCATGGTGGTGCCGGTTTGCATGAACACTTCTTGCAATTTTTCGCGGATGAACAAGGTCATCTCAAAGTCCAGTGCGGAGAATGGTTCGTCCAAAAACAGCACCTCGGGGCCAGGTGCCAGTGCCCGCATGATGGAGGCGGTTTGCTGTTGGCCGCCCGAGAGCTCGTAGGGGTAGCGCTTGAGGTCAAACTTCACGTCAAACGACGCCACCAGTTCTTCCATGCGCCGGTCCAGTTCCGCCTTGCTTTTGCCAGCCAGCTTGAGCGGGTAGGCAATGTTGTCGATGGTGCGCATCCAGGGGAACATTGCCTCGCGGTAGTTCTGGAATACGTAGCCGATTTTGGTGTCGGCCAGCGATTTGCCATCAAACAAAATTTGCCCTGAGTCGATTGGAATCAGTCCGGCAATCATGTTGATCAGCGTTGATTTGCCGCAGCCATTGGGGCCGAACACCGAGACGATTTTTCCCTTGGGAATGTCCAGGTCAAAATTCTCGTAGAGCGGCCAGCCGGCAAAGTACTTGGTCAGCCCGCGAATCGTGATGTGCGTGCCCTCCGGGCCGGGGCGAAACGGCAGCTCGGGTACATCGGCATAGACCGGGCCATTCAGGACGGTGTTCATCGGCCGCTCCAGTGAACAATGCGGCGCTCGGCCATCAGGAACAAAATATTGAGGGCATAGCCCAAACCACCCGCCGCAAGAATGGCCGCATACATGGTTTTGACATTGAGCACCTGCTGCGCATCAATAATTCGATGACCCAGTCCGTTCTCGGAGCCAATAAACATTTCGGCCACGATCACAATCACCAAGGCCATCGACACCGCCGAGCGCAGGCCAACAAAGCTCGGCTGCAGGCTCTCCCAGATCAGCACGTCCTTGAAGATGTGCCAGCGCGAGGCCCCCATTACTTTGGCTGCCATGACGCGCTGCTTGCGCGCGTTGATGACGCCATAGGCGCTGTTGAAAATCACAATCAAAAACGCGCCAAAAGCGGCAATGGCAATCTTGTTGATATCGGATACGCCAAAGATCAAAAGGAACAGCGGAATCAGCGCCGACGACGGTGTGGAGCGGAAAAAATCAATCAAAAACTCCACGCTGCGGTAGGCCTTCTCACTGCTGCCCAGCAGCACACCGAGCGGCATGCCGATGACAGCGGCAATCAAAAACGCCTGTACGGTGCGCCACACCGTCACCAGAAAATCGGTCAGCAGCGGCCCGCCGAGCAAACCAGTAATCAGCGTTGTAATCGTCTCCAGCGGCGGCGGCAGCAAGATGGCCTTGATCCAGCCAAGGCGCACTACCAAATCCCAGATGATGAATAACGCGAGCGGCCCTAATACCGGCAGCAGCTTGTCCCACTGGTGTTTTTTTACGGGTGCCGGTGCCGGGTTGGCAGCTGTCCAGGGGGCAGCTGCCACTGGCTCGGTCAATGAAGCGTCGGCCATGGTTTACCCCTTGTAGAGCAGGGTTTCGACGTTGAGCCTTTTATCGAAGACTCCTTTTTCTGTGAACAGGTCAAAAAACTTTTGAAAGGCGGCTATGTCGGCTGGCTTGAACTCGTTGTAGAGCATGTAGGACGCCAGCGGCACCTCGCTGGTCAGCGGTCCTTCAATGGCGGTGTAGCCTTTGAGATATTGGCGCGCTTCGTCGGGTTTACTGCGCACCAATGCAATGCCTTTGGCATAGGCGGCGATGTATTTTTTGGTCTCTGCCGGGTATTTTTTGATGAACTCGGTGGTCAGCGCCGCCGAGCCGCCATGCCAGGGTGCGAGGGGGTCACCCAGGATGTATTTGGCAATCACGCCCGCTTCCAGCAGCCGCGTGGTGCCATTGAGACGGCCAATGGTGCCAGTGGGCTCCAGCGTGTAGACGGCATCCACTTGTCCGGCAGCCAGCGAGGCCACGTGCTGGCTGATGGGCAGCTCAATCACCGTGGTGCCTGTGGCACCGGCGCGCTCCAGTACTGCTATGGCCAGGGTTTTATTCTGTATGCCGGGGCCCGATGCGATGCGCTTGCCCTTGAGCTCGGCAATACTCTTGACGGCGCTGTCCTTGGGCACCAGAAACTCATCGAGTACGTATTTGGCGTTGCTGGGGTTGGTGGCAATAATTTTGTACAGACCGGGCGACGCAATTTCGCCCACACCCAGGTTGCCTGAACCCGTGCCATTGGCGCTGCCATCAGAGCGGCCGGAAAGCATGGCCTCCATAACCTGTTGGGCACCGGCAAACTTGAGCGGCTCGACATTCAGGCCTTCTTCTTTGAAATAGCCTTTTTCGATGGCTGCGTAAAACGGCAGCCCCGCCGCAATCGGCCAGTAGCCGATGCGGATTTTGGGGCCGCTTTGAGCGCGCACGATGGCAGGCGCGGCGAGTGCGCCCATACCCAAAGCCAGCGCGCCGACGCTAACCAGCAATCGGCGTTTGTGTTGAATGGGCTCAAGTGAGGTGGTCAGGGTGACAGGGCGCATGGTGTTCTCCAGGTTGAGACGGGGCGTGAAGCGGGTGCAAAACAAGGTCAGACCGGTTGTGGCGCGCTTGCCTGAAGCAAGGCGATGTAGTTGCGCCAGCCCAGCATGTGCGTGATGTCGGTGGCGTCATGCAAGGCCTGTGCCTCGCACAGAAAACCTTGCACAGCACTACCGTCGGCGAGTATCAAAGTGCCTATGCCCAGCGGCGCGGGAATCCCTGCCACAAAAGAACCGTAGTGCGGCAGCGGCAATTCCCAGACTTCCACCGCAATGCGTGCACCCTGGCCCTGCGCTACGCGCTGCAAGCCTGGTTTGGGGGGCGCAGTGCCCGGCAAGGCATAGAGCCGGTAATCGGGTGCGGTTTCGGTGTGCGCCAGCAGATGGGCGCCGCGCTCGGTCAACTGGTCATTCAGCGGCATGCCGCTCAAATGCGCGCCGACAACCGCCAGCTTGACCGTCGCCAGGCTTTGCAGCCTAGGCAGCGGTGCCAAAGCGGGCAAGGGTTCGCCGGTTGCGCCCTGGGACAAGCCGGTGGCATGGTGGTAACGCTGGCCCAGTTCGGCAAGTTGCCAGTCGCTGCCGCAAGGGCCAATCAAGGTAATGCCAAACGGCAGGCCATCAGCGCGTATGGCGCTGGGCACGGAGATGGCAGCGTAGTCCAGCAGGTTGACAAAGTTCGTGTAAGCCCCCAAATTACGGTTCAAGGTGACCGGATCGGCCTGCATTTGCGCCACGAGGTAGTGCGTGGGAGCAGTGGGCACCAGCAGCACATCAATGTGCCGCCACATGGCGGCAGCCTGCTGGCCCAGCGCCTGCACTTGCGCCTGCGCGGCAAACACATCTGCCGCACTGTAGCTGCGCCCCCGCGCCAAAATGCTACGCACTGGCTCAATCACCTGCGCTTCGTTGGCGTCAAAAAATGCCGCAACCGCGGCATAGCGCTCGGCCACCAGCGCGCTGTCATACAGCATGGCAGCAATCTGCGCCAGCGGGGCAAAGGGTATGCGCACTTCCAGCCCGCCCAGCGATTGCAGGCGCTGGCGGGCCTCGTGAAAAGCCCCTGCAGCGGTTGTATCGCCAAAAAACGCCAAGCTGTCGGGCACGCCATAACGGAACTTTGTGCCAAACGACGCGCTGTGCAGCGTCAACTGTCGCGAGTAAGCATCCAGCGGGTCATGCCCCATGGCGGTTTGCAGCACTTGCACCGCCAGACCCACACTGCGCGCAAAAATCGACACGCAATCCTGGCTTTGGGCGGCAGGCAGTACCCCGCGCGTACTCAACAGCCCCTTGCTGGGCTTGATACCCACAATATTGTTCAGGCCAGCGGGCACGCGCCCTGAGCCTGCGGTGTCAGTGCCCAGCGCAAAGTCCACCTGGCCCGTGGCCACCACATAGGCCGAGCCGGAGCTGGAGCCGCCCGACACATAAGCCGGGTTGAAAGCATTGGGCACAACGCCATAGGGCGAGCGGGTGCCATTGAGGCCACAGGCAAACTGGTCTAGGTTGGTTTTGCCGCATAGCGATGCACCGGCAGCAAGCAGTTTTTGCACTACAACGGCGTGCGCATCTTCTGTGTGGCCAAAAGCGGGGCAAGCTGCCGTGGTGCGCATTCCCGCCACATCGATGTTGTCTTTGACGGCAAAGTGCAAGCCCACCAACGGCCCTGACTTCTCGACTGCCAAGGGTGTGGCCATTTTGGCTATCCAAGCGCAGTCAATGCTTGGGGTTGCCGTACAGGAGGGGGTCTCTTCTACGGCAGATGGCATTGGAGTTGAAGCTGTTTGCACCGTCTTTGTGAATCCAAACTTGTATACAAAGAGTGATGCAAGCAGCGTGCCACTGTTTTGCGGTGGAGGCTCGGCGGTGATTTATCAGGCGAAAAAAAAGGCGCTGAGGGGTGTCAGCGCCTTGGTAGAGCTAGCGGATAGGTGTTGTTGTTATCCCGTCTCAGGTTTGTCTCCCCGTCTCCTCGCGGCAACGGGGGTGGCCCGTATGCAAGTTAATGCACTGTAGTGGGGGGCACCAAGGGCGTGCATACGGACTTTCCCGGTTTGAGGTACTGGTGTTGTTAACTCGCCATACTGTTTCTGGCATAAGTATTGCCGTGCACCATAAATCACTACTCAACACGGACCACCATGCCCATCCAGCACTCCCTTCAAGCCGCCGTGGTTTGTTTGTCGGTATTTTGGTGCGCTCTGTGCCCGGCACAGAACCAAAGCGGTGTGCTTTTGCCTGTGCCTGGGGCTTCGGCGGCAGCCCCCGCAGCAGCCCCAGCGTCTGCCACTGAGCCCGTACTCGCTGCGGCGGCACCAGCGCCAGTGGCGTCTGAAACAGCCCCCGCAGCGCCCGCGCCACTCACACGCCCTGGTTTGGTTCGGCAAGACACGATCAATGCGGGTGACACGGCGTGGCTGATGACGTCCACCGCTTTGGTGCTGCTCATGACACTGCCGGGCATTGCCTTGTTCTATGGCGGCTTGGTGCGCAAGCAAAACGTTCTCAATACCCTGGCCTGCGTGGTGGCGATTGCAGCGTTGGTGAGCATTTTGTGGTTTGCGGTGGGCTATTCCCTCGCATTTACACCCGACAGTCCCTGGTTGGGCAGCGGTCAGCGCATGTGGTTTAGCGGCCTGTCGTATGCCAAAGAAGCGGGCAAGGTGGCGGTGAGCCATATTGCGCCGAATGTGCCGGAATCTGTCTATGCGATGTTTCAACTCGTGTTCGCCCTCATCACGGTTGCGTTGGTGGTGGGCTCTTTTGTCGAGCGCATGAAATTCTCTGCGGTGCTGTGGTTCGCGGGTCTGTGGTCGATGCTGGTGTATGCCCCGGTTGCGCACTGGGTCTGGGAGCCGGGGGGCTGGCTGGCGCAGCTCGGTGCACTTGACTATGCGGGAGGTTCGGTGGTGCACATCAATGCCGGCATAGCGGGTTTGGTTTGCGCTTATGTGCTGGGTCCGCGGCTGGGTTACGGCCGCCAGCCCTTTGCTCCATACAACCTGGGTTTGACAATGGCCGGGGCGGGTTTGCTGTGGGTCGGCTGGTTTGGTTTTAATGCCGGTTCGGCGATTGCCGCCGATGGCCGCGCTGGACTGGCCATGGCCGTGACCCACATTGCCGCCTCTGGCGCGGCGATGTCGTGGATGTTGGCCGAGTGGATTGTGCGTGGACGCCCATCGCTGCTAGGCTTGTGTTCCGGCGTGGTGGCTGGTTTGGTCGCCATAACGCCTGCAGCAGGTTTTGTCACGCCGGCATCGGCACTCTTTATCGGTGTAGTTGCCGGGCTGGCCTGCTATTGGGGGGCAACCAGTCTGAAGCGCCTGCTCAAGGCCGACGACTCACTCGACGTCTTTGGCGTGCACGGCATTGGCGGTATTGTGGGCTCGCTCTTGACGGGTCTACTCGCCAGCAAAACCATCTCTGGGGTTGAGGGCAGTGTGCTGACCCAGGCCATTGGCGTGGTAGCGGTTTTGGTCTACAGCGGCTTAGTGACCGCGCTGCTGCTCTGGTTGACCCACCTTATTGTCGGGCTGCGTGCGGATGAGCAGTCGGAGCAGACGGGTTTGGACATCAGCCAGCATCGCGAGAGTCTGCAAAGCTGAGGATTGCGCATGCAAACCAGCCAAAAAATTGCCATTGCAGCGCATTTGCATGTGCTCTTGCGGCGCAAGACCGGGCGTGTGACCGATACCGAGTGGATGGCGTTGAATGCCGAGTACGCTGCAGAGATCGTACGTTTTGCACGCAGTAAAGCCGTAGAGGATGGTCATGTGGAGCTGTCAGAGTGGGCCGACAAGCTGGCGCAAGCATTGGCCGAGCCGCCTGAAAAAGCACAGCGTCCCCTGGTGCAAAGTGCCTTGGCTGCACTAAGGCCGCCATATGGACCGCGCCATCCGGAGTTCGTACGTACCGATTTTGGCGATTCCGCATTCGCAGCGTCACAAAATGCGGCGGCACCTAGCCCCAAACCCAGTGATGCGCCGCGCTATGTCGGTGGCTTGCGCTAAGGGCGGCTGACGCTTAATCGCGCTGGGCTGCCGCCATGATCCATTGCGCAGCTTTCTCGGCAATCATCAACGTGGGTGCGTTGGTATTGCCGCTCGTGATGGTGGGCATCACCCCGGCGTCGACCACACGCAGGCCGGCCACGCCATGAACGCGCAGTTCGGAATCAACCACCGCCATGGGATCCTTGTCGCTGCCCATTTTGGTCGTCCCAACCGGGTGAAAGATGGTGGTGGCAATGTCGCCTGCCAGCTTGGCCAGGTCGTCGTCGCTTTCGTATTGCATGCCGGGACGGATTTCTTGCGGCGCATAGGCTGCCAGCGCGGGCTGCTGAATAATGCGGCGCGTCACGCGTAATGAGTCGGCGGCCACCTGGCGGTCTTCAGGGGTGCTGAGGTAATTGGGCGCAATGGCGGGCGCTTCTTCAAAGCGGGGGCTTTTAATCTGCACTGTGCCGCGGCTGGTCGGGTTGATGTTACAGACACTGGCGGTAAAAGCGTTGAAATGGTGTAGCGGCTCACCAAAAGCGTCCAGACTCAGCGGTTGCACATGGTATTCAATATTGGGGTGCACTTGCGCCGGGGAACTGCGGGTGAATGCGCCCAACTGCGACGGCGCCATGCTCATCGGCCCGCTGCGCCGCCACGCATATTCCAGCGCAATCTTGGCCTTGCCCAGCCAGCTATGGGTCAGGGTATTGAGCGTGGGCACCCCCTTGACCTGGTAGACCGCCCGAATTTGCAGGTGGTCTTGCAAGTTGGCCCCAACGCCAGGCAAGTCTTGTTGCACCTCAATGCCGCGCTGTTGCAGCAAGGCCGCCGGGCCAATCCCCGAGAGTTGCAGAATTTGCGGCGAGCCAATGCTACCTGCACACAGCAACACCTCACGGGTGGCGCTGGCCACCAGCATTTCAGTGCCATCCCACACCTTCGCCCCAGTACAGCGCTGGCTGCCGTCGCTCTGGCGCTCAAGTACGAGGTGCGTCACCTGGGCGTGTGTCCACATTTCAAAATTGGGTCGGGCATAGCAGGTGGGTCGCAAAAACGCCTTGGCCGTATTCCAGCGCAAGCCGTCCTTCTGGTTCACCTCGAAATAGCCCACGCCTTCGTTGTCACCGCGGTTGAAGTCGTCGGTGGCGGGGATGCCTGCTTGCTGCGCAGCCTTGCTAAACGCATCCAGTATGTCCCAGCGCAGGCGCTGGCGTTCCACCCGCCATTCATTACCGCCATTGCGCAGCAGGCCGTTGGGATTGGCCGCTGCCGTGTTGTTTGTGGCCGGACTGGGTTTTTGACTTGATGGGGCTGCGCGCTTGGCACCGTGCATGGCGTCGCTGCCCTTGTAGTGGTCTTCATGGTGCCTGAAGTCGGGCAACACGCTGTTCCAAGTCCAGCGCGCATCGCCGGTGAGCTGCGCCCAAAGGTCATAGTCGCGGGCCTGGCCGCGCATGTAAATCATGCCGTTGATGCTGGAGCAGCCGCCCAGGGTTTTGCCGCGCGGGTAACGCAGCGTGCGGCCGTTCAGGCCGGCATCAGGTTCGGTTTGGTAGAGCCAGTCGGTGCGCGGATTGCCAATGCAATACAGGTAGCCCACGGGGATGTGGATCCAGTGGTAGTCGTCCTTGCGGCCAGCCTCGATCATCAGCACGCGCTTGGTGGCGTCGGCGCTCAGGCGGTTGGCCAACAGGCAGCCGGCGGTGCCCCCCCCGATGATGATGTAGTCGAAAGTGGTCTTGCTCATGGAAATTTCAGCTGGACTTGCTGGTGGGCATAGCAAACTCGGCGCCCTTGCCAATGCTCTCGGGCCAGCGCTGCATGACACTTTTTTGCTTGGTGTAGAAGCGCACACCCTCGCTGCCGTAGGCGTGCATATCGCCAAACAGGCTTTTCTTCCAGCCGCCAAAGCCGTGCCAGGCCATAGGCACGGGGATAGGCACATTGATGCCGACCATGCCGACCTGTATGCGTCGTGCAAATTCACGGGCCACATGGCCGTCGCGGGTGAAGCAAGCCACGCCGTTGCCGTACTCGTGCTGGTTGACCAGGTCAATCGCCTGCTGCAACTCGGCCACGCGCGTGCACGCCAGTACTGGCCCGAATATTTCTTCCTTGTAGATGCGCATGCTCGGCGTCACGTGGTCAAACAGCGTGCCGCCCAGCCAAAAGCCGCTCTTGTGGCCGGGCACTTTGTAATAGCGCCCGTCAACCAGCAGTTGCGCCCCTTCCGCCATGCCCTGGGCGATGTAGCCGCTGATGCGCTCCAGCGCCGCGCGGCTGACGATGGGGCCCATCTCGGCGTCGGCCTCCATGCCGTTTTTGATTTTCAAATGGCGCGTGCGCTCGGTGAGTAGCGGCATCACGCGGTCGGCGGCACTGCCCACCAGCACGGCCACACTGATCGCCATGCAACGCTCCCCCGCCGAGCCGTAGGCCGCGCCGATCAAGGCGTCCACGGCTTGTTCCATGTCGGCATCGGGCATCACGACCATGTGGTTTTTGGCGCCGCCTAGCGCCTGCACGCGCTTGCCGTGGCGGGCACCTACTTCGTAAATGTGGTTGGCAATCGGGGTCGAGCCGACAAAAGACAGGGCTTGTACCTGCGGGTGCGCAAGAAGCGCCTCCACGGCCACTTTATCGCCCTGCACTACGTTGAAGACGCCGTCTGGCAGGCCAGCCTGCTTCAGCAGGTCGGCGAGCAACAAAGAAGGAGAGGGGTCAATCGGGCTGGGCTTGAGCACAAAGGTGTTGCCGCAGGCAATGGCCACCGGGAACATCCACATCGGCACCATCACCGGAAAGTTAAACGGCGTGATGCCTGCCACCACGCCCAGCGGCTGGCGCAGCGTCCAGTTGTCAATGCCGCTGGAGACTTGTTCGGTGTAGTCGCCTTTGAGCAATTGCGGGATGCCGCAAACAAATTCCACGATGTCGGTGCCGCGTGCAACCTCACCCTCCGCGTCGGTAAACACTTTGCCATGCTCGGCCGTGATCAGCCGCGCAAGCTCGTCCTTGTGTGCGTTGAGCAGTTCCAAAAACCGAAACATGATGCGCGCCCGCTTGAGTGGCGTAGTCTCTGCCCAAGCCGGAAAGGCGGTTTGCGCGGCAGCGACTGCCCGCCCCACGTCGGCTGCATTGGCCAGTGCTACGCGGCCTGTGACGTTGCCGGTGGCGGGGTTGAAAACATCCTGGTGGGTGCCGGATGCACCAGCGTCGCGGCGGCCTGCTATGAAATGGGGGATGGGGCTGACCCCGCTGGGTGTGTTCATAATTGATTTGGGGCGGTGCGCTGTTATCTTGCAGTCAGTATAGATTTGCAGAAAGTTGCGGAGTCGCTTGGAACCCGCCGCAACCTTTGGGATCGATTACCGTACATGCATGCAATGCATCCCTCAATACCTACAGGAGACACAACATGGCCGCTACGATTGATTACTACTTTGCCCCGGTGTCCCCCTGGACCTACCTGGGCCACGCGCGATTTGCCGAGATCGCCGCCCGAACCGGTGCCCAAGTCAACGTCCAGCCGATTGACTTGGGCAAGGTCTTCCCGGTCTCGGGTGGCTTGCCGCTGGGCCAGCGCTCTGCGCAACGCCAAGCCTATCGCCTGCTGGAGATGAAGCGTTTTAGCGAGCATCTCAAGCTGCCGATGAACTTGCATCCCCAGCACTTTCCCACCCCCGGCGAGGCTGCAGCGCGGTTGATTTTGTGTGCGGCGGCGCTCGATGGCCAGGTAGCAGCCTTGCAATTGTGCGGTGCGACCTTTGCTGCCGTCTGGGCGCAGGAGCGCAATATTGCAGACGCCGATGTGCTCGCGCAGTTGCTGGCCGAATGCGGCCTGGCTGCAGAGCGGCTGGCGCAATCGCAGCAAGCCCAGTGGCTTTCAGAGTACCAGGCATGCACCCAGCGGGCGATCGAGGCCAATGTATTTGGAGCGCCCAGCTTTGTCATTGACGGCGAAATGTTCTGGGGCCAAGACCGGTTGGAGTTCGTCGATATCAAATGCCGGCAATTGGCCGACTGATCGGCCATTGAGGCAGCGTTGAAAGCGCTTCACGTCGTCATGCATGCGTCATTTTTTCGGCTTAATGTGGTGTGCTTGTTCTGAGATCACCGTTTTTTTCTACCCCTGCACAAGGAGCACCCCATGGCCCTAATGATTGAAATCGAATCGATGGACGGTAGTTCCTTGCCGCTGTATGTGGCCAAACCGCAGGGCAGCCCCAAAGGTGCGGTGGTGGTGATTCAGGAAATATTCGGTCTGAACGCGCACATCCGCGCGGTGGCTGACGGCTATGCCCAAGAAGGGTATTTGGCAGTGGCTCCGGCGATTTTTGAGCGCGCAAAGCCTGGCGTGGAGTTGGGCTACACCCCCGAAGACATACAAGCCGGTTTCGCGCTGAAAAACCAGATGGAAGCTATGTCCGAGACCGTGCTGGACGACATCCAGGCGGCGATCGACTACGCCGCCGAAGCGGGGCGTGTTGGCATTGTGGGCTTTTGCTGGGGCGGCTTGCTGAGCTGGCGCGCCGCTTGCGAGCTTGGTGGGCTGGACGCAGCAGTCACTTATTACGGCGGCGGCATGACCGATGAATCCACACGCGAGATCGGCTGTCCGGTACTGTGCCATTTTGCAGAGGAAGACAGCTACATACCGCTGGAGGCGGTGGAGCATTTCCGGCAGGCCCAGCCCGAGGTGGAAATCCATCTCTACCCGACCGCCCACCACGGCTTTAATTGCGACCAGCGCGGTTCGTGGAATCCAGCCGCTGCCATGCTGGCACGTGAGCGCAGCCTGGCGTTTTTTGCCGAGCACCTGGCTTGACCCCGCTGTCGCTGCAGCCCGTATGACGCGTTCCCGCAGAGCATGGCGGCCTGCATGGCTGGCAACCTGCGGGCTGGCATTTGCTGTGCTCGTTTCGGCGCAACCATCGGCCGCGCCTTACAGCGGCCCGTTGTTCGACGCGCACTTGCACTACAACGCCGATGCCCAGGTCGCGCACCCGCTGGCCGATGTGCTGGCGCGCTTGCAGCGCAGTGGTGTGCGCGGCGTCCTGGCCAACAGCACCCCGGGTGAGGGCACGCGCGCGCTGGCGGCGGCACTGCCGCAAACACGCGCCGCAGGCCTGGTGGTGGTTCCGTTTGTGCGCCTGTATGACAGCCGGGCCGACTATGCCACCTGGCACCAGGATGCCGACTTGCTGGCCCGGGCCCAGGCGGAGTTTGCGCGCGGCACAGCCGCTGGCGCTTACCGGGGTTTGGGTGAAGTGCACCTCAGCGGCGAACTGCAAGCCCAAACCCGGGTGGTGCGTGCGCTGGTGGCGTTTGCCCAAGCCCAGCGCGCCGTGCTGCTGGCGCATGCTGACGATAGCGCGGTGGCGCAGTTGATGGCAGACGCAGTGCCTGCAGGCGGGACTCTACGGGTGATTTGGGCGCACACCGGCATCAGCGGCGTGCCCGCAGCCCGGGTCGATGAATGGATGACGCGCTACCCCGGCCTGCTTGGCGAGTTGTCCTACCGCCCTGACTTGCTGTGCAGCGACGGTGATGCGGCGCGCAACCAAGCCCCAGTGCTGTGCCCTGAATGGCGCGCCTTGCTCTTGAAATACGCGAGCAGGTTTTTGATTGGATCGGACACCTGGGTCAACCCGCGCTGGCTACACTACGAGGCGCTGATGCAAAGCTACCGCGGCTGGCTCGGCACTCTGCCCGCCGAGGCGGCGACGCAGATCGCCTGGGGCAATGCGGCGCGCTTGTTCGGGCTGGCCGAGCCGAAATAATGCGCTGACCCCGGCAAAGTGCACTTTTAGTCCTTGCTGCTGCCCAGGTAGTTTCTGCGCCAGAACAGCACCACGATCACAACCGCCACCAGCAGCATTCCGGCAAACGAAATCCAGAAACCCGACTCGGTTTTGACCAGCGGCAGAAAGTCGAAGTTCATGCCGAAAAAGCCGGTAATAAGATTGAGCGGCAAAAAAATCGCGGTCAGCGCGGTGAGGGTGCGCATGGTGTCGTTGGTGCGGTTGCCCTGCACGGAAAAGTGCATTTGCACGGCGGTTTCGGCGCTGCGCTCCATCCGGTCGACATGGTGGACCACCCGCTCAATGTGTTCCAGCACATCGCGGCTGCGCACCATCAGCAGCTCGCGCTCGCGGCGTTCGTCTGCGTTGGCAGGTTCGGGCCAGGTTTTCACGGCCTCAATCCAGTCCTGAATTGCCGAGCGCTGGTCTTCGCAAATCTCGTCGAGCTGGTGCAGCGTCAGTTGCGCGTCAAGCAGCAAAGACCAGTTGTTAAAGCGGGTCTTCGGGCTGAGCAGCTCGACTTGCCAGCGGTCCAGGTCGTGTGTCAGTTCGCGCCGCAACTCCAGGTAGCCGTCAACCATGTGGTTGATCACGCGCAGCATCAAATCGGCCGGGCTGGACGGCGGGCGCGCGCCGGCGCTGCGTTCTTCGGGCGAAGCCGAATTGAGCAGACGGCTGGCATACGCCTCGCGTATGGCGCAACCGGTGGGGTGCACGGTGAGCAGTACCCGGTCAAACACGGCAAAGCCGACCGGGCTGGTGTCGATGCGCTTGAGCACTTGCGGGCCGCCGCCCTTGCGCGACTCGTGCAGTGGCTCGCCGGGCTGGGCCAGGTCGGTCTCGGACTGGCCCGCCGCCAGACGGCGAAATACGACGATGTCGTACTCGGAGGTGTAGTCGTAGTGCGAGGGCAACTGGTTGTTGAGTAAATCGGCCAGGTGCAGATCGACCAGCTGGTTGCCGCACAGCGCCGTCAAGGTCGCCTGGATTTGCCGCTGGTTGACTTCAAACTCGCGCCGGGCTGACGCAATCCAGATGTAGCCCCCCTCGGGCAGGGTGCTGGGGAGTTGGTCGTTTTCCAGGATGCTGGTGGGGCTGATGCTGAAGATGCGCATGAAAAGTCCTCAAAACGGCCAAAACCCTGAAATTATCAATCAAATAGGCCTGTGGCCAATGATTTTATTGCCACTATTGCTATTATTTTTGAAGCAAACTGGCCGCCTCCAGGGCAAAGTACGTCAGCACCCCGTCGGCACCGGCGCGCTTGAATGCCAGCAGCGACTCCATCATCACCGCGTCATGGCCCAGCCATCCATTTTGCGCTGCTGCCTTGAGCATGGCGTACTCGCCGCTGACTTGGTAGGCGAAGGTCGGCATGCCGAACGTGTCTTTGACCTGCCGCACCACGTCCAGGTAGGGCATGCCAGGTTTGACCATCACCATGTCGGCACCTTCGGCGATGTCCAGCGCCACCTCGCGCAGCGCCTCACGGCCGTTGCCGGGGTCCATCTGGTAGGTTTTTTTGTCGGCTTTACCCAGGTTGCCGGCCGAGCCGACCGCGTCGCGGAACGGGCCGTAGAACGCGCTGGCGTATTTGGCGCTGTAGGCCATGATGAGGGTGTGGATCAGGCCCGCGCCTTCAAGTGCCGTGCGGATCGCGCCGACGCGCCCGTCCATCATGTCGCTGGGCGCAACGATGTCCACCCCGGCTTGCGCCTGCACCAGCGCTTGCTTGACAAGGAGCGCGGTGGTTTCGTCGTTCAGGATATAGCCGCTGGCGTCGAGCACGCCGTCCTGCCCGTGGCTGGTGTAGGGGTCCAGCGCCACGTCGGTCATGACGCCAAGCTGCGGGAAGCGGGCCTTGAGTTCGCGTACCACGCGGGGCACCAGGCCGTCCGGGTTGCAGGCCTCCTGGCCGTCCGGCGTTTTCAGCGCCGCGTCCAGCACCGGAAACAGCGCCAGCACCGGCACGCCCAGGTCCACGCAGCGCTGCGCCAGCGGCAGCAATAAGTCCAGGCTGAGGCGCTCGACACCGGGCATCGAAGCCACGCTCTCGCGGCGCCCCACGCCGTCCAGTACAAACACCGGGTAGATCAGGTCGCTCGGGCTCAAGGCGTGTTCGCGCACCAGGGCGCGGCTGAAAGCCGTGCGGCGCAAGCGGCGCGGGCGCTGGGCCGGAAAGCCCGCCAGCAGGGGTGGGATGGGGTGGTTCATGGCGAAAATTGTGCACCAAAGGCTTAAACTGCGGTCATGTTGTGGATCAAATCGTTGCATATTGTTTTTGTGGTCGCCTTGTTCGCAGGACTGTTTTACCTGCCGCGCATTTTGGTGAATCTGGCGCAAATCCCCCAACCGGTGCCGCCGCCATCACAGGCCGAGCATGCCCGCTTGCTCCTGATGGCGCAAAAACTCTACCGCTTCACGCATGTGCTGGCGGTGCCTGCCGTGGGGTTTGGCCTGGCGCTGTGGCTGTACTACGGGATTGGCTTGGGCCCGGGCAACGGCTGGATGCATGCCAAACTGCTCGTGGTGTTTCTGATCTTTGGCTATCACCTGGCTTGCGGCTCGCTGCTGCGCAAGTTCATCGCTGGCCGCAATGTGCGCAGCCACACCTGGTACCGCTGGTTCAACGAAGCGCCGGTATTCCTGCTGCTGGCCGCCGTGGTGCTGGTGGTCGTCAAGCCGTTTTGAGCCACCTCATGTCAGCGCACGCTGGTTGACATGTTGCACAAATCCTCAGCCTGGCCGCTGGCGCTGGTCTACACCGCGCTGATTGTCTATGCCAGCCTCTACCCGTTTGCCGACTGGCGTGACCAGGGGCTGTGGCCGTGGAGCTTTCTGGCCGCGCCCTGGCCGCGCTACTGGACCAGTTTTGATGTGGTGGCCAATGCGCTGGGCTACGGCCCGCTGGGTTTTTTGCTGGCGCTTGGGGTGCTGCGCAGCCAGGGCGCGGGACGCGTGCCCGCTTGGCGTGCGGTGGTGCTGGCACTGGTGCTGGCGCTGGTGCTGTCGTTGCTGCTGGAGACTGTGCAGAGCTATTTGCCGGTGCGGGTGCCGTCGCGGCTGGACTGGTTGCTGAACGCGGGCGGCGCGCTGGCGGGGGCTTTGCTGGCGGCCCTTTTGGAGCGCCTGGGCGCTATGGACCGCTGGAGCCGCTTTCGCGCGCGCTGGTTTGCCCCCGACGCGCGCGGCGCGCTGGTGCTGCTGTGTCTGTGGCCGGCCGCGCTGCTCTTTCCGGCGTCGGTGCCGCTGGGCCTGGGCCAGGTGCTGGAGCGGCTGGAGCAGGGCCTGGCAGAGTTGCTGGCCGACACCCCGTTTCTTGAACTGCTGCCCGTGCGTGAGATTGAGTTGCAGCCGATGTGGCCCGGCACCGAATTGCTGTGCGTGATGCTGGGCGTTTTGGTGCCGTTGCTGCTCGGCTACGGCGTGATTCGGGGCGGCTGGCGACGGCTGGCGTTTTTGCTGCTGACACTGGCGGTGGGCGCGGCGGCGACCGCGCTCAGCGCCGGGCTGACTTACGGCCCCAGCCATGCGTGGGCCTGGCTGAGCCTGCCGGTGCGCTACGGCTTGCTAGGTGGCGGCGCGCTCGGCCTGTTGTTGCTGTGGTTGCCGCCTCGGGCCTGCATGGCGTTTTTGCTGTTGGCCTTGGCAGTACAGCTGGGCTTGCTGAACCAAGCGCCTGAAGGCGCGTACTTTGCCCAGACGCTGCAAACCTGGGAGCAGGGCCGCTTTATCCGCTTTCACGGGCTGGCGCAATGGCTGGGCTGGCTGTGGCCCTACGCGGCGCTGCTTTATGTGCTGGCACGGCTCTCCAGCATCCAGCCCTTAAACTCAAGGGCATGAATGCACCGCTTGAATCCACTGCCGCGCCCTACTTTGCGCGGCACATTTTTTTCTGCCTGAACGAGCGCAAACCGGGCGAGGGCTGCTGCGCCGACCATGGCGCGCAAAAAGGCTTTGACCGCTGCAAGGCGCAGGTCAAGGCGGCGGGCTTGAACGGGCCGGGCCAGGTGCGGGTCAACAAGGCGGGCTGTCTGGACCGCTGCGCCGCCGGGCCGGTCGCGGTGGTGTACCCGGAAGGCGTGTGGTACAGCTACCTGGACGAGCACGACATTGATGAAATCGTCGAGTCGCACTTGAAGCAGGGCCAGGTCGTGACGCGATTGCTCATCCCGGCGCACCTTGGGCGCTGAAGCCGCCCAATAGGCCGCAGGCCGGTATTTTCGGATAATTTATAGTCAAAGTGAGCTATAGCCAGCGTATATATTGCCAGCAATGCTACTTAATAAGTAGCATTTTCAAGCCACTTCAATGAACCACCAAACTCAAGCCTATACGTTGACCGGCCCCGCCGGCTTGCTGCAAGGCCTGCGCGACGCGCCGCAAGGCCCGCCGCGCGGTGTCGCGGTGATTGCCCACCCGCATCCGCTGTTTGGCGGCAGCATGGACAACAAAGTGGTGCAAACGCTGGCACGGGCTTTTGTGCAGTGCGGCTGGCTTGCGCTGCGTTTTAATTTTCGCGGCGTCGGGCAAAGCCAGGGCACCTACGACGAAGGGCGCGGCGAACTGCAAGACCTGCTCGCCGTGGTGGCGATGGCCGATGCAGAGGCGGCGCAGGGCCAAGCCGAAACACCCGCGCTGGCGCTGGCCGGGTTCTCGTTTGGCGCGTTTGTCGCCAGCCATGCCGTGGGTGCCCTGTGGGCCGGACGCGAGGTGCAGAAAATTGTCTTGGTAGGCACTGCGGCCAGCCGTTTTGACGTGTTGCCCATGCCTGCCGAGGCGCACGCCCGCGCCCTGGTGCTGCATGCCGAACAAGACGACACCGTGCCGCTGGCCGATGTGCTGGCCTGGGCGCGCCCGCAAAGCTTGCCGGTGACGGTGGTGCCGGGCGGTAGCCATTTCTTTCATGGACAATTGCCGCTTCTGAAGTCTCTGGTCGTGCGCCATTTGTGCGCACCGCCTTTCGTGGCGCTGCAATCCCTGCCCCATGAGGCAGCGGGTGTTCCGCTTGTTTAACTCCCCCCCCCGAACCACCGACTGCTCTTGATGAAATTGCTGGTATTGCCTTGGCGCTTTGGCGTTGTTGCCGCTTTGTTCTTGCTGGTGCTGGCCGCGGCGCAAGCCCAAACGGCCGCTCCCGCCGCTACCTCAGTTCCTGCACCCCTGCTGGCGCAAACCCTCCTGGTCCCGCCCGAAGTGGCCGCGCGCTCGTATCTGCTGATCGACATCACCGCCAACCAGTTGCTGGCCGAGAAAGACATTGATGCGCCGCTGGAGCCGGCCTCGCTGACCAAATTGATGAGCGCATATTTGGTCTTCGATGCGTTGCGGGCCAAGAAAATTGACCTCAAGCAGACCTTTGGTGTGAGCGAGCGGGCCTGGAGAATGCCCGGCTCGCGCATGTTCATCGACCCGAAAATGAAGGTGCCGGTCGAAGACCTCATCAAAGGCATGGTGGTGCAGTCGGGCAACGACGCCACGGTAGCCCTGGCCGAAGGCGTGGCGGGCAGTGTGGAGCGTTTTGTGGCGCTGATGAATGAGCAGGCCAAAGCGCTGGGCCTTTCGCAAACCACCTACAAAAACCCCGAAGGCCTGACCGAAGTCGGCCACCAAACCACGGCGCGTGACCTGAGCGTGTTGGCTACCCGGCTGATTCAAGATTTCCCCGAATTTTTGCCTTATTACGCGCTGCAAAAATACCGCTACCTTGGCACGCCTACCGCCAATGACAGCAACCGCAACTTGCTGCTGTTTCGCGACCCGTCGGTTGACGGTCTGAAAACCGGCCATACGGCCGCTGCGGGTTATTGCCTGATTGCCACGGCCAAACGCAATGCGCCCAACTTGCCGCAGGGCCGGCGCCTGCTGGCCATCGTGCTGGGCGCTGCCAGCGAGAACGCCCGCGCGGGCGAGAGCCAGAAACTGCTCAACTGGGGTTACACCGCGTTTGATGCGGTCAAATTGTTTGACGCCGAGCAGGCCGTGGTCACGCCCAATGTGTGGAAAGGCGTCGCTGCCACGGTCAAACTGGGGCGCCAGCAGGCCATTGTGGTCGCGGTGCCAGCCGGATCGGCCGGCAAAATTACCACCGCCGTGGCGCGCCCAGAGCCGCTCGTTGCGCCGCTGGGCAAGGGCCAGGCCCTGGGCACGCTCAAAGTGGCGCTGGCGGGCCAGCCGCTGACCGAACTGCCGCTCATGGTGCTGGAGCCGGTGGCGCAGTCGGGTCTGCTGGGGCGAAGTTGGGATGCGCTGCGGCTTTGGATTAAATAGCCGGGCCCTGGAAGGGGCCGGGCTGCCTGCTTTAAGGCGTTGTTGCAGCCAAGGCTTGAGCATTTCACCGACTCCGCATATACTCGTGGGCTTTTCCGCTTTCGAAAGCGGCCCAGAATTTATCTTTTTTCAAGATTTCAGCGGAGGCCAGCAGTGCCAACAATTAACCAGCTCGTGCGCCAAGGGCGCGAGGTCGAGACCGTCAAGTCCAAGAGCCCGGCGATGCAAAACTCGCCCCAGCGGCGCGGCGTTTGCACCCGTGTCTACACCACCACGCCCAAAAAGCCCAACTCGGCATTGCGTAAAGTGGCCAAGGTGCGCCTGACCAACGGTTTTGAAGTGATCTCCTACATCGGCGGCGAGGGTCACAACCTGCAAGAGCACTCTGTGGTGCTGGTGCGCGGTGGCCGCGTGAAGGATTTGCCAGGCGTGCGCTACCACATTGTGCGCGGCTCGCTGGACCTGCAAGGCGTAAAAGACCGCAAGCAATCACGCTCGAAATACGGCGCGAAGAAGCCCAAAGCCAAGTAATTCCAGCGCTTTGGGATGCGCCGCATAAGGTCGCCTTAATCAGCAGTTTTCGGACAATTCAATTCGGGGTTTGGCCCGGCCATAGTGGCAAAACCAAACACAGTGACTCCAATTCGAGTCGAGTAAGTGAGGGTTTTTATAGCCCTCGCGGTGCCTTCCAAGGTGCCAACTGAAGTAAAGAGGTGTTGATATGCCGCGTCGCCGTGAAGTCCCCAAACGGGAAATTCTGCCGGATCCCAAATTTGGCAATGTAGATCTTGCCAAGTTCATGAACGTCATCATGCAAGGCGGCAAAAAAGCCGTCGCTGAGCGCATTATTTATGGTGCGCTTGAGCAAATCGAAAAGAAGAACCCTGGCAAAGACCCGGTGGAGGCCTTCAACATGGCCATCAACAACGTCAAGCCGATGGTCGAGGTCAAATCCCGCCGCGTTGGGGGTGCCAACTACCAGGTGCCCGTTGAAGTGCGACCCGTGCGCCGTATGGCGTTGGCGATGCGCTGGGTCAAAGAAGCCGCCAAAAAGCGCGGTGAAAAATCAATGGCCCTGCGTCTGGCCAACGAACTGATGGAAGCTACCGAAGGCCGTGGTGGTGCCATGAAAAAGCGCGACGAAGTGCACCGCATGGCTGAAGCGAACAAGGCGTTTTCGCACTTCCGTTTCTGATGGCAACTGGCGTCGCCATCCAAAGGCGGCGTTGTTCGTTGCGCTGTCATTGAAATTGCGTATTGTCTTGGGTTTTGTCTGCGCTGCACCTGTCTGATGCGGCTGTTACCAAAGCCCTTTCCCTACCTTTAGCCAACTGAAAGAACTGTATGGCCCGCAAAACTCCCATCGAGCGCTACCGCAATATCGGTATCTCGGCGCATATCGACGCTGGCAAGACCACCACCACCGAACGCGTGCTGTTCTACACCGGCGTAAACCACAAGATCGGTGAAGTGCATGACGGCGCGGCTACCATGGACTGGATGGAGCAGGAGCAAGAGCGCGGCATCACGATCACTTCGGCGGCCACTACCTGCTTTTGGTCGGGCATGGGCAAGACATTTCAAGAGCACCGCATCAACATTATTGATACCCCCGGCCACGTCGATTTCACGATCGAAGTCGAGCGCTCGATGCGCGTCCTCGACGGCGCTTGCATGGTGTACTGTGCCGTGGGCGGCGTGCAACCGCAGTCGGAAACCGTATGGCGGCAGGCCAACAAGTACCGCGTCCCTCGCCTGGCATTTGTCAACAAGATGGACCGTACCGGGGCCAATTTCTTCAAGGTGTATGAGCAGATGAAGCTGCGGCTGAAGGCCAACCCGGTGCCGCTGCAAATTCCGATTGGTGCCGAAGAAAAGTTCGCTGGCGTGGTGGACTTGGTCAAGATGAAGGCCATCCTCTGGAGCGAAGAAGACAAGGGCGTGAGCTTCACTTATGGCGATATCCCGGCGGATTTACTGGAAAAAGCCAATGAGTTTCGTGAAAAGCTGGTCGAGGCGGCCGCCGAAGCCAGCGAAGAGTTGATGAACAAATACCTCGAAGGCGAGGCATTGACTGAGCTTGAGATCAAAGCCTCGATTCGCCAGCGCACGATTGCAGGCGAGATTCAGCCCATGCTGTGCGGTTCGGCTTTCAAGAACAAAGGCGTGCAAGCCATGCTGGATGCGGTGGTGGAGTACTTGCCCTCACCAGTGGATATTCCGCCAGTCAAGGGCATGGACGATGACGAAAATCCAGTGACGCGTAAAGCCGACGACAAAGAAAAATTCTCGGCTTTGGCCTTCAAGCTGATGACCGATCCGTTTGTGGGTCAGCTCACGTTTGTGCGCGTGTATTCGGGCGTGCTCAAGTCGGGCGACAGCGTTTACAACCCGATCAAGGGCAAGAAAGAGCGCATTGGTCGTATTGTGCAAATGCACGCCAACGCGCGCGAGCCGGTGGACGAAATTGTCGCGGGCGACATCGCCGCTTGTATTGGACTGAAAGATGTGATTACAGGCGAAACCTTGTGTGATCCCGACGCTATCGTCATGTTGGAGCGCATGGTTTTCCCCGAGCCGGTGATTGCACAAGCCGTTGAGCCGAAAACCAAGGCAGACCAAGAAAAAATGGGCATTGCCCTGAACCGCTTGGCGCAGGAAGACCCGTCGTTCCGCGTCAAGACCGACGAAGAATCCGGCCAGACCATCATTGCCGGTATGGGCGAGTTGCACCTGGAAATTATTGTTGATCGCATGAAGCGCGAATTCGGTGTGGAGGCCAACGTCGGTAAGCCGCAGGTGGCTTACCGCGAAACCATTCGCAAAACGATTGAAG
Organism: Burkholderiaceae bacterium; assembly: GCA_046155225.1. GTDB lineage: Bacteria > Pseudomonadota > Gammaproteobacteria > Burkholderiales > Burkholderiaceae_C > JAKFVA01. The sequence goes on from JBJXED010000147.1 coordinate 27,709, forward strand.
ACGCCGAAGGCAAGTTTGTGCGCCAGTCGGGCGGCAAGGGCCAGTACGGCCATGTTGTGCTCAAGATTGAGCCAAACGAGCCCGGTAAAGGCGTTGTATTTGTCGACGCCATTAAAGGCGGCGTTGTGCCACGCGAATACATTCCTGCAGTGGAAAAAGGCATTAACGAAGCGGTGACGCAGGGCGTCTTGGCGGGCTATCCCGTAGTCGATGTCAAAGTCACACTTCACTTTGGTTCGTACCACGATGTGGACTCGAACGAATTGGCATTCAAGATGGCCGCAATCTTTGGTTTCAAAGAAGGCTGCCGCAAAGCCAGCCCCGTGATTTTGGAGCCGATGATGTCGGTCGAAGTCGAAACACCCGAAGACTATGCCGGTAACGTGATGGGTGATTTGTCCTCCCGCCGCGGTATGGTGCAAGGCATGGATGACATGGTGGGTGGTGGCAAAGCCATCAAGGCTGAAGTGCCGTTGTCGGAAATGTTTGGGTATTCCACTACCTTGCGTTCCATGAGCCAGGGTCGTGCCACTTACACCATGGAGTTCAAGCATTACAGCGAAGCACCGCGCAATGTGGCCGAGGCGATTGTTTCGGCAAGGGCTAAGTAATCGGCGGCCATGCTGGCCACCGCGTCTGCGACTAAGTGCCCTTCGCTGCCCGTGGCGAAGGAGTCAGCAATTTGGTGCAAACGTAAAACCTGTTCACGGGCATTGCTCATTTGGAGATCAGCATCATGGGAAAAGAGAAATTCGAGCGCACCAAGCCGCACGTCAACGTAGGCACCATTGGGCACGTTGACCACGGCAAGACCACACTGACGGCGGCCATTACGACCGTTTTGTCTGCCAAATTCGGCGGTGAAGCCAAAGCCTACGACCAAATTGACGCAGCCCCAGAAGAGAAGGCTCGCGGCATCACCATCAACACCGCCCACGTTGAGTACGAAACCGCCAACCGCCACTACGCCCACG
>JBJXED010000148.1:0-3947 GCA_046155225.1 Burkholderiaceae bacterium
GACCCCGGCGAGAAAAAGGTCTACTTTGAGATCAGCGACTACAGCACCAGCTACGTGTTTTTTGAAAACCCGCGCTGAAACAGGCCGTTCCTTACTTTAAAAGTAATAGCATTACCGGCAATATATACCTTGGCTAGAAGCTGATTTGACTATAAAAAGTCAAAAATCGGCTCTTTTTGAACGTTTCGCAGGTTTGCGCAGGCCGAAGGTAGTGGCCAGCGCCCGGCCTTTCATTGCCCGTCTGGCGACGCGGGCGCTGCGGGGCGTGCTGGTGCAGACGTACCCCTGGGCACAGCGGCCCCGCTTGCTTGCAGCAGCGCATACGCGGTCAGTCCCAGCGTCACCGCGTTCAGCACATGCCAGGCAAAGTGGGTGCCCCAGCGCCATTGGCTGCACAGCGGCAGGTCAAGTTGGCGCAGCGTCAGGCTGATCAAAAATACGCTGCAGGCCCACATCAGGGCGCGCGCCACAGGGCGCGCATCGGCCAGGACAAAGCGGCTGTGCAGCGCCAGCAGCACCAGCACCGTCCAGGCCGCCAGGTAGCCGCTGGGGCCGCTGCCGCCGCCGGTCATGTCCCAGCCGGTCGCGCTTTGCACCAGCGCACCCAGGGCCGGGAGCGCATGGGCCCAGAGTTTGGCCGTGATCAGGTTCAGCGCCAAAAATACCGGCGCACCGAGCCAGGCCCAGCGCCAGCGCAGGCGCATCACGCGGTGCGCGTACACCGCCAAAAACGTATGCAGGTACAGCGCGATAAAGGCCGAATCCAGCGCCACCGCCCAGCGCGTGGCAAAGGTATGAAAGAGCGCGCTGGCCGCGCCAATCAGCGCCAGCATCACCAGCAGCATGTCCATTTCCCAATGCCAGGCGGGGGCGTTGCCCGTACTGCTCAGGCTGCCTGTGCTGGCGGGCTGGTGTTGCCTGCGCAGCCGCTGGCCCCAGCGCCATACCCACCAGGCCGCCAGCCAAAAAGCAGCATTGCTGAGGGCGTTCAGCGGCTCGCCCCACAGGCCGGGGGCCAGGCGCTCGCAATACAGGTCAAGGTAGGCGTTCCAGTTCATGCGTTCAGACTCCGATCAAAGCGCCCGCCAGCGCGCCCAGGCCCATCACCAGCAGCAAATGGGTGCGGGTGGTAAGCACCAGCAGCAGCGCGACCAACGCGAGCAGCGCCATAGGCCAGTCGAGCCAACTTTTGAGTTCAGGCGTCAGCAGCAGCCAGGCGGTCGACAGCGTTAGCGCCACCGCCACAGGCGCCAGCCCCGCCTTGAACGCACGCACGGCGGGGTGCTGGCGGTGCCTGTGCAGCCAGCCGGTGGTGGACAGCGTGAGCACCGTGCCCGGCAGGAAAAACCCGAGCATGGCGGCGAAGGTACCCCACAGTGCAGCGCTGCCATGGGCCAGACTCAGCTGACCCGGCACGCCGTAAATCGTCAGGCCGCTGTAGCAGCCCATCAGCGCGACAAACAGCACATTCGGGCCAGGCGCGGCCTGCGCCAGTGCAATCGACGCGTTGAACTGCGGCGTGCTCATCAGCGCGGTTTCATCGACCAGGTAGCGGTGCAGATCGGGGATCACGCTGATGGCCCCGCCAATGGCCAGCAGCGACAGGCTGGCGAATTGGCTGAACAAGGCCAGCAGGCCATGCCACTGCGCTTCGCTCATGCCGACATTCCCTGGCCTTGCGCCTTCAGCCGCCGCCAAGCCAGCACGCAAGCGGGCAGTCCCAACCCGGCCAGTACCCAGACCAGCGGCAAGCGCAGCCCGGCCACCGCCAGCAGCGTCAGCGCCACCAGCGCGTAGCAGACCGGCGCGGTCAGCACGTTCAATTTGAGGGCGGGCAGTAATTTGAGGCTGCTGGCGGCAATCACCCCGGCAGCGGCAGCACCCATTCCGCGCAGGGCCCCGGCCATCCAGGGCTGGCTGGCCCAGCTGGCGTAGAAGAACGCCAGCGCCAGAATAATGAGCAAGGGCAGCGTGAGCATGCCGGCCATGGCCGCCAAAGCACCACCCACCCCAAAATAGCGCGCGCCAATCATCAGCGACAGGTTCACCACATTCGGCCCCGGCAGCACTTGCGCGACGGCCCATTCCTCCAAAAAAGCCTCGCGCGTCATCCAGCGACGCCGCTCGACCACTTCGCGCTGCACGACCGCCACCACCCCGCCAAAGCCCTGCAGCGCCAGCAGCGTGAAGGAGACGAACAGGTCGGTGCGTGAGGTGGGCGGGCGTGTCGGCAGCTCTGGGGGCGTTACGGTGGGGCTTGATCCCACCACCGACGCAGGCCCGGCACCATGGCGCCAGACAAGACAGCGGTTGTTGGCCGGCATCGCATGGTCTTGCACCAGTGTCAGCCCGGCGGCTTGGGCCAGCGCATCCACGGCTTCCACATCGCGAATCCCGCGCAGCGGGTTGCCTTCGCGCAGGCTGGCGTCAAATTGTGCGTTGCCGGGGCTGGTGAACGCGCCGCCGTAGTTGAACGGGCCGTACACCACCAGCAAGCCGCCGGGGGCCAGCACACCGGGCAGGGCGGAAAAAAACTGCTGCACCTGTACCCAGGCCATGATGTGCAAGGTGTTGGCGGTAAACACGGCGTCAAAAACTTGCCCCGGCTGCACGGCAGTTTGGAAGCCCTGTGCGACATCAATCGCCAGTGGCGGCGGCGTGTTGGGCAGTTGGGCGTGCGCCAGCCAGGCGCGGATGCCCGGCAGGTTGCCTGCCACGTCCGATGTTTGCCAGCGTACATACGGCAAGGCCGCAGCGAAGTGCACCGCGTGCTGGCCGTTGCCGCTGCCAATCTCGAGCACTCGGAAACCTTGCGGTGTTGCAGTGGGGTAGGCAGGAAAGTATTGCCGCAGCAAGCCCAAAATCGGCTCTTGGTTGCGCGCGCAGGCATTCGAGAACGGCAAATCTGAGGATTCCGGGGGGAGTTCAATGGACATCGCCGCGACAAAGGGGTGAGGTTTTTGAATTATTGGGATATGTTCGGTTTCGAACATCTTAATTTGCGCTGAATGCGTACAGTGTTTACGAGTCAGACAGCGGATTGCCTGCAGCCAATGGCTCCCTTAGGAATGACTATTTACAAGCTTACGCGATGCACCTGAATGAAGAAGATTTTGAACCGGGTGACCTGACTGTAAAAGTCACTGAACTTCTGGTGGCTACGGCCGATGACGGCGACAACAAGATTGACGCCGCCGTGCACGAAGTGCTCAAAATGCTGCGCGACCGCATGAATATGGACGTGGTGTTTGTCTCAGAGTTCATTGACGGCAAGCGGGTATTTCGCCAAGTTGAGCATGCCGGCAAGCAGGTGATCCAACAAGGCGGCAGCGATCCGCTGGAAGAAAGCTGGTGCCTGCGGGTGGTGGAGGGGCGCATACAGCATCGGGTCAACAATGCCATGACCCATCCCGCGACTGCCGATTTGGCGGCAGCACAGCCGTTTCCGATTGGCGCGCACCTCAGCACACCCATTGTGCTGAAGTTTGGCCGGGTCTACGGCACGTTGTGCTGCTTCAGTTTTGGTGCCAATGAGAGCCTGAACCAGCGCGACCTGAAGCATTTGCAGTTCACCGCCAAACTGATAGCCAGCAAGATTGATATGCAGATCAAGCGCGAAGAGCGTAACGCCGACTAGGCCCACTGCGTACCTGAGCCCAAAGCATCCGGCGCTGGCAAACGGATAGACCCCGTGCCTGTAGAGGCGCTTTAAGCCCCGCTCTGACGCCAGTGGCAGCTACCCGCCTTACACTTGGAGCTTGTCAATCCAGGCCTTGCAGATGTGCCCAAGCGACACTTTCTGCGCCTCTCCCATGAACGCCCCCCTCGACGTCTCTTTCTTCGCGCGCGCCGCCAAGCCGATTACCAGCTACCGCAAATATTGGGCAGCGCGCTTTGGCACGGCCAAATTTTTGCCCATGAGCCGGGCCGAGATGGACGCGCTCGGC
>JBJXED010000149.1:0-21910 GCA_046155225.1 Burkholderiaceae bacterium
GTGGCGATGAACCCGATCGATCACCCGCATGGCGGTGGCGAGGGCAAGACCGCCGCAGGCCGTGACCCCGTGAGTCCGTGGGGCACCAAGACGAAGGGTTACAAGACCCGTCGCAACAAGCGTACGCAAGGCATGATCGTGCGTACTCGTCACAAGAAATAAGGGGTAGGCCATGCCTCGTTCCGTAAAGAAGGGCCCGTTCGTCGACATGCACCTGTTGGACAAGGTGGAGACCGCACGCAAGGGCAATGACAAGCGTCCCATCAAGACCTGGTCGCGCCGTTCCACGGTGCTGCCCGATTTTGTTGGCCTGACCATCGCCGTGCATAACGGCCGCCAGCACATGCCGGTGTTCATCTCCGAGAACATGGTCGGTCACAAGCTGGGTGAGTTCGCGCCCACGCGCACCTTCAAGGGCCATGCCGCCGACAAGAAGGCGAGCACCGCGAAGAAGGCAGGGTGACGATCATGAATACCAGAGCCATATTGAAAGGCGTACGCCTGTCCGAACAGAAAGGCCGCCTGGTCGCTGACCAGATCCGTGGCCTGCCGGTGGACAAGGCGCTCAGCATCCTCACCTTCAGTCCGAAGAAGGGGGCGGCGATCATCCGCAAGGTGCTCGAATCGGCCATCGCCAATGCCGAGCACAACGACGGCGCGGACATCGACGAGTTGCGCGTGACCAGCATCTACGTCGAGCAAGGCGCGACGCTGAAGCGCTTCACCGCCCGGGCCAAGGGGCGTGGCAATCGCATCAGCAAGCCCACCTGCCACATCTTCCTGACCGTGGGCGACGAGCCCCGGCGGGCGAAAGCGTAAGGGGATCCCATGGGACAGAAGATTCATCCGATCGGTTTCCGCCTCTCAGTTCAGCGGAACTGGACCTCGAAGTGGTATGCCAACAGCAAGAATTTCCCGGGGATGCTCAACGAGGACATCAAGGTCCGCGCGTTCCTCAAGAAGAAACTCGCTCACGCGGCCGTCAGCCGGGTGGTGATCGAGCGTCCCGCGAAGAACGCCCGCATCACGATCTACAGCGCGCGGCCCGGCGTGGTCATCGGAAAGAAGGGTGAGGATATCGAGGCGTTGCGCGGCCAGTTGCAGCGGCTGATGGGCGTTCCGGTGCACGTGAACATCGAGGAAGTGCGCAAGCCGGAAGTCGACGCTCAGCTGATCGCCGATTCGATCTCCGCCCAGCTCGAAAAGCGGATCATGTTCCGCCGCGCCATGAAGCGCGCGATGCAGAACGCCATGCGCCTCGGGGCCCAGGGCATCAAGATCATGAGTGCCGGGCGGCTGAATGGAATCGAGATCGCGCGCACCGAGTGGTATCGCGAAGGCCGGGTGCCGCTGCACACGTTGCGCGCCGATATCGACTACGGCTTCTCCGAAGCCAAGACGACCTACGGAATCATCGGCGTCAAGTGCTGGGTCTATCGTGGTGACCGTCTGGGTCATGGTGAAGCGCCGGGTGTCGTCAACAAGCCGGAAGGCGAGGACGATCGCCGTCCACGTCGCAATACCCGTCCTGGCGCGCCACCAACCGGTCGTGGCCGTCCTGGCGCGCCGGGCGCTGATCGCGGCCCACGTGCGGCTGGTCCGTCCGACATCACGGCGAAGCCGTCCGAGGCGGGTGATCCCAGCAAGGCCCCCACGGTCAAGCGCGTGCGTAAAGCCGCCCCGCCCACGCCGGGTGAGGCCAAAGGAGAATAAGCATGCTGCAACCTGCACGCAGAAAATATCGCAAAGAACAAAAGGGCCGCAACACGGGTGTTGCCACCCGTGGCGCAAAGGTGTCGTTCGGCGAGTACGGACTGAAAGCCACCGAACGTGGTCGCCTGACTGCGCGTCAGATCGAAGCTGCGCGTCGCGCGATTTCACGTCACGTGAAGCGCGGTGGCCGCATTTGGATCCGCATCTTTCCAGACAAGCCCATCTCTCAGAAGCCCGCTGAAGTTCGAATGGGCAACGGCAAGGGCAACCCCGAGTACTACGTGGCCGAAATCCAGCCCGGCAAAGTGTTATATGAAATCGTCGGTGTGCCCGAAGAGTTGGCGCGTGAAGCCTTCCGCCTGGCTGCCGCCAAATTGCCGCTGCGCACGACTTTTGTCTCGCGCATGATTGGCCAGTAAGAAGGAAGTTCGACATGAAAGCCACTGAACTGCGTCAAAAAGACGCCGCCGCGCTGCAAACCGAAGTCAAAGAGCTGCAAAAAGCCTACTTTGGCCTGCGCATGCAAAAAGCCACACAGCAACTCAACAACACGGCCACGCTCAAGAGCACGCGCCGTGACATTGCCCGTGCCAAGACGATTCTTGGCCAGAAACTTGCGGCGGTGCCTGCACCTGCACCTGCTGCAGCTTAAAGAGAGCCAAGAAATGAGCGAAACCACCGCAGTAGCTTCCAAGCTTAAAGCCCCTGAAGCCAAAACTTCACTCAAGCGCAGCCTGATCGGCAAAGTCGTCAGCGACAAGCGCAGCAAGACCGTTACCGTGCTGGTCGAGCGTCGCGTCAAACACGCGCTCTACGGCAAGATCGTGGCGCAGTCGAGCAAGCACCATGCGCACGACGAAAACGGCGAGTACAAAATGGGCGATGTGATCGAGATCACCGAAAGCCGCCCGATTTCCAAAACCAAATTCTGGGTCGCCAGTCGGCTGGTCGAAAAGGCGGCTGTCGTTTAAAACTTCATTACCCTCTGTCGGCTTCGAACGACAGACAAAACCCATTCAAACGGCCCACAATAAGGGCCGTTTTTCATTTTCAAAGAGGAGATTCAAATGATTCAAGTCGGTGACATGCTGCCAGCAGCAACGTTAATGGAGTATTCCGAAGTCGAGGGTGGTGGCTGCAGCATTGGCCCCAATCCGGTCGATGTGCACAAAGCCGCTGCAGGCAAAACCATTGCGCTGTTCGCCGTGCCCGGTGCCTTTACGCCCACCTGCTCGGCCAAGCATGTGCCGGGCTATACCGAGCATGTGGCCGACTTCAAAGCCGCCGGTGTCGATGAAATCTGGTGCGTCAGCGTCAATGACGCTTTTGTTATGGGTGCTTGGGCGCGTGAGCAGGAAACCGCCGGCAAGGTGCGCATGCTGGCCGACGGCAGCGCCGCTTTTGCAGAGGCTACCGGCCTGACACTGGACTTGGCGGGGCGTGGCATGGGCCTGCGCAGCAACCGCTATTCGATGCTGGTCAAAGACGGCAAGGTGACGGCGCTGAATGTGGAAGCGCCAGGCAAGTTTGAAGTCTCGGACGCAGCGACGCTGCTGGCGCAAGCCAAAGGCTGATCCTGCTCCAGGCCTTGCGAGGCCTGAAATACGGCTTACAGCCAATTTCATAGCAAAATTTGCTTCTAGCCAAGGTGTTTTCTGCCTATGCTGCTATGATTTTTGAGTATTTCCGTTGGTGCCAAAACCGGTCTGCGTGTTCACACATCGACCTTGAGGTAATGCGCTCCGGACAAAGGGTTGTCATAAAACGCCGGAATTTCAGTAAAACCAAGGTCTTCGTACAGCGCACGCGCCGCTTCCATGTCGCTGAGCGTATCCAGCAGCACACAGCGGTAGCCTGACTGGCGGGCGGCATCGAGTGCGGCCTCGGCCAGCTGGCGGCCCAAGCCTTGGCCCCTGAAAGCGGGCCGCACGTACAGCCGTTTCATCTCTGCGGCATTCGCATAGGCATCGGGCGGCAAGGCGCGCAGGGCGCAGCAACCCACCAACTGTGCCTGTTGCAGCGCCAATAGCAGCGCTCCTTCAGGCTGGGCATAGGCACCCGGTAGACTGGCCAGTTCGGCCTCGACGTTTTGAAAGCGGGTGTCCACCGACAAACTTGCCAGGTATTCGAGAAAAATCTCGCGCACCGCAGGCAACTCGGCGGCCAGCGCCTGGCGAATCACAAAGGAGTTGGTTTTCACGGCAGAGAGCTTAACCCGGCCACACCGTCGCTATGCGGCCAATAACCAGGGACTGGGTGTGCCCGGTGGTTGCTGAGCTATTGCCCAGTGGCCGTAACCGTGCAGGTAAGCAAGAAGACCGCCGAAGAATTGGCCGGGAAATTGGCCAAGGTCAGCCCTGGCGACTGCAAGCTGCTCACGCTGGGGCTGGCGGGACACACGGCCCCGCCGGTGCTGCTGCAAGTGATGCTGGTGCAGTTCAGACTGGCGACAAACGGGTCGGTGAGCACCGTGCCGTCGGCGGTATTGGGCCCGTCATTGCTCACGGTGATGCCGTAAATCGTGGTGGAACCCGCCACCAGCGAAGTCACGCTGTTGTTTTTGGCAATGGTCAGCAGCGTGGCCAGCGGAATGGTCACCGTGGCATTGGCGTTGTTATTGGCGGGCGTGGTATCAATCACATTGGCCGGGACTTGCACCGTCGCTTGGTTGACTTGCTGGCCGACCCCGCCCGCAATTGCGCGCAGCGTCAGGGTAACCGAACTGAGCGCCGGCAAGGTCAAGGTGCCGTTGAACTGTGATGACGAGGTGGTGCTGGCGGTCAGGGTGCTGCCACCGCCACTGCTGACCGCACTGACCAGCGTCAGACCTGCCAAGCCTGCGGGCAGGCTGTCATTGAGCCGCGCGCCGGTCGCAGCGTTGGGCCCTGCATTGCGGACAATGAGGGTGAACGTGGTGGTTTGGTCCTGGTTCACGACAGTCGGCGTGGCTGACTTGCTCACGCTGAGGTCGGCCTGGGGGCCGATATTGATGGTCACTGTGCCGGTGTTGTTGGCGGGATTGGTGTCGGTCGTGCCCGCAGGCGGGCTGACTGTGGCGGTGTTGATGACGGCGCCCGCCGTACCCGCCGTCGCTTGCAACACCACCGTCAAGGTGTCAAGAACAGGCAGGGTGGCGCTGCCGTTGAATGTGTTGGTGCTGGTCGTGAAATTGGTCAGGGTGGCGCCACCTGCGCCGGTGGCGCTGACAAAAGTCAGGGTGCCCATGGGGGCGGGCAAAGTGTCGAGCAATCTGGCGTTGGCCACCGCGCTCGGGCCCGCGTTGGCGTAGGTCAAGCTGAACTGGGTGGTTTGGCCGAGTGCCAGCGACGGCGTACTGACAGTCTTGCTGGCAGACAAATCCGCGCTGGGGCCAATCACGACTTGCGCGGTGCCGGTGTTGTTGGACAAGTTCACATCGCTGGCATTGGCGGCAGAGCTCACATTGCCCAGGTTGACCGGCGCGCCGTCGGCTGCGGCAGTGGCCCGCAGCACCAGCGTCAAGGTCTGGCTCACGGGGACGGTCACTGTGCCCGAAAAAGTCGAGAGGCTCGCGATGCTGCTGGCGGTCAATGTGGTGGCTGCATTCGAGCCCGCAGCACTCACAAAAGTCAGTGTCCCCAGCCCTGCAGGCAGGGCATCCACAACGGTGGCGGCGGTGGCACCTTGCGGCCCGGTATTGCCGATGGTGAGGGTAAAGGTGGTGGTCTGGCCAATAACCAAGCTGGTTGGCGTGGCCGACTTGGCAAGTGACACATCGGTGCGCGGCTGGCAGCGGTAGCCCGAATTGGTCACCGGGTCAACGGCCTCGCTGACGAGTACATTCAAGCCCGGATTGCCCGGCAGCGCGCCATGCTCAGCGCCACCAGGCGGGTTGTCGGCGGTATTGGTCAGCCCATTGATGCCGCCGTCGATATTCGCCGCTACGGGACCGCTGCGCACCACCACGCCGCCACCGCCGCCGCCACCCGGGCTGTGCGCCGACATACCGCCAATCCAGGAGTCGCCGCCGATACCGCCTTGCGCATTGACGGTGAGTGCGCCGGTAGTCCAGTTGGGGGAAATCACCACCACGCTACCGCCAGCGGCACCCGCACCTGCAGCGTCGTTGAGCGTGTTGTTGTTGGCGTTGCCGCCGCGCACATCGATCACGCCGCTGCCGCTGAGTGCGCCCGCACGGATCAGCACTATGCCGCCGCCAGTGGCACCGCTCATCACGTTGATATTGAGCGAGTTGTTGTTTTGGTCACCCGCACCGCCGCCGCCGCCCAGCACCACCCGCGCGATACCGGCACCACCAAAAGCGCCGCCGCCAAAGGCCGCCAAGTGCTGACCGGTCACCACTTCAATATTGCTGTAATCGCTCGCCACGCCGGCCCAGCCTGCGCCGCGCCAGCCGAAACCGCCGCGGCCACCCGCTCCGCCGTTGCCGCCACCGCCACCGCCACCATTGTGGTAGCCGCCATCAAAAAACTGTCCACCTCCGCCCGCATTGCCGGGTGCGCCACGGGCAAAGTCGTAGTCGGCGGTGGTGCCGGTGCCGGGGTAACCAATGAAGGTGTCTGCATTGGTTACTACAGTGCCCGCAGAGTCCACCCGGTCCAGCGGCGAGTTGTCAGTAAAGGTCAGGCGCGGGGTGCCGGCGATGCCTTCGGCTTTGGAGGCGTGTGAGTTGACACCCGCATTCGGGTCGCGAAAACGGTAGGGGTTGTTGCCGTTGGTATTGCTGGGGCGGCCACCACCGCCGCGAAACCCGCTGGTGGCCATGTTGATGGTCTGTCCGGCAAAGTTCAGCGTGTTGGCGACATCAACCGAGACCACACCGCCATTGCTGCCGTTCCAGGCAAGCCCTGCCAGATTGCCGCTGAGGGTGAGGTTGCCGTATTGCGGTACCCGCACAATCTGGAAACTCCGGCGCGTGCTGGCCGCGGTGGGGTCGGCGGAAACATAGGTGAATTGCAGTGCTGCACCGGCCACAAAACTGGCACCGCTGGTGCCTGCGCCGGCCGGTACATACTCATGCTGGCCTGCCCGGCAGGTGCCCAGAGGTGTCTCCAGATAGCCCGAAGCGGGCCGCCCGGCAGTACCGTCGCCATAGGTGTCGGATTCGGTGCGGTCCAAGTCCACGCACTGCATCTGGATCAACAAGGCCAGGTCGCCCACGGCCCAGGTGGCGCTGCCTCGGCCGCCACTCAGGGCAATCGTGGGTTGGCTGCCCGCTGCATAACTGCCATTGGCCGGAGTGAAATAACCGTTGACGATTTGGCCGTTGGCCGTGCTGACATTGGAGCCGTTGTTTTGCGGTGTGGCACACACTTGGGCCAGCGCGAGTGTCGGTGCCGCGCAAAACCACACGCCCAAAAACTGCCACCCCATGGGCTTGCAACAAGCCCGGCGGACGATGCGCAAGACATGACGCAGCTTCAACATGGCGCTGACAGCAAGCGCAGGTGATGCAGCACAAGTGAATGGGCCAACATAACGATTTCTGTATTGGGCCAGTGGACGGTCTGGTGAAACAGCAAACTATGCTACTACCAAAGTAGCAGATGTTTGCGGCGCAAGCTGTGCAGTTTTGCGCGTTTGCAGCCTTTGCGCAGGCGCAGTTTGAGGAAGGTCAAGGCAGGCCTGACAGACTCAAGTTTGTGCCATCAACTGTTCAATCAAGCGGTGTAACTCGGCAAAGTCGGGCGGGCCGACATAGCGCTTGACGATTTCGCCGCGCTTGTTGAGCAAAAAACTGGTGGGCGTGAGTTGCACGTCACCCCACGCCTGAGCCACCGCGCCAGTGTTGTCGATGGCGACTTTGAAGGGCAGCATGCGGCTGCTGGCAAAGTTCACCACATAGGCGGGTGGGTCATAGCGCATGGCCACGGCGACGGTGTCGTAACCACGCGGCTGGTACTTCAGGTAAGTGGCGGCCAATTGGGGCATTTCGGCGACGCAGCTGGTGCAACTGGTGGCCCAAAAATTCACCAGCGTGACCTTGCCTTTGAAATCAGCCGGGGTGATTTTGGCACCACTGAGCAACACAAAGGTCGATTCCGGCGCGGCGCGTGGGCCTGAAAACCACAGCGCTGCAGCGGCGGTTGCCAACACGGCGCAGCCTAAGGCAACATACAAGCTCTTTTTCATACGGAGAACACCATCATGCGACGTCGTCAGTTTACCCGTGCGGCCGCCGCTTGCAGCCTGGGGCCTTTGCTTGCGCTCACTTACTTGCAGGCGCAGGCTTTGAGCCTGGGCCAGATTACCGAAGGCGAAGCGTCGGCAGGACTGAAGGCGGCGCTGGAGTCAGGTGCTTTGTCGGCGATTGGCCTGCTCGGCAAGACCGACGGGTTTTTGGGCAACGCCAAAGTGCGGATTCCCTTGCCTGGCTTTTTGGAAGACGCGGGCAAATTGATGAAAAAGCTGGGCCAGGGCAAACGAATCGATGAGTTGGTGACCTCCATGAACCGCGCTGCAGAGACGGCCGTGCCACTGGCCAAAAATTTGCTGGTCGGGGCGGTCAAATCGATGAGCGTGACCGATGCCAAACAGATTCTCACGGGTGGCGACACCTCAGTCACCCAATTTTTTGCCGAAAAAACCCGCACACCGCTGAGTGGGACTTTTTTGCCTGTAGTGACCAAGGCAACAGAAAAAGTCGGATTGGCCCAAAAATACAACGACGTGGCCGGCAAGGCCTCCAGCATGGGCCTGCTGAAAAAGGAAGACGCCAACATCCAGCAATACGTGACGGGCAAGTCGCTGGACGGTCTCTACTACATGATTGGCGAGGAAGAAAAGAAGCTGCGCCAAAACCCGCTCGGCAGCAGCAGTGCTATTTTGAAAAAGGTCTTTGGCAGCCTGAAATGAAGCGGCGCGAACAGGCCGGGCACTACACCATCAAAGGCACCAGCTTGTTTGCCAGTTGGCTGCTGTGCACCCGCAGCAGGCTGTTGCCTTCCCAGCCGTCCATCTCAAAGGTGTTGTCGTGCACCGCGATCTCCATCAGTGGCAACTTGGGCGTACTGGTCTGCAGCTCATGGCGCAGTTCTTCGAACATCGGGTCGCGCAGGCGTTCGTCCACCAGCACCATGTGCGGTGACTCCAGGTAGCAAAAGCACACGGCTTCGGCCGTGGTGGGCACCCGGTCATAACGCCAGCCCAGTTCCCAGGCAATTTTTTTGACAATGAATTCGAGCGACTCGTCTTCTGAAATCAACAGCACGCGCTTGTGCGGGCCGAGTCTGGCGGGCGCTGGCGTCATGGTCTCGGCGCTGGGTGCGGGCATCGGGCTGGCACCGCGGCGTATTTCAGGGTGGTCCAGTGGGTGCGAGAACTCCAGCATCACGATCTGGTCCTCGCCGTCATTGACTTTTTCGAGCTTGACTTGCATCGCCTGCGCGATTTGCGCGGTCAAATACCAACTCAGACGCTCCACCCCAAAAGGGGCGTCCGGGTCGGCGTACTTGGGGTCCAGTGCCGTTACCTTGAGGTACAGCACCGCGCGTTTGGGCCAATTTTTGCTGTCCAGCGTGATGCTGATGCGGCTGTCGGGCTGGGCCACGGCGTGGCGGTCGTAGGTCAAGTTGACTTCGTAGGCGCAGTCGTGCGCCCAAGTCAGCATGGCGTCGAGCAGGCTGCTGAGCAAGCCGGGGTCCACCATGACATCGGCAGGTTTGACAGCGCGCTCCAGCCGTATGGCGTGGCGCAGCAGCAAAGGGACGGTGTCATCCAGGATTTGCGTCAGGACCTGGTCCAGCGCCAACTGCTCAAAGCGCTGGCGCGGCTTGGCAGCCGCCAGACGCGCGATTTGCTGGCTTTGCCGGGCCACCTGGCGGGCGTTGTCCATGGCTTGCAGGAGCACCACTTTCTGTTCATTGGGCAACAGGTTGGCATGGGTCAGCTCCTGCACGAGCTGCTGGAGCACCGCCAGCGGGGCTGCCAATTCGGCACCTATTGCACCGGCCAGGCTGGTGTGGCTGACTGGCGCAGCCGTGGTCTCCAACGCGGCTGGGCTGCTGACCTGCGCCGGTGGTGCCACTACAGCGGCAGCGGTAGCGGGTGGGACGTTCGTGGCAGCAAGCGTAGCAGTCATCATAAGCCTGTGACTGTAGCGAAGTTGGGCGACAAGGTCATGAAGTTTCCGCGCTGGCGCAGTGTGCTGGCCTGACCAGGCTAGAGCACTGCCTCAGATCGCAAAAACGTCAGTCCTTCGGCGTCCATTTGTAGCAGCTCTTGCAAGACTTCCTGGGTGTGCTGGCCCAGCAGCGGCGGCGGCAGGTCGTAGCGAACCGGCGTCAGGCCCAGCTTCATCGGACTGGCCACCAGCGGCAGGTCGGCGGCATGGGGGTGGGGCCAGTGGGTCACCATTTCGCGCGCCTGCACCTGCGGGTCGGCAAACACCTCGGCCATGTGGTTGATGGCGCCGCAAGGCACCTTGGCTTCTTCGAGTGCGGCCAGCCAGTAGGCTTTGGGCTGGGCTTTCATCGCATCGGCCAGCAAGGGCACCAAAGCGCCCCGCAGGCGCACACGGTCGGCATTTTTGGCAAATATTGAACCCTCGCCAAGGTGTTGTCTGCCTATGACGCTACAAAATTTGTAGTACTGCGTGTCGTTGCCGACGGCGACGATCATGTGCTCAGGCGTGCCGCCCTGTCCCGCTGCTGTCTCAAACACCTGGTAGGGCACGATATTTTGGTGCGCATTGCCCGCCCGCCCCGGCACGTTGCCGCTGACCAAATAATTAGCACCCAAATTGGCCAGCATCGCCACTTGGGTGTCCAGCAGTGCCATGTCGATGTGCTGGCCCTGACCGGTTTTTTCGGCATGCCGCAAGGCCGCCAGGATGGCCACGGTGGCGTACATGCCGGTGAACAGGTCGGCCACGGCGACACCGACTTTTTGCGGCCCACCGCCCGCATCGTCGCGCTCGCCGGTGACGCTCATCAGCCCGCCCATGGCCTGCACCGCGAAGTCATAGCCCGCCCGCCCGCAGTAAGGCCCGGTTTGGCCAAAGCCGGTGATGCTGCAGTACACCAGCTGTGGTTTGAGGGCGTGCAGAGACGCAAAGTCCAGTCCGTAGCGCGCCATGTCGCCGACCTTGTAGTTCTCCACCAGCACGTCGCAATGCATCACCAGTTCGCGTATGAGCGCTTGCCCCAGTGGGTGGGCCAAGTCGCAGGTGACCGAGCGCTTGTTGCGGTTGGCGGCCAAATAGTAGGCGGCTTCTTGGCTGCCTTCCAAAAAAGGCGGGCCCCAGCCGCGGGTGTCATCGCCGCTGCCAGGGCGCTCAATTTTGATGACATCAGCACCCAGGTCGGCCAGGGTCTGGGTGCACCAGGGGCCGGCCAGCACCCGGGACAAATCAAGTACGCGGATCGACTGTAATGAATTCATCACACTATTTTCCGCCCATGAAGGCCTTGGTTGAGGCCTGCCGGGCTAGATAATTACCCCATGTTCCCGCGCGAGCCACTCCGCACACGCACCCTGTTTTTGCTGCCTTTCATGGTGCTGGCCGCCGTCATGCTGGCCGCCTGCCAACCCGCGCTCAACTGGCGGCAAGTCCCCTCCGAGCACGCGCCTTTGACCATGCTGCTGCCCTGCAAGCCTGACCGCGCCAGCCGCAGCGTCACCCTGGCAGGGCAAGATTTGCAATTGCATATGCGCGGCTGCGAAGTTGCCGGCGTGACTTTCGCCGTGATGGTGGCCCAGCTCCCGCAGCCCGCGCAAGCCGGGGCGGTGCTGGCGCATTGGCGGGCGGCCACTTTGCAGAATATGCAGGCCGCAGCGGCCATTGACACGGTTTTTGTGCCTGTTGGCGCGATCGATTTGCCCCAGTCGCTGCGGACCCACGCCGCCGGAGTGCGCAAGCTGGCTGCCGCGCCGGTTGCGGTGCAGGCCCAGGCTGTCTGGTTCAGCAATGCCAGCCACGTGTTTCACGCGGTGGTTTATGCTGAGCAAATCCAGCCCGAAGTCACTGAACGCTTTTTCCCGGGGCTGCAACTTCAGCGCTAGGCGCTGGAAACCCCGGATAATCAATCGCGACCGCCGCCCCGCATGAACAGCCTCTTCATCATTGCCCACGCTCCCTTGGCCCATGCACTGCGCCAATGCGCCTTGCATGTCTATCCTGATTGCGCTGACTTTGTGGCGGCGCTGGACGTGCAGCCCAATGTCTCGCCTGATGAAACCCTGGCTGCGGCGCGCATCACCATGCACCAGGTCGGCAATGCGCCGGGCATCAAAGGTTTGCTGGTGTTGACCGACGTATTTGGTGCCACGCCCTGCAATGTGGCGCAAAAGCTGGTGGACGGTGTCACCAGCAAGCTGGTGTGCGGCGTCAATTTGCCCATGCTGCTGCGCACGCTGAGCTACCGCCACGAGGCGCTGGAAGCGCTCGTGACACGCGCGGTGACGGGCGGTACCCAGGGCGTCATGCAGGTCAATATCACCGCCCCGCAAAATCAGGCCTTACGGAATTTCGGCAAACATGATCAAGACCAGTATTTCCATCAGCAATAAGCTAGGCCTGCACGCCCGCGCCTCGGCCAAACTCACCAAGCTGGCGGGCAGTTTTACCTGCGAGGTTTGGATGTCGCGGGGCGAGCGCCGCATCAATGCCAAGAGCATCATGGGCGTCATGATGCTCGCGGCGGGGTTGGGCGTCACCGTGGAGATTGAAACCCATGGCGTTGACGAGCGGCAGGCGATGGACGCGCTCCTCGCGCTCATCAGCGACAAGTTCGGCGAAGGCGAATGACGTTTGCCATCCACGGCCTGGCGGTGGCCCGCGGGATTGCGGTGGGCCGGGCAGTGCTGGTGGCGTCCAGCCGGGTCGATGTTGCGCATTACTTCATTGACGCCAGCGCGGTGGCCGGTGAGATCGAGCGGGTGCGCAAGGCGCGCAATGCGGTGGTCGAAGAACTGACGCGGCTGCAAGCCAGTCTGGCCGGGATGAGCCCCAAAGACGCCCCACAGGAGTTGGCGGCCTTGCTCGATGTGCATTTGATGCTGTTGCAAGACGAGTTGCTGAGTGACGGCGTCAAGCACTGGATTACCGAGCGGCTCTATAACGCCGAGTGGGCGCTCACCACCCAGCTTGAACAGATTTCGCGGCAGTTTGACGAGATGGAAGACGACTATTTGCGCGAGCGCAAGGCCGATCTGGAGCAAGTCGTCGAGCGGGTTTTAAGCCACATGCAGGGCGCGGTCTCGCCCGTGACAGCGCCCAGGACGGGCCAGAGCAAGCCCGTCAAACGCCAGCAAGACCTGCTGCTCGACGACACCATGGACGTGCCGCTGGTGCTGATCGCGCACGACCTCAGCCCGGCCGACATGCTGCAGTTCAAGCAAAGCGTGTTTGCCGGTTTTGCCACCGATGTCGGCGGCAAAACCTCGCACACCGCCATTGTGGCGCGCAGCATGGACATCCCCGCCGTGGTGGGCGCGCTCGAGGCCAGCCAACTGGTGCGGCAGGATGACTGGGTCATCATTGACGGTGACGCTGGCGTCATCATCGTGGACCCGTCGCCCATCATCCTGGCCGAATATGGCTTCAAGCAGCGCCAGGCCGAACTCGAACGCGGCCGCCTGTTGCGCCTGCTGCACACCCCCGCCATCACGCTGGACGGCGTGAAGATTGACTTGCTGGCCAACATTGAGCAGCCGCAAGATGCCGCAGCCGCGCTACAGGCCGGGGCAGTGGGCGTGGGTTTGTTCCGCAGCGAGTTTTTATTCATGGGCCGTGCGGCCCACGGCAGCGGCAAAAGCGGTGCGGGCAGCCGCAATGGCCGCACCGGCGCGGGCGGGCAAAGCCATCTGCCGGACGAAGAAGAGCAATACCAGTCGTACAAGCGCGCCATCGACGGCATGCAGGGGCTGCCGGTGACGATTCGTACCGTCGATGTCGGGGCCGACAAACCGCTGGACCGCCAGCAAGAAAAATCCGGCGAGGGCCTCAACCCGGCGCTGGGCCTGCGCGCCATCCGCTGGAGCCTAGCCGACCCCGACATGTTTTTGACGCAATTGCGCGCCATCCTGCGCGCGGCAGCGCACGGCCAGGTCAACCTTTTGATCCCCATGCTCGCGCATGCGCATGAGATTCATCAAACATTGGCCCTGGTGGCGCAGGCACGAGATCAACTCGACCGCCGGGCACAGGTCTATGGCCCGGTCAAGCTCGGTGCCATGATCGAGGTGCCCGCAGCGGCGCTGACGCTGCCGTTGTTTTTGAAGTACTTTGACTTCTTGTCGATCGGCACCAACGACCTTATCCAATATA
Source organism: Burkholderiaceae bacterium (assembly GCA_046155225.1). GTDB lineage: Bacteria > Pseudomonadota > Gammaproteobacteria > Burkholderiales > Burkholderiaceae_C > JAKFVA01. The sequence continues at coordinate 13,982 of JBJXED010000149.1, forward strand.
CGCTGGCGATTGACCGCGCCGACCAGGCCGTGGCCCACCTCTACAACCCCTTGCACCCGGCCGTGCTGCGGCTGGTAGCCGACACGATTGCCCAAGGCGCTGCCCAAGGCAAACCGGTCAGCGTGTGCGGTGAGATGGCGGGCGATGTCAGCTTGACGCGGGTGCTACTGGGGCTGGGCCTACGCAGCTTTTCGATGCACCCGGCGCAGATTTTGGCGGTCAAGCAAGAGCTGCTGCGTTGCGACACGGGCAAGCTCAAGGATTGGGCGCAAGAGGTACTGGCGGCGGAAGACCCGGCGGCACTGGTGGGTGACTGATCCAGCGCACAAGCAAGGCCTCAAATGGCCGGCGGGACTCTTTTTTAATGTCGAAAGTGGCTATAGCCAAATAATTCATTGCACACAGTGCTATAAATTAAGTAGTAATCCTTGCGCCTGCCCAAGCACTCCATGTGCCTGCTCGTCAGCGTGGTAGCTGCTGCGCACCATGGCCCCTACGGCGGCATGGGAAAAGCCCATTTCATAAGCCTGTGCCTCGAGCCATTTGAAGGTGTCCGGGTGCACATAGCGCCTGACCGGCAGATGACTTAGGCTGGGCGCGAGGTACTGGCCCAGCGTAAGCATGTCGATGCCGTGCGCTCGCATGTCGCGCATGGCTTGCAGAATCTCGTCGTCGGTTTCGCCCAGGCCCACCATCAGGCCGCTTTTGGTCGGCACGGCGGGGTGCAGTGCCTTGAACTTTTTGAGCAGGTTCAGGCTGAAGCTGTAGTCGGAACCGGGGCGGGCCTGGGCATACAGGCGCGGCACGGTCTCCAGGTTGTGGTTCATCACGTCGGGCGGTGCGGCTTTGAGAATCTCCAGCGCGCGGTCGTCGCGGCCGCGGAAGTCGGGCACCAGCACTTCAATCTGCGTGGCCGGTGACAGCGCACGCGTGGCGCGGATGCACGCTACAAAATGCGCTGCGCCGCCGTCGCGCAAGTCGTCGCGGTCCACGCTGGTGATCACCACGTATTTCAGCTTGAGTGCAGCGATAGTTTTAGCCAAATTCAAGGGTTCGTCGGCGTTCAGCGGGTCGGGTCGGCCGTGGCCGACATCGCAAAACGGGCAGCGCCGGGTGCATTTGTCGCCCATGATCATGAAGGTGGCGGTGCCCTTGCCAAAGCACTCGCCAATGTTCGGGCAACTGGCTTCCTCGCACACAGTGTGCAGTTTGTGTTCGCGCAGGATTTGCTTGATTTCGTAGAAGCGGGTGCTCGGGCTGCCGGCCTTGACACGAATCCACTCGGGCTTTTTCAGCACCTCGCCGCGCTCGACCTTGACCGGGATGCGTGCCACCTTGTCCGCGGCTTTTTGCTTGGCCAGCGGGTTGTGGGCGGCGGGGGTGGTCAGCGCCATGGGAGCGTCAGGGGTCATGGGTGCAGGTAGGTGGCGAGTTTTTGGCCGAGCACGTGGGCTGCTTCATCCCAAGTGCAAGTGACACCGATTGTAGAAAGGTCGGTGGTTGGCAGCCCGGCATAGCCGCAAGGGTTGATGCGCGAGAAGGGCGCCAGGTCCATCGCCACATTCAGTGCCACACCGTGATAGGTGCAGTGGCGGCTGAGCTTGATGCCCAGCGCCGCAATTTTTCCGACATGAATCTCGGCACGGTTCGTTTGGCCCAGCTGCTGCGCCGAGAAATCTGCAGGCAACCGGGCATGGCTGGCGGGCGCGTCCAGCCGTACATAAATGCCCGGCGCGCCGGGCACCCGGTGGCCGGTGACGCCAAAATGTGCCAGCGTTTTGATGATCGATTCTTCCAGCCGGAACACGTATTCTTTGATGAAGTAACCCGCGCGCCGCAAGTCCAGCAGCGGGTAGGCCACCACTTGGCCGGGCCCATGGTAGGTGACCTGGCCGCCGCGGTCGGTTTGCAGTACTGCAACGCCTTCGGCGGCCAAAATATGAGCTGAATTGCCTGCTAGCCCTAGTGTATAAATCTCTGGATGCTCACAAATCCATAGCTCGTCAGGTGTGTCCTGGGTGCGCTTGACTGTGAAGTCGCGCATAGCGTCATAGGTGGTGGCGTAGTCGATACGGCCCCAGTTTTTGAGGTGCGGCGTGCAACTTTCGCCGTCGGCCTGGACGTGTTGCAGCTCGGCCGTCACAACACTACTTTGACCATCGGGTGCGTCGACAGCGTGCGGTAGAGCTCATCGAGCTGCTCGCGGCTGGTGGCGGTGACGGTGAGTGTGACGCCCAGGTAGTTGCCGGCTTTGCTGGGACGCAGCTCGATGCTGGAGGCATCGAATGCGCTGTCAAACTGACGCGCAATCGAGACCAGCGCCGGCACAAAGCCGTCGCCGTTTGCGCCCATGACTTTGATGGGGAAGGCGCAGGGGTAGTCAATCAGCGAGTCTTTTTGCACGGCGGGGTGCGGGCTCTGCGGGCCCAGCAGCGGCGGATGGGCCTGCAACTGGGGGCCAGCAGAAGCCGCAACAGGGAACGGGCTGGGCGCAGGCGTTGATTCAGGCATTGCTGCGTTTCAGGCTGCAGCGGTGGCGGTTGTGGCGTTTGATAACCACGCGCAAACGCCACAGCAAATGCACAGTGGCGTAGCCTAGCAGCGCAAAAAAGACCGCGAAAATGGCCATGCCCAGTACGGCAGGCCAGCCTACCTGATGCATCCAAACCACAATGCCGTGCGCGTCCAGCGCCGCGTCGTTGCGGGTCAAGGCCTGGCGGCTACCCAGCAGCCAGCTTCCCAACTCGTACGCCAGCCACAACCAAAACCCGATATTGAAGGGGTTCGTGATGAAGGTTGCCAAGGCAGACACCGGAATGTTCGCGCGCAGGCCAATGCTGCAAAGTGCGGCAGTGATGCTGCGTCCCACCGGCAGCACAAATGCCAAAAAGAAACCGATGGCCACCGCCCGCGCCACGGACTCGTGCTGGATGCGCCACAAGTGCGGTGCCATCACATGGTGGGCCACTGGTTGCAGGCGCGGATGCTTCGCCAGAATGCCCAAAACCCGCTGCTTGACGCGCAGCAATTGGGCTTCAACCCAGCGCTGCAAAGTGCACAGCGCAGAGGGCAAATCAAGGATTCGCATGCGTTGCCCTGAAAAGCCCAGAGCAGCGTTGCAAAGTTGTAACGGGAACGTGATTCAACTGAATCCTTCGCAATGTAAGCCGCACAGACAAGCGCGAATTAAACGCTATCAATAATGTAGCCGAACACAGCTTAAACCGGATACCTGGCGGGAATTTAGAGACACTGTTTTCGCTGTGCAGATGCATTGTCAGTTGCTGCTGCAATTGCCGTAAAAACACAGCAGGTGCACCAGCAACTGGCAATACGGAAGTTTCGCACGGGTTTATACGTATAATTCGAGGCTGTAATAAAACAGCCGCTGTGTAACCTGATTGTAATTTTTGGCGACAACAATGACTGTCAATCCTTCGGCCAGCGTGCCTGATGCGGCACCAGCGCAAGGGTGGGGCAACGAAGATTTTTCCAAAGAATCCGCTCCGTGGAGTGCCGAGCAAGTCCAGCAGTGGCGGCAAAATCAACCCGTGTTGTCATTGCGCCGCTTGTTTTTGTGGCAGGCGCTGGCAGGCTCAGGGACGGCACTGGTGGCAGGGTGGTTAACATCCAGCCCCGTTGCTGCATGGTCTGCTGCGTACGGCAGTTTGTGCGTGCTCTGGCCAGCAGCGCTTTTTGCGCGGGGCGTTCTGAGGCGAGCCACTGTAGGCGCGGCGGTGATGAATTTTTTTGTTTGGGAAGCGGTCAAGCTGGGCTTGACGCTGGTTATGCTCGGCTTGGCTCCCAAATTGATCGCAGGTTTGGTTTGGCCAGCATTGATTGCGGGCTTGGTGGTAACGATGAAGGCAAGTTGGGTAGCGGTGATGTTTCGCCGCAAAGTTTGACTATGACCATGTTTTTTACGAGTGAGTGTGCTGATGGCTTCCGGAAACACTGCTGATTCAAGCACCCAAGTGGGACAAACCGCTGGTGAATACATCGTTCACCATTTGACCCACTTGCAAAACGTCAAACCTAAAAACGTCGTTGATTTTTCGGTTTTCAATTTCGATTCGCTGTTTTTCTCCATCGCCTTGGGTATTTTCGCCTGTTGGATTTTGTGGCTGGCTGCGCGCAAAGCCACCTCCGGCGTACCCGGACGATTTCAGGCCGCTGTTGAATTGATGGTCGAGATGGTGGACGGCCAAGCCAAAAGCATTGTGCACAACGCTAACAGCCGCAAATTGGTAGCGCCACTTGCGTTGACGATTTTCGTGTGGATTTTTCTGCTGAATGCGATGGATCTCTTTCCAGTAGATCTCTTCCCGGTGCTCTGGGAATTGGCTTATAGCGCTGCGGGCAAGGACCCCCATTCGGCCTACTTGCGTGTGGTGCCCACGGCGGATCTGTCGGTAACGATGGGCATGTCGTTGTCGGTGCTGCTGATTTGTATTTACTACAACATCAAGGTCAAAGGCGCTGGCGGCTGGGTGCATGAGCTGTTTACCGCGCCGTTTGGCAACAAGATTTGGCTTTATCCCTTCAACTTTTTGATGCAGATGATTGAGTTCGTAGCGAAAACCGTTTCGCACGGCATGCGTCTTTTCGGCAATATGTATGCGGGGGAATTGATTTTCTTGCTTATCGCATTGTTGGGCGGTGCATTCACCTTGTCGGCTACTGGCGTCAGCCTAGCTTTGATTCATATTGTGGCTGGCACCTTTTGGGCGATATTCCATATTTTGATCATCACTTTGCAGGCATTTGTGTTCATGATGTTGACCCTGGTCTACATCGGGCAAGCCCACGATCACCACTGAGTTCGTTTTCTTTTTTCTTGCAACCCCCGTCCCCTTAGGAGTCATCATGGAAGTTATCAGTTTTGTTGCCTTGGCCGCTGGCCTGATCATTGGTTTGGGCGCAGTTGGCGCATGTATTGGCATTGGCATCATGGGCAGCAAATACCTGGAAGCTGCCGCGCGCCAGCCAGAGTTGATGGGCGAATTGCAGACCAAGATGTTTTTGCTGGCGGGTCTGATTGACGCGGCTTTCATTATCGGAACCGGTATTGCATTGTGGTTCGCGACGGCCAACCCGTTCTTGGCGCAAATCGCCAACCTACCCAAGTAAGCTGTTCATCAACTTAAACGTCAATCCTGCGGGCGCAAGCCCCAAGGAAAAGGATGAAAAGTGAGTATTACCGGTACCTTAATAGTTCAAATGATTGTGTTCGCGATTTTGGTCGGGTTCACGATGAAATTTGTCTGGCCACCCATTATCAAAGCGCTCGACGAGCGCGCTGGCAAGATTGCTGACGGCCTTGCCGCAGCAGACAAAGCTAAAGCCGATTTATCGGCGGCCAATACCCGGGTTGAAGAAGCGCTGGCCAAGGCCAAAGCAGAATCTGCTGGCCGTTTGGCCGATGCCGAACGCCGTGCTGCAGCAATAATTGAAGAAGCCAAACTGCGCGCTGCGGAAGAAGCCAAACGCATCGTTGCAGCCTCTCAAGAAGAAGCCAGTCAGCAGATGGTGGCAGCGCGTGAAGCGCTGCGTGATCAGGTGGCGGTGTTGGCAGTCAAAGGCGCTGAGCAGATTCTCCGTAAAGAGGTCAATGCCCAAGTCCACGCCGAACTGTTGGCCCGTGTCAAGTCCGAGCTTTGAGGCGCATCCAACATGGCTGAATTAGCAACCATTGCTAGGCCCTACGCTGAAGCGCTGTACCAGGCAGCCGAGGCCGACGCCAAAGCTGACTTGAGTGCCACTTCGGTTTGGCTGGATGAGTTGGCTGCAATTGCCAGCGACGAGCAAATGCAGCAGTTTGCCAGCAATCCCAAAATGACCGACGAGCAAGTGCTTGGCCTAATCAAAAGCATTGCCAAAGCCAACCTGTCTCCTGCCGCCGATAACTTTTTGCAGGCTGTTGTAGCGAATGGCCGACTTAAGGTCTTGCCCGAGATTGCCCTGCAATTCCAGCACCTTAAAAACAAGCATGGTGGTCGTTTTGATGGGCTGGTGCAGAGCGCTTTTGCCATCGACTCGGCTGCCTTGGTTGAACTCTCGGGCCGCTTGGAGCAGCGCTTTGGCCGCAAGCTGAATTTGTCGGTCGAGGTGCTGCCAGAATTGATTGGCGGCATCCGTGTGGTGGTGGGCGATGAGGTGCTGGACACCTCGGTCAAAGCCCGTTTGCAACAAATGAAAGCGGCCCTTACAGCTTGAGCCGCCAGGCTTGCCGTGAGGCCTTAATGGTTAACCAAAGAAAGTAGGAAAGAGTCATGCAACTCAATCCCGTAGAAATCTCCGAGCTGATTAAAGCCCGCATTCAAGGCTTGGCCGAGAGCGCCAATATCCGCAACCAAGGCGTGGTGGTGTCGGTAACCGACGGCATATGCCGCATTCACGGCCTGTCAGATGCCATGCAAGGTGAAATGCTGGAATTCCCCGCGCAGCCCGATGGCTCGCCATCCTACGGGTTGGCGCTGAACCTAGAGCGCGATTCGGTCGGCTCAGTGATTCTGGGCGAGTACGAGCATATTTCGGAAGGCGATACCGTCAAGTGCACGGGCCGCATTTTGGAAGTGCCGGTTGGCCCCGAGTTGATTGGTCGCGTGGTCAATGCGCTCGGTGCGCCAATTGATGGCAAAGGCCCGATCAATGCCAAGATGACCGACGTGATTGAGAAGGTCGCACCCGGCGTGATTGCCCGCCAGTCCGTCAGCCAGCCCATGCAAACCGGCCTCAAGTCGATTGACTCGATGGTGCCAGTAGGCCGTGGCCAACGCGAATTGATTATTGGTGACCGCCAGACCGGTAAGACTGCGGTAGCGATTGACACCATCATCAACCAAAAAGGTCAGCATATGACCTGCGTTTATGTGGCGATTGGCCAAAAAGCCTCTTCGATTAAAAACGTGGTGCGCTCGCTGGAGCAAGCCGGTGCGATGGAGTACACCATTGTGGTGGCTGCTTCGGCTTCGGAATCGGCCGCTATGCAATATGTCAGCGCCTACTCCGGTTGCACCATGGGCGAATACTTTCGCGATCGTGGTCAAGACGCACTGATTATTTATGATGATCTGTCCAAGCAAGCCGTAGCTTACCGCCAAGTGTCTTTGCTTCTTCGCCGCCCACCGGGCCGTGAAGCCTACCCTGGCGACGTGTTCTATCTCCACAGCCGTTTGCTTGAGCGCGCTGCCCGTGTTAACGCCGACTATGTCGAGAAGTTCACCAAAGGCGAAGTCAAAGGTAAAACCGGCTCGCTGACCGCGTTGCCGATCATTGAAACGCAGGCGGGTGATGTGTCAGCCTTTGTGCCGACCAACGTCATCTCAATCACCGACGGCCAGATTTTTCTGGAAACCAGCCTGTTCAACGCAGGTGTGCGGCCTGCTATCAATGCCGGTATTTCGGTCTCCCGTGTGGGCGGTGCGGCGCAGACCAAACTGATCAAGAATTTGTCGGGCGGTATCCGTACCGATTTGGCGCAATACCGCGAGTTGGCCGCTTTCGCGCAGTTCGCTTCTGACCTGGACGAAGCTACCCGCAAGCAACTTGACCGAGGTGCTCGCGTGACCGAATTGCTCAAGCAAGCCCAATACAGCCCGCAACCCATCAGCTTGATGGCGGCTACGCTATTTGCTGTGAACAAAGGTTTTGTGGACAACATCGAAGTCAAACGTGTCCTGTCTTTCGAGTCGGGCCTTCATGCGTATTTGAAAGACAAATACGCACCGTTGCTGGCCAAATTGGAAGCCGACAAGGCCATGGACAAAGACGCCGAAGCTGAAATGACGGCTGCTGTCACTGCCTTCAAAGCCTCGTTTGTTTGATGCTGTTGCCCTCTAGTACACAGGAGCAGTCATGGCTGTAGGCAAGGAAATACGCGGCAAGATCAAATCGGTGGAAAACACCAAGAAGATCACCAAAGCCATG
>JBJXED010000150.1:0-7377 GCA_046155225.1 Burkholderiaceae bacterium
CCCCGCTGGTGACCAGCACATCGTTATTGCTATTAAAGGTAAGCGCGGCACCCGCGCTGATGCTGTCTTGCACCGTGACCTTGTCAAAGAAGTTGAAGTACACCTCACCGCTGCCGGACACGGGTGCAGCAACCGTCAGGCTGGTGCCTTCGGCAACGCCAGCACTGGTCACCACCCCGATGATGCCGTCCGGGTCGCTGGTGTGCAGTGCCTGCCCGATGTGCAGGCGGTCGGCAATGATGGAGATGCCGCCACTGCCCGAACTGACGGTGCCGCTGCCCTGCAGGCGCACGCTGACATGGTTAGCCGGTGCATTGAGGTCAATGCCATTGCCATTGATGAACACCGGCACATCCGCAGCCGCGCTAGCGCCGAAGCCGCCGCCTGCAAATACCGCCGTGCCGCCACTGCTGGCCAGGCTGGGCAGCGAGACTGCGCCCACCAGCGAGAGTTGGCCGCCGTCGGCCTGGATGAAGCCATTCAAGTCCAGCCCGCGCACCACAGCACCGCCCGAGGCTACACCGACCGTGACGCTGCCGTTTAAATTGGCGAACGTGCCGCCAACGATGTCGGCCTTGTTGCCGGTTCGCACACCGCCCACGGCGCTGTAAGCCGTCAGGTTAGGTGCAGTGACCGTGCCGAGGATGTCAATGCGCCCAGCCGCTGCCGCACTGCCCACGTCGCCAATGCCGTTGGCAATGAACACGCCATACTGGGTTGCCGGGCCATTCGCGCTGAAGTCGGTCACGTCGCCCTGAATACGCAGGTTGCCATCTTTGTCTCTGGCGTGGATAGTCACATCGCCTTCAATCGCCACACCCACATTGAACGATCCGCCCGCCGTGGTCACAGAGGGGCGCGTGACGGTGCCGGTGATCTGGAACAGGTCGGTGCCGTCTTGCCGCAAACCAACCCCTTGGCGCAGCTTGACGCCATCGCCAGCGCCAGTGACATCACCAGTCAAACTGATGCTGCCCACTGCGTCGATATTGATATTTTTTTGCACCTCTATGCCGATGAAACTCTGGCCCAGAGGGTTGTTGACCACGCCGTCGATATCCAAATTACCGCCGCTGCTGATGTCCTGATTGACCACCACAGCCCGGCTGCCATTGGCTGCTGCCGCGCCGACATTGCCACTGATAAAAATATTCCCGCCAACTGCGGTCGTGATTGGGCTGCTGCCGCGCAAAAGCGCCCCCGTGACCAAGCCGGTGGGGCCGGTTAGCCCGGCCGCGCCATCGTTGCCGATGATGTCAATATTGCCTTGCGCGGAAATCGCGCTGTTTTCAATCCGCACACCTGATGCACCGTCCGCAGTCACCGGGGCCTGGCCGCTGAGAACCGCCCCCATCAAGGTCACTCTGCCCATTTCGGCTTCAATTGTGCTGTCACGGACTGACAACCCCGCGCTTGGCCCGACTGTCGGATTCACTTGCGCCTGAGTTCCAAAAATGTCGATGGACTGGAATCCGCGGCCGCTGACGCGGCTGCCCACAATCTCCACGCTGGAGTCAACCGGACCCACCAAGTTTTGTCCGCCTTGGATTGCTATGCCACCCGAAGCTTCAAGCGTTGAATTGCCAGCCACCAGCACACCCGCCCCATTACCGCCGCTGCGGCTGCCCAGCAGGGTGACCGTGCCGGCTTGCGACTCGATTACTGACGACGACACCGTCACTGCGGCAGCGCCGACCGTGTACGGGTCCAGGGCTTTGACCAGAATGGCACCGCCGTCGCTGCCCAGGTTGGCATCAAAAATGGCGACGCTGCCGCTGGCCGACGTCACGGAAATGTCGCCGCCCGACGTACTGACCACCGCGGCTAACGAGACCCCGCGGACTATTTGTGCGCCGCTGGGCGCTGTGCCCAAGGTAACGCCGCCGTTGACGCTGACGCCTCCCAACGCGCTGAGCACCGGACCGTTGCCCAACTGCACGCCAGTCACTTTGCTGTAGCCCACTAGGTTGGGCGCGTTGACCGATCCCGAGATGTTCAGCCGCCCTTCGGCGTTGATGCCACTGGTATTCAAAGGTCCGCTCGCCATGGCCACGCCAAATTGTGATCCTGGCCCGCCGCTGCTGGCGTCCATCACCGTACCGATGATGTCGATAGTGCCGGCCGTCGCGGTATTGGTGAGTTGAACCTGGCTCTGCAGATCAACACCCGCATTCAAGCCCCCGCCTGCCGTTCCGACAGATGGACGGAAGACATTGCCCTGGATCTCCAGCGCGCCGCGGGTCGTTTGCACCACTGTGCGCGGCAGCACTTGCACGCCAACACCGGCACCAACCACGTTGCCAGTAATTTTCAGGTCACCGTCGGTGCTGATCAGGTTGTCGGCCACGATGCCGACACCAACCAGGTTGTCGCTGAGCGGCGCGTTTACGCTGCCCGTCAAGTGGACTTCGCCCCCATTGCTGACAATTTGCCCCAGCGATACGCCGTGGCTGTTGAAGCCGGCACCTGTCCCTACTTGGCCGGTAATGGTCACCGTCCCGGTACTGTCACCAATTTGGCCGTTACCTCGCGTGAAGACGCCATACGCCAGCCCCGGCGCAGCCGCCAGCGTGTTGTTGCCATTGACGCCGGTGATGTTGATCGCCCCGGAAGACGACAAGACAAAAGCGTCCTCCAACACCACACCGGCCGCGCCCTTGCTAGGCGCGGTGCCGCCCGTGACTTGGCCGTCCAACAAGATTTCGCCCTGCTGCGTGGACAAGGTGGACTGGAACACGCCCACACCGAAAGCCAAGTTGGCCGAACTCGGGTTGACATCAGTTTGCGTGCCGCTGATGTGCAGCTTGTTGTTGCCACTGGCAATGTTGCTGCCGCTGGCGATTTGCACGGTGGCCGTGGCCGGGGTGGCAAAGTCTTGGCCACCATGGATGCGGACACCGCCACCGCCAAACAGGGTCGAGCTGTCGATAAGCACACCACCGCTGGTAACGCTGCTGGCACCCAGCAAATCGATACGGCCCGCAGTGCCTGCATCCAACTGGGCGTTAAACACTTTAATACCGATACTCGAAAACGCGTCCTTCGCCGTGAGGCTGATATTGCCGTTTGCCGTGGTCAGTGAGGTGTTGGCAACAAACACATCGCGAGTGAACGACGTGATGTCAATACCGCCCGTACCGGTGGGAACAGTAATGGGGTTTTTCACCCCAATGCTGCCGTCTTTGTTGGTGAGCACCACTGCCAGCGCGGATACGCTGCCCTGCAGCGGCATGGCACTCAGGCGCGTGGGCAAATCTCCCTCAATCCCGAGGAAGTTGCTCAGCGCATCAATCTGCAGCAAGCCGTCAGGGTTGCCGGCCGCCAGCACAGAAAGCGCACTGCTACCGATGTTGGTGAATTGCACCGAGTCCGCGCCGCCCGTGGGGTTGCCAGACAAGTCGCCCAGCACCAACTGGAAAACATCACCCACCAGACGCACGTCTTTGCTGGCAGTGGCAATCAATAAACCTGCCCTGATTTGATCGGGCCGGGAGGCCAGCATGTTCAGGCCTTCACCCAAAATGCTGTCATTGGCGGTAAGCACGGTCTCTTTGGTGACATAACCTGAGCTGGCAATACCTTCGACGAGCACCTCGGGCTGCAAGGTGATGTTGCCGTTGCCAGCGCCCTGGCCAAAAGCCTCGAGTTCAATCAAGCTTCCCGCACGCACCCTGATCTGGCTGGCACCGGTTTGCCCCAACTCGATATTGCCGCCGCGCAGCACAATAGTTTTGGTGCCATTGCCGCCTTGGTCGTCGTTGAAACCCAGTTCCACACCGTCGTTGACGCGGACAAAACTGGCCTCGGTGAGTGGCTGGCCAGCGCCCGCCTGCACCACCAGTGTGGTCAGATTGGCCGGAGTGTTGCTCACGTCAAACACGAAAGAGCCGGGTGTCTGGATGCTCAGCTCGGTATCGTCACCGCCGATCGTCACGTCCAGGGTGCTGCTGAACGTCGCCTCGCCTTTGTAGCCCATGTCGAGCAGCACGTCAGCTCCTGAGCCGCCCGCCGTGCCCGCATTGACCCGCACCAGGGTCTGAACGCCGTCGGTCACGCCCGGCTCAACCCGGACAAAGCCGCTCGCAGGCCCGTTCACACTGCCGCCCGCAATCAACTCAATCGACGCCTGGCCGCCTGGCACCGCGTTGAGCGATGACAGCGTGGCCGAGGAGACGGGCGACTCTCCGGTGCCGATAGTGCGCAAAAAGCCGCTGGCAAATTCGGCGTTGTAGATGTTCTGGGCCACCAGCTTGATACGGCCGCTGGTGATGCCATCAACACCGATCAGCAAGTCGCCGGTGGCATTGCCTGCGGCGTCGGTCGAGGTGATGGCTACTTCGGGAATCGCCGCCCTGAAAAGATTCAAGTTGGACACTGCCGACGCATTCACCACCAGTTGCCCGCCCGCAGTGTTGCGCAGTTCGATCACAGCCTGAGTGTCGCTACCCTCTGTGTCGATGCCTGAGGCATTGGCGCGGAAGCTGCCTTGCACCGGGGTCGGCAGCGCACCCGTCAAGCGGTCAGGGTCGCCCAGGCGGTTGGCACTGACCGCCAAGTCTGATCTGCCCAGATAAATCGCGCCGGCATCAATCTCCAGGTGGGTGACATCAAACGGCTCGGTCTGCACGACCTGGCCTGGGGTGGCAATAACCAGCACCTTGTCGCGTTTCAGCGACTCTTCGTCGTTCAGCTTGACCCGGCGCATTGTGGGGTCGCCGTTACTGGCGCCAAAAACCACACGCGGGTTGAAGTCCACATTCGCACCCGATTGATCGATAAACAGCCGCGGCGCGTCGATGCGGCGCAAGGTGTCTTGGTGCAAGGCCAACTCGTCAAACGGCGGCTCACTGTCGTCCATCCTGGTCAAGGAATTAAGCCGTACTGTGCGGGTGGTTTCAAAGACCACATCTTGTTTGGCCACCAGTTTTTCATCCAGCGGAAAATCGCCGTAGGCCAGGCGAAATACATCGGTTTTGAGCGTGATGCTGCCGTTTTTCGACTCCACCGTGTGCGCCAGCCGCAGGTCACCGCCTTCAATGGGCCTGTAAGTCAGAAAAATATCGCGGTCAACCGCAAGGCCGACATCGCTGTAGCCCAAGTCCAGCTGGAATCCCGTGTCCCGCAAACGCAGCGTACTGCCTGCGCCCAGCACCTTGCCGGAAATCGCGCCCACGGTGTTGGGGCCTGGCAGCTCGACTGATCCGAGGTTGTCCTGCAGGCCGTTGTTGCCCAGCAAAACCAGCGAATCGGTGGCCACTAGCGTCTGGCCATCCAGAAGAATGCCGCCGCTGCCGGCTGACAGTGTGATGCTGCCGCCAAAGGGCGAATCAATCATGGGGTTGGCCGTCAGCAACTGGTGCTGCATGGGCGCATCGGTCAGGGTGATGCCGCCGTCGGGCGCGGTCGCGGTCAGCGCTATGTTGCCGCCGCTGCCCGACAGGCCAAAAGGCATGCTGTCAAAACCGCCCTGCCCGCCTACGGCCTCGATGACCGAGCCGGGGGCTGCCGAGAACGGCTGGAAAAACGCGATGTGCGGTGCTTTGACCTCCACCGTACCGCCATTACCGCCGGCACCGGGCAGGGCGATGCCAGCGGCAAAGTCCTCCGCATTGCCACCCGCTCCGCCATTGGCCCTGATCACCAAGCTGCCGCCCGGATTGACCAGCGCGCCGCCCGCAGTTAGCAGCGTGACGTTGCCGCCATTGCCGCCACTGCCTGCGGTGCGCGACTCGCCAGCCAAAACGGCTTTGCCGCCGTGGCCACCTTGCGCCAGTAGCTGCAGGTTGTCCACCAAGATGCCGTTGGCCGCGCGCAAGCTGACGCTGCCGCCATGGCCGCCAGGCCGCCCTACCGGGGCGCCGAACCTGCCCTCTTCTGCGCCCTGGCCGCCAGCGGCCGAGGCAAGGACCAGCGAGAAGTTGGCAATGCGACCTTGCTCGGCTGAAATCATCACCTGCCCGCCATCGCTGCCAAAACCCACCGGCGGGCCGGCAAAATAATTGGCCCCCTCGGTATTCACAAACAGCGCCGTCATAGGGTCAGCGCCTGCGATATCGCCGCGCAAGGCCTGCAAGATGACGTTGCCGCCTCGGGCAGGCTTGATGCCCGTCATGGTGTTCTGGATGCCGCCTACCGCGCTGATGTTCAAGCTGCCGCTGCCATCTGGCGCAATCAGCAGGGTGGGGACGGTGTCGCAACTGGCGTCGCAATTAAGGCCCGCAATCACCTGGATGTTGCCGGGTGCGGAACCCGTGGTCTCGAATATGGGTGCAAAGCCCGACGCGTCCAGGTTGCCGCGCAAGACCACGCTTTTGCCCAGCACCGTGATGTCGCCGGCCTTGCTGTCGTCAAAACTTTTGTCCCTGATGGAGGTGGTGATGGCACCGACATCGGCCACTCCGCCGGACGCGTCCACCGTCACCGAGCCGCCTTGACCAAAAAACGGGTTCTCGGATTTAGTGGTCAGGTTCCCCGTGCGAATGCTGCCTGACGAACGCAGCGTGATATTGCCCGGGCCACTCGCCGGGTTTTGCGCCGTGGTGAGCACATTGGGCAGATGCAGCTGCACCGCTTTGCTGGCCAGCATGTCCGTACCGGCGGTGATTAGCACGTTGCCGGGCGAGCCCAGTGAGTTGCCGACCTGAATGAAGCCCGTCGCCGTCAGGTCGATGCCCTGGTTGAAGCCCTTGAACGACATCGGTGCCACGGGCACCGGACCGGGCGCATTGACGGTGCTCAGCGTCAGGCCCGAGCGAATTTGCAAGCCGCCATTAAACGCATTGGCGGTGGTCGCGACGATGGCGTGGTTGGCTATCAGGGCAATATTGCCGACGAATTGTTCCAGCTCTGTCTCATACAGCACCGTCGCGCCGCCCAGGGGCTGGCCGCTGGGGAAAGGCCCCGGCACTGGCCCTGGTGAGGGAATCGGCCCGCCCGCCAGTTCAATAAAGTCCGGATCCAGCAACCACAGCCCTGCCTGCCCCATTGGCGCGGACACATCCGGCAAGCCGCTGCGCTGCAAGGTGCTACCTGAAGTCTCCACCTGTCCGCCGTTGCCGCCTTCGGGCCCGCCGCGCGCACTCAGCGTGCCGTGCGCCTGCGTCAGCCCGTCGCTCCACAGCACGATGGTGCCGCCATTGCCCCGCTGGGTGGCGTTGGCGCTGAGTTTGGCCCCGGCTTCCACCAGAGTGTTCAGGGCGTTGCTGAGGCGGCTGTCGTTGCCTTGCCAGCCCCCGCCAATCAAGACCTCTCCGCCGCCTGCGGGCGCGCTGGCGTCAAGCTGCGCCGTGCTGGCGATGCGCACTTGCTCGCCGGTGACGTGGATTTGCCCACCCTGGGTGCCGCTGGGGGTTTGGTTTTGCGCCGTGATGCGGCCAT
>JBJXED010000151.1:0-3803 GCA_046155225.1 Burkholderiaceae bacterium
TTGGTGTCGGCAATATCGCGGTAGGCAATCACGCCGGCCAAGTCTTTACCGGGAATTGGCAAGATGAAGGGGTTCGAGCCGGTGCACATTAACAGGCGGTCGTACTCTTCTTCGGTGCCGTCTTCAGCAACAACGAGCCGTCTAACGCGGTCCACTTGCACCACTTTTTTGCCCGCGTGCAAGGTGATGTGGTTGTCTTTGTACCAATCCCACGAGTTCAGCACAATCTCATCGAGCGTCTGCTCGCCCGCCAGCACCGGGCTGAGCAAAATGCGGTTGTAGTTGGGGTGCGGCTCGGCACCAAAGACCGTGATGTCATACAGCTCGGGCGCAATTTTGATGAGTTCTTCGATCGTGCGCACGCCCGCCATGCCATTGCCCACCATCACCAATTTCGATTTTTTCAAGCGTCCTCCAGACTGTCGTTGGCTATGTGGTTGCAATCCTCATGCCAGTAAAGCGCAGGGCGGGCCGCGTAATGCACCATGAAGGTGGCCCCAAGGGTGTCGTGCTGCACTAATTTGGTTTGTATGCCAGTCTGGTGCGTGCACCAATCTTGTTTGTATTGCGCAAAGGTATTTCAAGTCGAGATCGGCTTTTCCAGCAGCGCCGACAAAAAAGCGTCAACGAGGATTTCGCCGCCCTGCTGCGGAGTTTGGCCAGGAGGGTAGGGGCACGATCGCGGCAATTGCCGACAGCACAAAGCGATTTGTTTGCACCGGGCGTGACTTTGTCCGAATGGTTCAGCAGAAAGCTGCCGTAGGGCGAAGTGTTGCCCTGCCAGCCGGGCCGCTATTTCCGCGCGACCCGGCGGCGCCGTGGAAATTGGCTTTGGCACTTGGTTTGCTGGGTGACGCTTTATTGGTGTTTGGACTGCTGTTTCCGCCAAAAAAGTAGTCGAATTGGCTTCTAGCCAAGGTATATATTGCCAGTAATGCTTCTATAAATATAGCAATTGAAGGAGTGCCGAAGTCACGCGCTGGATGCACATTGGCCGCTGAATAGGGATTCTCTGGCGATTTGCACGGCGAAATGTAAGAAATCTGCCTGAATCTCGCCCAATAATCTGCGCTGCTTGCAAAACGCTTTTGCAAGCCTTGTCTGTACGTCAACTCACGAAAGAAACTCATGATGAAAAACCAGATGTTGTTCACTGCCGCCGCAGCCGCAGCGGCAATTTTGGGCGCTGTGATGCTGCCAGCTGCGGCTCTGGCCCAGGCTTCACCACCCGAGGCGCAGGTCAACGCGCTCGAAGGCCTGTTCGGCAAGCAGGCCAGTTTTCGCCGCTCGCACGCCAAGGGCGTCTGCGCCAGCGGCTATTTTGTGGGTAATGCCGTAGGCCGCAGCCTGTCCACAGCGGCGGTGTTCAGTGGTGAAAAGGTACCTGTGGTAGCCCGCTTTTCCGTCGGCGGCGGCAACCCCAAGGCGAGCGACAAGAGCAAGTCGGTACGCGCTCTGGCGCTGCAATTCACCACGGCCAAAGGTGAGCAGTGGTTGACGGCCAATATCTCGGCGCCGATGTATTTCGTCAGCAAACCCGAGCATTTCGCGCAGTTTTTGCAGGTGCGCACGCCTGACCCGGCAACCGGCAAGCCCGACCCTGCCAAGCTGAAGGCTTTCAATGATGCCCACCCGGAAACCTTGATTCAGGCGGGCTACCTTGCCAAGGCGCCCGTACCTTCGAGCTACGCGACGGTGAACTACTGGAGCAACAACGCGTTTGAGTTGGTCAACGCCAAGAAAGAGAGCCAGTTCGTGCGCTGGCAATTCATTCCCGAAGCCGGTACGGTGGGTTTGACCGACGAGCAGCTCAAGTCCCTGCCCGATGAATTTTTGGCCGAAGAACTGCGCAAGCGCGTGGCCGCAGGCAGCGTAGCGTTTGACTTCAAGGTTCAACTCGCTGACGCCAGCGACCAAACGACCGACCCAACCAAAGTCTGGCCCGACAGCCGTCCGGTGGTGCCGCTGGGCCGACTGGTCATTGACAAGGTTGAGCCCGCTCCCGGCGGTGCCTGCGACAAAATCACCTTCAATCCGCTGGTGCTGCCCAAAGGCATCAACCCTTCCAAAGACCCGGTGCTGTTGGCACGCCCTGCACCTTACGGCATTTCGCTGGGTCGGCGTCTGACCGAAGCCGCGAAGTAAATACGCGTCAGTTCATGCAAGCCGCTGCCGTTTGGTAGCGGCTTTTTTTTACGCCACAAGCGCAGCGCCTCTGCCGCCCTTGTGGTTTCGGCACGCTGCGTTTAACGCTGTGAAAAGTTAGCCCCGTTCATGACCCAGATGCAGCATGAAAAAGCAACGTAGAAAAACGCTGCGCCCAATGTGGGTGCGTGGTCTGCCCCGAATAACGTTCCAGCTTGGGGCGTTAATGTCCGCGCCCACGCTTGTTATGCGAGCTAACGCGTTGCACAGTGTCTAGACGTCGCTCAAATTTTTCGCCACATGTGCGCCAAACGCTTGCACTTTGGCCGCATGACGCCGCGCAGGCGGGCTGACCAAGTGCACCGGCAGCGGCTGCATCGGCCAATGCGGCAGCAAAACCTTTACGTCGCCGCTGGCTAGCTCACCCTCAAACAACCAGTCGGGCGAATAGCAAATGCCCATGCCTTGCAGTACGGCGGAGCGGATGACCTCCGAGCTATTGCTTTGCAGATTGCCTTGCACACGCACGCTTTGCTGGCTGCCTGCGGCAACCGGCGCGCCTTTGCCCGCCGTGAAGGTCCAGCTGTTGCGCGTGCCGAGTTCGGTGTAGACGATGCAGTTGTGCTGCGCCAAATCGGCTGGCTCGCGCAGCGGTTTGCCGCCCGTCGGGCTGCGCAGATAGCTGCGGTGCGCCATCAAGGCGCGGTGCGCAGTGCCGATGCGCCGCGCCAGCAGGCTGCTGTCGGCGAGCTGACCCACGCGCACGGCCACGTCAATGCCTTGCTCGACCAGGTCGATAAAGCCATCGTTCAAAATCAGATCAATGCGCACGCCGGGATGCTGGTTCAAAAAACTCTGCACCAGCGGCATCAGCACCCGCCGCCCATAGCCAACGGAAGCGGCCACCCGCAACCAGCCGCTGAGTTGTTGCTCGCTGCTGCGCAGCAAACCCTCGGCTTCATCAATTTCGGCCACCAAGCGGCGCACCTGCTCGAAATAGCTTTGGCCGGCATCGGTGAGCGCCAGCGCGCGCGTGGTGCGGCTGAGCAGGCGCGCGCCCAGCGCTTTTTCCAGCCCCGCCACTTGTTTGCTGACGGCGCTTTGGGTGCTGCCGAGCTCGCGCGCCACGGCCGAAAAGCTGCCCGATTCGGCGACCCGTACAAAGGTTTGCATGGCAGCTAGCTTGTCCATTGGTTTGACCTTTTAATTCCAAAATGGAATGTATTTTAGTCAATTTATTGGTCTATTCAATAGATACAGCATCAATCATGATTCAGCCATCAACACATTCGTTGATGGATTTGTTAACCACCACCCAGGAGTATTTCCATGACCAGCTTCACCGTCCCGACCCGCGATCAAGTCTCTGAAGGCAACCAGGCGATCTTTGACAACCTGAAAAAAGCCCTCGGCTTTGTGCCCAACCTGTACGCCACTTTTGCAATTTCTGAGCACGCACTGGGCAACTACCTGGCCTTTCAAAATGCCAAAACATCGCTCAATGCCAAGCAGCGCGAGGTAGTGAATTTGGCGGTGAGCGAGGTCAATGCCTGCGCCTACTGCCTGGCTGCACATACCGCCCTGGGCAAGATGAATGGCTTTTCTGATGCGCAAATTCTGGAGCTGCGTGCCGGTCACGCCAGCTTCGATGCCAAGCT
>JBJXED010000152.1:0-22569 GCA_046155225.1 Burkholderiaceae bacterium
CGCGGCCGGGGCCAAGGCGGCCTTGGGCAATCTCAAAACCGCGGCCTTCGCCCAGCAAAATGTCGCTGGCGGGCACGCGCACATTCTCAAAATACATCTCCATGTGGCCATGCGGCGCGTCGTCGTAGCCCATCACATTCAGCGGGCGCACGATGCGGATGCCCGGCGTGTTGGCCGCCACCATCACCATGCTTTGCTGCGAATGGCGCGGTGCTTCTGGGCTGGATTTGCCCATGACGATGTAGACCGCGCAGCGCGGGTCGCCCGCACCTGAGATCCACCATTTGTGGCCGTTGATGACGACGTCGTCACCATCGCGTTCAATCCGCGTGGCGATGTTGGTGGCGTCACTCGACGCCACTTCGGGCTCGGTCATGGCAAAGGCTGAGCGGATTTCGCCGTTTAAAAGCGGTTTCAGCCAGCGCTGCTTGTGCTCGGCGCTGCCGTAGCGGGCAATGGTTTCCATATTGCCGGTGTCGGGCGCGTTGCAGTTGAAGACCTCGGGTGCCCAGGGCACGCGGCCCATGATTTCGGCCAGCGGCGCGTATTCTTGGTTGGTCAGGCCTGCGCCCCCGGCGTCATCCAAGCCAGCGGCTTGGGCGCTGTCGACCGGCAGAAACAAATTCCACAAACCAGCGGCCAGGGCCTTGGTTTTGAGCTGCTCGATGATGTGCAAATGCGTCCAGCGTTTACCCGCTGCCGTATTGGCGGCCAGCTCATCGGCATAGGTTTTCTCAGCCGGGTAGATGTGCTCTTGCATGAACTGGAGCAGGCGGGTTTGCAGCGCCTGGGTCTTGGGGGAGTAATCGAAATCCATGGGGGCCTTCTAGTTGGTTAAGATTTTTTCTGCTCCCTCTCCCATTGCGGGGAAAGGGTGGGGGTGAGGGACATCCGCATTCAAGCCTGCTGCGCAAATTTCCATCCCAGCGCTGCCATGGGCCTTGCCCCGGCTGCCGAAGCCGCCGCTTGCGCGCTGGCCGCCGTGCCCATCTCGACCCGCTTGGCAATGCCTTGCAGGATGGCAGCCATGCGAAACAGGTTGTAGGCGAGGTAGAAATTCCAGTCGGCTTGAAGGGCTGCAGGGGTAGCCAGGCCGGTGCGCTCGCAGTACAGAGCGATGTAGTCCGCTTCGCTGGGGATGCCCAGCGCCGCTAAATCCAGCCCACCGATACCGCGAAACGCGCCCGGCTCGATGTGCCAGGCCATGCAGTGGTAGCTGAAGTCGGCCAGCGGATGGCCCAGCGTGGACAGTTCCCAGTCGAGCAGCGCCAGCACACGCGGCTCAGTCGGGTGGAAGATCATGTTGTCGAGCCGGTAGTCGCCATGCACGATGCTGACTTTCTCGTCTCTGGCACTCGGCGGCATATTGGCGGGCAGCCAGGCAATGAGTTGTTCCATCTCGGCAATCGGCTGGCTCATGGGGCCGGCACCATCCGCGCTGGCTTGGTATTGCTTGCTCCAGCGGCCAATTTGGCGTTCAAAGTAATTGCCGGGTTTGCCGTAGCTGGCCAGGCCCTGCGCTGCTACATCCACGGTGTGCAAGGCGGCCATGACACGGTTGGTTTCGTCATAAATCGCGCCGCGCTCGGCCGGGGCCATGCCGGGGAGGGACTGGTCCCACAGCACGCGGCCTTGCACATATTCCATGATGTAGAAGGCGCGGCCAATGATGGCTTCGTCTTCGCACAGGACGTGCATTTTGGCAACGGGAACTTTGGTGCCGTACAAACCGCGCATAACGGCAAACTCGCGCTCGATGGCATGGGCCGAAGGCAGCAGCACCGCCTTGGGGCCGGGCTTACAGCGCATCACATAGCTTTGCGCGGGCGTGATGAGTTTGTAGGTCGGGTTAGATTGGCCGCCTTTGAATTGCTCCAGCGTGAGCGGGCCGGTGAAGCTTTCGAGATGGGCTGCTAGCCAAGCGGCAAGGGTGTCCAGGTCAAACGGCGCTACGTCTAGCGCCCGGCTGCCAGCGAAATGGTCGAAGTTGCTCATGTTCTTTATCAGTTATCGACTTCTATGAAGCGCATCAGTGCTTCGCGGTTGCGCACCACCAGGCCACCCGGTTCAATACGGATCGCGTCTTCACGCTCCATGGTTTTCAGCTCCTGGTTCACGCGTTGGCGCGAAGCACCCAGTAACTGCGCCAGTTCTTCCTGCGCCAGTTGCAGGCCAATGCGCACCTCGGCACCGTCACCGAGGGATGGTACGCCGTAGCTTCGTACCAGGTGCAGCAGCTGTTTGGCCAGGCGGGCGCGCAGCGGCAGGGTATTGAGATCTTCAACCAGCCCGTAGAGTTGGCGGATGCGGCGCGCGTGCAGACGCAGCAGGGCCTCATACAGCTCGACATGCTGATCCAAAATTTTGCGCAGATCGCCGCGCGCAACGCAAACAATGGTGGTGTGGCCGTGCGAGTAACTGTCGTGGGTGCGGCGGTCGCCGTCAAAAATCGATACATCGCCAAACCAGATGCCCGGCTCGACATAGGTCAGTGTCACTTGTTTACCCGATAGCGAGGTGGAGCTCACGCGCACCGCGCCCTTGGCGCAGGCAATCCACTCCTCTGCCGGGTCGCCGCGCGCGGAAATCAGCTCGTCATCACGGTAGCGCTTGACGTAGGCACAGCGCAAGATGTCATGCCTCAGTGAGGGCGAGAGGGAGGAGAACCAGCGCCCGGCGTTGATGGCAGCGCGCTCGTCGTTGGTCAGCATGGGGTCTTCCATGCAGGTCATTGTCACGCGAGGGGCAGGGAGGATGAATTGGGGTTGTCGCGCAGGTGTCTAAATGAAAGCTTGCCCAAAAGTTTTCGGTTTTTGAATGGTTGCGGCCAAGTTGGGTGTGTACCCAAGGCGTTAGATTTTGTGTTTGCGCTGTTTGCTTCCTGTCCCGCCTGAGTAACTTCTGAGTCCCGGCAAATCAAGCACCGTACCACTTGCGTGACCAAAGTGGCTTTCGCAGCAGGCAAGAACATCACCACCATTGAAGGCTTGGCCACCGGCGACCAGTTGCACCCCGTGCAGCAGGCCTGGCTGGACCGTGATGTGGCGCAATGCGGGTTTTGTCAGCCTGGCCAGATCATGGCCGCTGTCGATCTGCTGAGCCGAACAAAAAATCCGACCGATGCCGATATTGACGCGATTGAAAATATTTGCCGCTGCGGTACTTATGGGCGCATTCGTGAAGCCATCAAAGCCGCTGCAGCCAGCTTGCCTTAATTCAACAGGCTTTTGCCCTGCTGTTTTCAGTAGATTAAGACCACCAGTCGGGCTTCAAACTGGCTGGTGGTTTTTTTACTTTGACATCTTATTGATAGAGCGGTTTTTGCTTGGCTAAAAATGCCGCAATACCAATCCCTGCATTTGTATGGTGCAAGTTTTTCACAAAATGCATTTTCTCGGAGGCCAGTTGCGCATTCAGTGAGACCTGCGTTGCCTCCAGCAGCAGTTCTTTGATACTGGTCAACGCGTTGGGCGCGCGCTCATTGAGCTGCTGGGCCAAAAACAAGGCTTGCGACAATGCCTCGCCGGCATCCACCAGGCGATTGACCACACCCAGCACGTGCAGGCGCTCGGCATTGATCCGTTCGCCGAACATCAAAAGTTCAGTGGCCAGTTGGCGGGGCAGGGTGCGAGCCAAACTCCAGCTGGCACCGCCATCGGGTGACAAGGCGATATTGCTGTAAGCCATGACAAATACCGCATTGCGTGCTGCCACCACCAAATCACAGGCCAGGACCAGAGAGAAGCCGGCACCCGCAGCGGCCCCCTCCACGGCTGCTATCACGGGCTTGGGGAAAGCGCGCAGGGCTTCTATCCAGCTGTGCAGGCCTTCAATGCTTTGTGCTTGCACTTCGGTCGTATGCTGGCGGTTGGCTTGCAACCGCTGCAGGTTCCCGCCAGCGCTGAAGTGGGCGCCTTCGCCAGTGAGCACCACACTGCGGATATCCGCATTGCTCTCGGCGGCATTCAGTACCTCTATTGCCGCAGCGTAGAGCTCTGGCCCGAGGGTATTGCGGTGATCCGGATTGCTGATCGTCAGCACAAGGGTCTGGCCATGGATGGCGCTTTTGAGTTGCGCAGTCATGTTAGTCCTCTGTGTGCAACAGGCTGAGGCCCAAAGCACCCCGGCGGCGCAGCCAGGGGGAAGGGCGGTAGCGCGGATCGCCATAAACGGTTTGCATGTTGAACAGTACCTCCAGGACATTGGTGGGGCCATATTGATCGCCCATCGACAGCGGCCCAAGCGGATAACCCAGTCCCAGCGTGACAGCAAGCTCCAAATCTTTTGGGCTGCAAATACCTTGCTGGCAGATGTCACAGGCAATATTGATGACCGTAGCGACCACCCGCTGGGTGACAAAGCCGGCACTGTCTTTGATGCAACTGACTGGTTTACCGTCCCGCACCAACAAAGCATGCAGGGCATCGCGAAGGTCGGGCCGGGTGGCGGGATTGGTTGCAATGACACGACGTTTGGTTTGCGCATCGTCAGCCAGCATGTCGATGCCCAAGGTGCGGGTCGGGTCGAAGCGTTCGACCACCGCCACTGTGGTGACATCAAACCCCAGTGGGGCAACCAAAATTAGTGCGTTTTCCGAAGGTGCAGCTCCAGTCTCAAGCTGGGCTTGGAGTGTTTTGAGCAGTTCAAGCAGCTCACGCCGTCGCGCGGCTTTGGGTGAGACCCATATAGGGGGGAATTTACTCACTTGCGGCACCGCAGGCTCCGCAGGCAGTTGAATTTTCTTGTCTATGTAGCGGTAGAAGCCCTCGCCAGTCTTTCGGCCCAGCATGCCACCCGCCAAACGCTGCGCGGTGATGACGCTGGGTCGGTAGCGCGGCTCATTGAAGTACTGTTGGTATATCGACTCCATGACAGGATGCGACACGTCCAGCGCAGTTAAATCCATCAACTCAAACGGACCGAGCTTGAAGCCTGCTTGGTCTTTCAAAATGCGGTCGATTGTGCTGAAGTCTGCAACGCATTCACCCACGATCCTCAGTGCCTCGGTACCGTAGCCGCGCCCCGCATGGTTGACGATAAATCCCGGGGTGTCTTGTGCCTGTACCGGGGTATGGCCCATCTGGCGGGCGTAAGCAGTCAAATCCTCACATAACTGCGGATCCGTCCTCAGGCCCGCTACGACTTCGACCACTCGCATCAGCGGTACAGGATTGAAAAAGTGGTAACCCGCCAAGCGCTCGGGACGCCGTAATTCTGCGGCGATGGCGGTGACGGACAAGGACGATGTGTTGGTTGCCAAGGCGGCCGTGCTTTTGACGATGGTCTCGAGCAAGGCAAACAAGCTTTTTTTGATTTCCAAGCGTTCCACAATCGCCTCAACCACCAAATCGCAAGGACTCAAAGCCTCCAGCGCGTTGGCGCATTGCAAACGTGACTTGTAGAGTGCCTGTTGGTCAGGCTTCAAACGACCTTTTGCCGTCAAGCTGTCCCATTGCGCCAGAATCGCCTCTCTCGCTCGGTGCGCTGCTGCTGCCGACATGTCGTAGAGCAGCACTGAACTGCCTGCTTGGGCGGCTATTTGAGCAATGCCCTGCCCCATAATTCCAGCCCCAACAATCCCGACCTGTGTGTATGTGACTTTCATATGCCAATTATGAGCATGGAGGAAGCCCAAGCAAGACACAGGCCTATGCCAAAATACAAGGATATATGCTCAGCAAAATCCCTTTTCGTCTCTGCCTGATTGCGGTTTTGCTTGCGCTTGTGGCCACGAGCAGCCAAGCATTGACGCTGGGACGTACCAGAGGGGTGGTGTTGATTGGCCAGCCGCTCAATCTTGACGTGTTGCTAACGCTCAGCCCAGGTGAAAGCATCTCGGCGCTGTGCTTGGAGGCCGATGTATTTCATGCCGACACCATGCTGCCTGCAACCAGGGTCAGCGTCACTGCCTCGGCTGGAGCCTCGGCCCAACAAGGCTTGCTGAAAATACGCTCACAAGTGGCGGTGGATGAGCCCTTTGTGATGCTGTTTGTGCGCGCTGGATGTACAGAAAAGGTCACTCGCAGGTATGTCTTGCTGGCTGATGTGGCTAGCGAGTCCAGTCCACCCGGCGTAACGGTATTTCCGACGGTTGTACCGTTCTCCCCGCCTCCGCAAGGGCCACTTCCCACCGTCACAATCCCGCCGCCATTCAACGTTGGCACTGCGTCTATACCGTCTCGGTCTAACTCCCGCACTCGGCAAAAGTCCAAACGGGCATTGCCCCTCGCGCCGGTGCCCGAATTAGGCGCTGTTGCACCAACTCCTTTAGCGCCTGAATCTTTAACCGTTACAGCTGCCCCTGCGGCCCCGAATGCTGAGCCAGCACGAAAATCGAAGCGTGCTGAATCTGCGCTGCGGGCCGCTCCCATCATCAAAGCAACTGAGCCAGCACCTTTGGCCGCTGCAGAATCCAACGCCAGCAGCAAACCGACTCCCAGCCTCTCAACCAACGGCAAAGTACCGGGCCCAAGCAAAAAGGCACGTTTGGTAATTGATCCTGTTGAACTGCTTACCGAGGTTGACCCGGTTCTCAAGCCTTCCGCCGAAATACTGAGCGTTCCAACAGACAACCCGCAGCAGCGCGCTGCGTCGGCAGCACTGTGGCGTGCTTTAAACACCCAACCCCTTGACTTGTTGCGGGATCTTGAAAGAGTTGAGCGACTACAGGCTGAGGCCAATACCGTACGCTCGCAAAATTTGCAGCAACAAGAGCGCATTGGTATGCTCAGCTCCCAGCTTGAAAAAGCTCGCGAGGAACGTTATTCAAACCCGCTCGTTTATCTGTTGCTGGCGCTTTCCGCTTTGGCGGTTTTTGGCAGTGCATTTTTCTGGTGGCGGCATCGCCGCACTGCTCGGGCCGAGCCTGCTTGGTGGTTGGCGCAAAAAAACAGCCTTGCACATGAAGAAGCTTGGAGCCATTCCAAATCTGCCAAGCCGTCGGTTCAGCCTGCCTTTGCCCCGCCAGTTTCGGTCGCTCCAGCACCTTTTGCTTTGGCCGATATGCCAGTATTGCCCATGCCAACAGCTGCGGCACTCGACATTGACCTTGATTTTGACCTTAGCGCGCCTTTGTCCAAACCGGCAGCTAAATTGGTACCCGCCGCACCGCCAGTGACCGCTTCGGCTACAACGCCATACAAGCCGCTCAAATCGACCGCCAGGTCTTCATCGGGTCCAATATCAGATTTCAGTAACAGCCAGTTGGCGCGGGCCGTGAATGCGGAAGAATTGTTTGATGTTCAGCAACAAGCAGACTTCTTTATTACCTTGGGACAGCACGACCAAGCCATTACCGTGCTTAAAGACCATATCAAGGAAAACGTTCAAACCAGCGCATTGGCTTACTTGGATCTCTTCGAGATTTACCACCGCCTTGACCGCAAGGTGGACTACAGTCTTTTGCGCGATGAGTTTCACAAAGTGTTCAATGCCCAAGCCCCCAAATTTGATGACTTTGGTACCAAAACACGCGGTTTGGAATCGTACTTTGTCGCCATGGCCAGGATACAGGCTTTGTGGCCGGCACTCGGCGTGCTAGAGGTGATCGAAGAGTCCGTGTTCAGAAAACCCGATGACGAAGATGGCGAGGTTTTTGACCTTGAGGCATACCGTGACCTCATATTACTGCGCACTTTGGTGAAGAATATTGCCAACTATGGCGCAACTTTGACTGGCCCTGAGGCAATTCCCGGGTATGTTCCTAGCACTAAGCCCGCATCACGTTCCGCATTGAATATGGCCGCGTCGGTTACTACGCCGGGTTTTCTGACCACTGATGTAGACCCTTGGTCAGACCCTGTCCTAGAGCCCGTGGTGCAGTCTTTAATTGAGTCCGAGGCTTTTGGAGATTTACATAAACCGCCTGCTTCCATGCGCTTGGGCTTGGATTTTGACCTAAGCAGATTCGACTCAAAACCCCCCCCTTCTCAAAATGCAAGCGCTGAACTGCCCAGAGCGGCTGGTCAAAATCAGGACACTGACTTTGGCGACGGACTTTTGGATTTTGATCTGAAATCCCCCTGAGTTATCGCCGGACCTCTAGCGCTGCAGGATTGACGACTGGAACCCGTATGCCTTTCATGAAATTCAAAATAGTATCGAAGGCGGTGTTGAACTGCATTTCGTAATTCTCTTGCTCCACAAAGCCGATATGGGGTGTACAAATGCAGTTTTCCAGTCGTAGCAATGCATGGCCTTGAAGCACTGGCTCAGTTTCAAAAACATCAATCGCCGCCATACCTGGATTTCCCCTGTTTAAAGCCGACAACAGTGCATCAGCTTGTACCAACTCAGCATGTGCCGTATTCACAAAAATTGCGCTGGCCTTCATGGAGGACAAGTCTTCAAGTGTGACGCAAGCCAATGTGCGTGACCCTAGACGCAAATGGACTGACAACACATCACAGGCGCTAAAAAAAGCGGCCTTGCTTGTAGCAATTTCGTAGCCGTCTTTAACTGCATTTTCCATCGAGGCGGCTTGCCCCCAGACCATAACGCGCATGCCAAATGCCCTGCCGTAGCTCGCCACCAAGCTACCGATATGGCCATAGCCCCAGATGCCCAAAGTTTTGCCTTGCAGCACATTGCCCAAACAAAAATTGGCAGGCATTGCAGTAGATTTCAGGCCGGATTGTTGCCACGCGGCGTGCTTCAGGTTGCTGATGTAATGCGGCAATCGGCGCATAGCCGCCATGATGAGTGCCCATGTCATTTCAGCAGGAGCCACGGCTGAACCTAACGCCTCGGTCACCAGAATCCCGCGCTGAGTACAAGCGCCGATATCAATGTGCTTGCCTATCCGTCCTGTTTGTGCGATTAATTTCAGTTTGGGCAGCTTGTCAAGCAAATGGCGAGTGATATAGCTGCGGCCGTGGATCAAGACCACGATGTCCGCATCGCGCAGCCTGATCGAGAGTTGGCCGACGCCCTTGACCGTGTTGGTATAAACCTTTGCAGGGTAGGCTTCCAACTTGGCCGCGCACGCTAGTTTCCGAACGACGTCCTGATAATCATCAAGGATCACAATATTCATGCAGATATTGTGCCTTGGGCTTTTGCAAGCCCAAGCCTTTGGGCAGGCTACCCGACCGTGCAAATCTTCCGTGGTTAACCTTGGCGAGCTTCCAACTCGGCTAGGCGGTCCAGTTCGGCGCAAACTTCTGACATGCGGCCCGAAATTCTCAAGCGCGTGCCTGCAGAGCCGCGCGCACTGCTGTCTACATAGCGCCAAACACGCAATGGCGGGGAGCTTGAGATGCGCGTTTTTTTTCTTGTCGCCGGTATTGCGGGTGAGGTATTGCGAGTGCGCCAAAACCAAGCCAGCAGGCTGGTCAATGGCATTCCAGAGGGTGCGGCAAACAGCTTGACTGCAGAAAACAAAGCGATGGACATGGCGGTCTTTCAAGGCAAGGGCGGCGGGGTCTGGGGACAGTGGGTTGCTACATCAACATCGTGTTGCGAATCAGGCCTACTGCCAAACCTTCAATTTCAAATGGCTGGCCAGGCTCGATCACGATAGTGGAAAAATCCGGGTTCTCAGGGTGCAACTCAATCACGCTGTTTTTGCGCTTAAAGCGTTTAACGGTTACCTCGTCTCCCAAACGCGCCACAACAATCTGCCCATTTTTGGCGTCAGTGGCTTTTTGCACGGCCAGTAGATCACCGTCCATGATGCCGGCATCGCGCATCGACATGCCGCGCACTTTGAGCAAGTAGTCGGGCTGGCGCTGGAACAGGCTGGACTCGAAGCAGTAGGTCTGATCAACATGCTCTTGCGCCAGGATGGGTGAGCCTGCCGCCACACGGCCAATCAACGGGAGCACGAGTTGCGCCAGGCTGGGAAGCGGCAGCGAGAATTGCTTGGTGCGAGATGCATGAATATTACGCAGCGTCTCATTGTTCAACCGGATGCCGCGTGAGGTACCGCTGAGCAGTTCAATCACACCTTTGCGTGCTAGCGCTTGCAAATGCTCTTCTGCCGCGTTGGCC
Organism: Burkholderiaceae bacterium; assembly: GCA_046155225.1. GTDB lineage: Bacteria > Pseudomonadota > Gammaproteobacteria > Burkholderiales > Burkholderiaceae_C > JAKFVA01. Next base: position 9,991 of record JBJXED010000152.1, read on the forward strand.
GATTTAAAGCCCAGCTCATTGGCAATCTCAGCGCGGGTGGGCGGCGCGCCCGTGCGTGCAATCGTGCTTTGAATCAGCTCAAAAATTTGCTGTTGGCGTGCAGTGAGTTTTGGGATTTCCATTGAAGGCTCCTTTGGAACTGATTTAAAACACAGTAACTGTATTTTCAGCCAGTTTTTAATAATTTGCAAATGCCTTGTCTTTTGCCAGTCAAAATGGCTAATTAAATACTCAAATCTTGTAAGAAGCGCCTATGAAAATCGTGGTGTTGGGCACGGGCGGCACCATTGCCGGTTTGGCAGCCAATCCAGCTGACAGCAGCCAATACACTGCCGGGCAGTTGGGTGTGGCTGAGTTGCTTTCCGACTTGCCTTCCATAGGTCAGCATCAGGTGCTGGCCGAACAAGTGGCGCAAATCGATAGCAAAGACATGACGCATGAGATTTGGTTGCTGTTGGCCAAGCGCTGCGCACATTGGCTGGCGCAAGACGATGTGCAAGCCCTTGTTATCACGCACGGCACAGACACGCTGGAAGAAACGGCCTTCTTTCTACAAACTCTGCTGGCACCGCGTAAAGCCGTGGTGTTGACCTGCGCCATGCGCCCGGCCAATGCATTGGACGCAGATGGTCCGCAAAATTTACGCGATGCGCTGGTGGTCGCGGCGCATCCATTGGCCTGCGGCGTGGTGGCGGTGTGCGCGGGAGAGGTGCATAGCGCGCGCGATGTGCAAAAGGTTCACGCCTGGCGGCTTGATGCCTTTAGTTCCGGTGAAGCGGGTCCCCTGGCTGTAGTTGAAGAAGGCATCGTGCGCCCTTTGCAGCCTTTTGCTGAATGGCCTGCACAGCTTGTCCGGGCCAGTGCCAGCCTCTCGGCAATCGCTGACTTGTTGCACTGGCCGCCGTTTTGCGCCTGGCCTCGTGTGGAGATTGTCTGGAGCCATGCCGCTGCCCACCCCGGCGTTGTCGATGCTTTGCTATCCCAAGACGTGCAAGGCATTGTGGTGGCTGGTACCGGCAATGGCCGTGTGCATCAGGCTTTGTTGCCTGCTCTGCGGCAGGCAAAAGCGGTTGGTATTCGTGTGGTGCTCGCCACCCGCTGCGCCAATCCGCAAGTTCGGCTGCCCGCTGGTGCATCGCTTGAATTTGCCGATGCAGGCGGCTTGCCGCCAGTCAAAGCCCGCATCGCTTTGCTTTTGCAATTGTGGGCTGCAGATGTTTAGCGCGATTCAGACCGTGCCCTGGCTTTACCCGATGCTGGAGGCGGCGCACCTCGTCGGCATAGCCTTGCTGCTGGGCAACCTGGTGCTGCTTGAGTTGCGGGTGTTTGGCATGGGCGCAGCGCTACCGGTACCAGACTTGGCACGCTTGACCCTGGGCTTGGCGGTGGCGGGTTTCAGCCTGGCTGGCGTCACCGGCCTGCTGATGTTTGCCGCCCAAGCCAATGAGCTGCTGGCGAACCGCGCTTTTGTGCTGAAGATGGCGCTCATCATGCTCCTGGGATGCAATGCCGCGCTGTTTCATAGCCGCGACTCACTGCAAAAGCTCGACACAACAGCCCGAGTACTCATGGTGTCTTCCACCTTGAAGTGGCTGGCCGTGCTAACTTGCGGGCGTTGGATTGCCTATGTCTGAGCTACTAAGCCAAGCGGGTCGTAGCCTACTTTTTAACCAGGAGCTGCCATGAAACGCCGAGAATTACTCACTCGCAGTACCGCCCTAGTCTTGCCGCTGGGTTGGTGCCAGCAAGCCCAAGCGCACCACGGCTGGAGCAGTTTTGACCAGAACCGCCCGATTTACCTGGAAGGCAAGGCCCTCAAAGTGGCTTGGAAGAATCCGCATGCCGAACTCGATCTTGAAATTACCCCCAGCCTCAAACTGCCGCCGGATTTGACGCAGCGCAAACTGCCCGCACAAAGCGCGCCAGTGGATAGCGGTCTGCTGGCCAAAACCGCTTTGCCCAAGCGCCTGGACAAGGTCTGGGAAATTGAGCTGGCACCGCTGAGCCGGATGCAGGCCTGGAGTGTGGCCGAAATCAAAGCTGGCGAGCAGCTGGCAGTGGTTGGCTTTACTTTTGCCGAGGAAAAAGGCCAAGCCGTATTGCGCGTGGAATACCTGTTTGCAGCAGGCAAGGTCTACGGCTTGCGCTCTTCGCCGGTGTAACTGGCGGTTTAGCTGGCCAGTGCCTGCATCACCCGCAGCGTGATTTCATCCACGCTGCCCACGCCTTTGACAGCGCGGTATTTCGGTGCAGCCACGCCATCCGAGGCGGGCAGTTTGGACCAGCCCTCGTAGTAGGCCACCAGCGGACGGGTTTGTGCGTCATAGACCGCCAGGCGCTTACGCACGGTTTCTTCGCGGTCGTCTTCGCGCTGTATCAGCGGTTCGTCAGTCACGTCATCGATACCTTCAACCTTGGGTGGGTTGTACTTGACATGGTAGGTACGGCCTGACGCCACATGCACGCGGCGGCCGCTCATGCGCTCGATAATGACGTCAAACGGCACGTCGATCTCCAGCACCCAGTCCAGTGCCACATGCGCCGCTTTCATGGCGTCGGCCTGCGGGATGGTGCGCGGAAAGCCGTCAAACAAAAAACCTTTGTCGCAGTCAGGTTGGGCAATGCGTTCTTTGACCAGATTGATGATGAGGTCGTCACCCACCAAACCGCCCGAGTCCATGATTTTCTTGGCCTCAACGCCCAGTGGCGTGCCCGCTTTGACGGCTGCGCGCAGCATGTCGCCCGTGGAGATTTGCGGAATGCCGAATTTCTGGCAAATGAAAGTGGCTTGGGTGCCCTTGCCGGCGCCGGGTGCGCCCAACAGAATAAGTCTCATGCGTCTCCTTGAAGGTGTCGGATTTTCTCAAGCGCGGGCAGCAAACCGCTGCCTGCGCTTGTTGACGTGAAAGTAAGGATAGCACGCAGACCTTGGCGCGGACTGACGCTGTCCATCGGCATGGCGGATGGACAGCCCAGCGGATTCAATGCTCCAAAAGCTGGCGCACCCGCGCTAAATCTTCGGCCGTATCGACCCCGCTGGCGGGGACGCCTGGGCTGGTATGCACGGCAATCCGCAGGCCATGTCCGAGGACACGCAATTGTTCCAACGATTCGGCGGTCTCCAGCAGGGTGGGCGGCAAGGTGGGGAAACGCCGCAAGAAAGCCGCACGGTAGCTGTAAATGCCAATGTGGCGCAGCGGCTGGCCCGTTTTCCAGCGTTCGGTGCTGTTGGCGCCGGCTACATGCGGAATTGGCGCGCGGCTGAAGTACAGCGCATAGCCTTGCGCATCGAGCACCACTTTGACCACATTGGGATTCAGAAAATCATCCAGCGTTTGCACCGGGTGGGCTGCGGTGCCCATGCTGGCTTGCGGATGCTGCGCCAGCAAGGCGGCTACCGCGTTGATGAGCTCCGGCGCAATCAGCGGCTCGTCGCCTTGCACGTTGACCACCACTTCATCGTCTGTCAGTCCCAGCAGATCGCAAGCTTGGGCGAGCCGGTCGCTGCCGCTGACATGGTGGCTGCCCGTCAGCACGGCTTCGATGCCATGCGCCTGGCACGCTTGGATGATCTCTTGGCTGTCGGCTGCCACCACCACGCGCTGCGCAGCGGATTGAGCAGCTTGCCTGGCCACCCGCACCACCATGGGCAGGCCGCCGATATCTGCCAGCGGTTTGCCGGGCAAGCGGGTGGAGGCCAGCCGCGCAGGAATGAGCACCGTAAAAAGCGGTCTGCCAGCAGCCATGCCCTAGAGCCCGAGTTCTTCGTCGGTCAATGTTCGCGCTTCGCTCTCCAGCAAGATCGGAATGCCGTCGCGCACCGGGTAGGCCAGCCGGGCGCTGCGCGAGACCAGCTCCTGGGCCGCCTTGTCATACTGCAGCGGGCCTTTGGTGACGGGGCAGACCAGCAGGTCAAGCAATTTGGTGTCCATGCGTGTTCGGTTAAAAAGTGGCTCAGGATGGGCTGGATGATAGCGGTGGGGCAGGGCGCTGCTGCGCCAGCCAACGGCCTAATTCGGCCTTGAACGCGGGATCGAGCGTGAGCACCAGTGGCACTGCCAATGCCTGCGGTGCCTTGCGCCACAGCTTGACAGCGTCTTTTTCAGTACAAATCAACTGGTAGCCAGCGTATTCCTTGCCAGTATAGCTATCAAAGTTATAGTGGTCAGGGTAAGCGATGGTGCGTGCCAGCGTCAGCCCTTGGTCGCGCAGCATGGCAAAGAACACCTCGGGTTGTGCGATGCCTGCCAGTGCAAGCAGCGGCTGTGCGTGGTCGCGCAATTGCTGCAGTTCCATGCGGGTGCCATCGCCGCGCAGCGCATGCCGTGCCAGGCTGCGCCGGGCGCGGTGGCCCGCGAAGGCCGGGCGCTGGCCGGTATGCAGCACCAAAGTTGCTTGGCCTGGCACTGCGGCACTGCTGTAAGTACGCGGCCAGGGCTCGCGCAGCGGGCCGGCCGGCAGCAGCCAGCCGTTGCCCAGGCCGCGGTCGTCAAACACGCACACCTCCAGGCCGCGCTGCAAAGCATGGTGTTGCAAGCCGTCGTCGCTGATCAGCACTTGGGTGTTCGGGTAGCGCGCCAGCAGGGCGCGGGCGGCCTCGATGCGCTGCGGAGCCACAAAAAAAGGCAGCGTCACGCCGCTGCGGGCAAAGCTTTGCACGGTCAAAAGGGGCTCGTCGCCAACGTCTTGCGCCACGCTGTCAGCGTGCACCTCGCGGCATTGCGCATCCTTGCGGCCATAGCCCCGGGCGATGACGCCGACCGCCCAGCCCTGTGCCTGCAAGTGGGCGACAAGCGCCATCACCACCGGTGTTTTGCCCGCCCCGCCGGCCACCACATTGCCCACCACCAGCACGGGCACCCCCGCGCTTTGCGACGGCAACTGGCCGCTGGCATAACGCTTTTGATGCCAGCGCACCAGTGCGCCATAAACGCAGGACAGTGGCCACAGCAAGCAGGCCAGCGGGCCGCGTTGCAGCCAGGCGCGTTGCAGGGCCTGGCGCATCAGCGCAGCGCCCCAGAGTCAGCGACCCTCGGCACCGGCCGAGGTCTGCGTGGCAAACGTGATTTGGGTCAGGCCCACCCGCCGCGCCGCTTCCATCACCGTGATGACCGACTGGTGCGCCGCGCTGGCGTCTGCGCTGATGATGATGACGCTGTCCTTGCCAGCTTTGGCCGCTGCGCTGATGGCGCGTGCCAGCAGTTCGGCGCTGCGGCCCTCCAGCGGCGTTTTATTGACGACATAGCGCCCGTCGCTGCTGACCGCCACAATGATTTCCTTGGGGTAGTCGCGCTGGGCATCGACATCGGCTACTGGCAGCCTGAGCTGCAGCTCGGTGAATTTGCTGTAGGTGGTGGTCAGCATCAAAAAGATCAGCACCACCAGCAGCACGTCGATGAAGGGGATCAGGTTGATCTCGGGCTCGTCGCGCGAGCTTTTGCGGAAATTCATGACCGGCGCAGCGTATTCAGATGCCGCACAAAACGCTCGCTGGCCAGTTCAAGCTGGAGCAAATACGCATCGACCCGTGCGCGGAAATAGCGCCAGAAAATCAGCGCCGGGATGGCCACGATCAGCCCGAAAGCGGTGTTGTACAGCGCAATCGAAATGCCTTGCGCCAGTTGCGCCGGGTTGCCGCTGCCTACCGCCGATACCGCAGCGCTACCGACCCCACTGCCGGGCGCTTGCGAGCCAAAAATCTCGATCATGCCGATCACCGTGCCGAGCAAGCCGAGCAGTGGCGCGGCCGACGCAATCGTGGCCAAAGCGCTCAGGTAGCGCTCGAGCCGGTGTGCCACCGCGCGGCCTGAGCCCTCCATCGCGGCGCGCAAGTCGGCCTCGCTGCAAGCAGGGTTGGAGTTGAGTGCGCGAAAGCCGCTGGCCAGCACCTCGCCCAAGGCCGAGTTTTGTTCCAGCTGGGTCACCACGTCGGGAATGGGCACGGCGTTGCGAGAAACCGCCAGCGCTTCATCGAGCAACTTGGGTGGGGCCACCCTGCTGGCGCGCAGGCTGACAAATCGTTCAAAGACCAGCGCCAGCGCCAGGACCGAGCAGGCAATCAGCGGCCAGATCGGCCAGCCAGCGGCTTGTATGATGGACAACAAGGGGGATGCTCCAGAATCGGTTGTGGCAATAGGCAATGGATTATGGCCCAGCCCACTCTTGCGGCCCCCACTGGCGCGCCAGCGATTCGGGGTCTATTTTCACTGCGGATGCGGTACCCGCCGACCCACAGTTCCTGTGGATAACTTTGTGAAAAACTGGGTGAATACCCCTCGCCAGACCGCATCAGCCTTGCAATGCGACAGATTGATGACATTTTGAGCATGGGATTCACTAACGAAATCAATGGCTTACACCGATAAACAGGCCTCTTCAAAGGGGTTTTCAGCCGCTGATCAGGCGTTCCTCGACAACGCCAGTGGCCCACCTGAGCCCAGCGGCGTTCACCCGGCACTGAGCGGGGCGCGGCTGTGGCGAGTGGGTGATTTGTGCCAGGCGCTGGCGCAGGCTTTGGACACCGCGTTCAACCCGGTGCAAGTGCGCGGCGAAATCAGCGGTTTGTCCCGTGCGGCCAGCGGCCACTGTTATTTCTCGCTTAAAGATACACGCGGCCAAATCCGCTGCGCGCTGTTTCGCCGAACGGCCACGCAGCTGGACTTTTCGCCGCAAGAAGGCGAGCAGGTTGAAGTGCTGGGCGAGCTCGGCGTGTACGAGCAGCGCGGCGACTTGCAGCTGGTGGTGCAATCAATGCGGCGCGCCGGGCAGGGCCCGCTGTATGAGCAGTTTTTGCTGCGCAAGGCCCGACTGCAAGCGCTTGGGCTGTTTGACGCCGCGCGCAAGCGGACCTTGCCTGACCATCCGCGCGGCATCGGCGTGGTCACCTCGCTCGGCGCTGCCGCCTTGCATGACGTGCTGAGCGCCTTGCAGCGGCGCGTGCCGCATATTCCGGTGCTGATCGCCCCGGCCGCCGTGCAAGGTGCACAGGCCCCTGCCGAGCTGATTCAGGCGCTATCAAACTTATACCAGTACCGGCAGGATTCACTTAGGCTAGAGACTGATTTGACACTAAAAACAGCGCCCAAACGCGGTTTTCAGCTGGATGTGATCCTCTTGGTGCGCGGCGGCGGTTCGCTGGAGGATTTGTGGGCGTTCAATGACGAAGCATTGGTGCACGCCATCAGCCAAAGCCCCGTACCCGTGATCAGCGGCATCGGCCATGAAACCGATTTCACCCTGGCCGATTTCGCCAGCGACCTGCGCGCACCGACACCGACCGCCGCCGCCGAACTGGTGGCTCCCCCGCGTGAGACCGAGCTGGCCGCGCTCGCGCATGGACAGCAGCGCTTGCAAGTCGCCAGCCAGCGCCAACTCGAGCGCCAGGCCCAGCGGCTTGACAGCGCGGCGGCGCTGCTCGGGCGACCTTCGGTTGGGATGGCCCGCCAACAACTGCAGTTGTCGCGTCTGGGCCAGCAACTGCACTACGCCGTTCGCGCCGCGCACCAGCAGCGTCTGGGCCAGTGGCAGGCGCAGCCGCCGCGCTGGGCGCAGGTGGTGCAGGCCGCTGTGCAGGCAGGCCAGCAGCGGCTAGAGCGCGCCGCGCTGCGCTTGCAGGCGCTTGACCCGCGCTTGGCATTGCAGCGCGGCTACGTCATGCTGCGAGACGCGGCGGGCCAGCCGGTGACGCGCAGCGCACAGGTTCAGCCGGGCCAGCCGCTGCGCGCCAGCCTGGTCGATGGTGAGCTGGATTTGACCGTGTCATCTGTGCGGCAGCGATAGTTCCTACAATCATTTCGCATCCGATTTCTTTTGTCTTCCACCCCCTTTAGAAAGAACCACCATGGAACACACCCTGCCCGCATTGCCCTACGCCATTGACGCGTTGGCGCCGCATTACAGCCAGGAGACTTTCGAGTTTCACCACGGCAAGCACCACAACGCCTACGTGGTCAACCTCAACAACTTGCAAAAAGGCACCGAGTTTGAAGCCATGACGCTGGAAGAGATCGTCAAAAAATCCAGCGGCGGCATCTACAACAACTCGGCCCAAATCTGGAACCACACGTTCTTCTGGAATTGCATGAAGCCCGCCGGCGGCGGCGAGCCCAGCGGCGCCCTGGCGGCAGCCATCAGCGCCAAGTACGGCAGTTATGCGGCATTCAAAGAAGCGTTCGTCAAGTCGGCGGTGGGCAACTTTGGCTCGGGCTGGACATGGCTCGTGAAAAAAGAAGATGGCGCGGTCGACATTGTCAACATGGGCCCGGCGGGCACGCCGCTGACCACTGGCGACACGCCGCTGCTCACGGTCGATGTGTGGGAACACGCCTACTACATCGATTACCGCAATGCCCGCCCCAAATTTGTCGAGGCTTTTCTGGACAAGCTGGTGAATTGGGAATTTGCCGAGAAGAACTTTGGCTAAAGCGTGCAGTGGCCTGAAAGCCCCGCAACAGTAAAAAACCGGCTTTGGCCGGTTTTTTTATGCCCAATCAGCTGCTAGCCAAGGCTTTTATTGCCGGTGCTGCTATCAAAAGTGATTACCACTGAGCGCAAGCTTAGGGGCCCGGTTTGGCTTGAAACACCGGCCCCGAGAGTTTGTAGCCCGCCGCCAAGCCCTTCTTGGCAAACCAGCCTTTGTTCATTTCCAGCACAAAGCGCACCGGCTTGGCTGAGCAATGCGAGTCCAGCGCCAGCGGTTTCATGTCGGCCAGGTTGACGATGGTGCCGTCGTCAGCGACAAACGCCGCCGTGAGCGGCAGCAGCGTGTTTTTCATCCAGAAGCACTGCATTTGCGCCTGTTCAAAAATAAACAGCATGCCTTCGTGCTGCGGCATTTGCTTGCGGTGCATCAGGCCGATTTGCCGCGTCAGGGGCTCTTGCGCCACTTGCACGTCAATTTGGTGTAAGCCTGCTGACAAGCGCGTGCGCGGCAAATTCATTTGCGGCTCGCCCGCTTCTTGCGCCGCAGCGTGGGCAGGCCACAGTCCGCCCAGCGCAGCCCATGTGAGCAAGCCTGCGCCAACCCAGCCTCGAGCGGATTGCCCCCCCGTACTGCCACGTGCAAACCAGGCCCAAAAACGCCCATTTTGCCGATTCAAACCCTGCATACCGTTCATACGATTTCCCATAAAAAATGCCCGCAAAGCGGGCATTTTGACTGGACAACCAGAAATTACTTCTTGGCTTCTTCTTTTTTGGCCATTGGCTTTTCGGCCTTGGCAGCAGCGGCCTTGTCAGCCTTTTCTTTCTTTGCCATAGCAGCCTTGTCCGCTTTTTCTTTCTTGGCCATAGCCGCTTTTTCAGCTTTCTCGGCTTTCGCATCTTTCTTGGCGGCAGGAGCGGCAGCGGCTGCGGGTGCAGCAGGTGCAGCGGCTGGCTTCATTTCATCTTTTTTCATTTCGGCTTTGGCAGGTGCCGCAGCGGCTGCAGGTGCAGCAGGAGCGCCAGAATGGGAAGCGGCAAAAGCGGTGGACACAGCGAAAACGCTGGCAATCAAAGCGGCGAGCAGTTTGTTCATTTTGAAATCTTTCAGTTAAATCAATGACTTTTCGAAAAGCCCCCCAAAAATTTGCGGGGTGATTCCGTAACGTGGTCAGTGCGGTGTCGGTTGACAAGATTTTTTCACCGCTAGAATTTGTGACTACCCACGATGCCCGCGGCAGCATTTTTCGCACCACCTCCCAGGAGACCCTTTCCCATGTACCAACACATCAAAGTGCCCGCAGAAGGCCAAAAAATCACGGTCAATGCTGACATGTCGCTCACCGTGCCCGACCAGCCCATCATCCCGTTCATTGAAGGTGACGGCACTGGCGGCGACATCACGCCAGTGATGATCAAAGTGGTTGACGCAGCGGTGGCGCATGCGTACGGCGGCAAGAAAAAAATCCACTGGATGGAGGTGTATGCCGGGGAAAAGTCCACCCGCATCTACGGCCCCGACGTCTGGCTGCCCGAAGAAACGCTGCATGCGGTCAAAGACTATGTGGTGTCCATCAAAGGCCCGCTCACCACGCCCGTGGGCGGCGGCATCCGTTCGCTGAACGTCGCGCTGCGCCAGGAGCTTGATTTGTACGTGTGCCTGCGGCCCATCCAGTATTTCGATGGCGTGCCTTCGCCCGTCAAAGAGCCGCACAAGACCGACATGATCATCTTCCGCGAGAACTCCGAAGACATTTATGCCGGCATTGAATTTGAGGCCGAGAGCGAAAAAGCCAAGCGCCTCATCAAGATTTTGCAAGACGATTTTGGCGTCAAGAAAATCCGCTTCCCTAACACCTCGGGTATTGGCATCAAGCCGGTCTCGCGCGAGGGCACCGAGCGGCTGGTCCGCAAAGCCATTCAGTACGCCATCGACAACGACAAGCCCAGCGTCACCATCGTGCACAAGGGCAACATCATGAAGTTCACCGAAGGCGGCTTCCGCGACTGGGCTTACGGCCTGGCCGCCAAGGAGTTTGGTGCCGAGCTGATCGACGGCGGCCCGTGGATGAAATTCAAGAACCCCAAGACCGGCAAAGAAATTACGGTCAAAGACAGCATTGCCGACGCCTTCCTGCAGCAAATCCTCTTGCGCCCGGCCGAGTACAGCGTGATCGCCACACTCAACCTGAACGGTGACTACGTGTCTGACGCTTTGGCCGCGCAAGTGGGCGGTATTGGCATTGCGCCCGGTGCCAACCTCTCGGATTCGATTGCGATGTTTGAAGCTACCCACGGCACCGCGCCCAAATACGCCGGCAAGGACTATGTCAATCCGGGCTCGGAGATTTTGTCGGCCGAGATGATGCTGCGCCATATGGGCTGGATTGAGGCCGCCGACCTCATCATCAGCTCGATGAAAAAATCCATCGCCAGCAAGAAAGTCACCTACGACTTTGCCCGCCTGATGGAGGGCGCAACGCAAGTGTCGTGCTCGGGCTTTGGCCAAGTCATGATTGACCACATGGCCTGACGCCCGCTGCACTCGCTGCTGCGCTGCAATTAAAGCCGCTTGCATCAAGCGGCTTTTTTTATGCTGCGTACGACTGGCATTCGCACAGGCGCTTGAAATGCCGCCGCCCGTAGCCATCTGCAAGCGCAGGGCATGGCCCGCACCTTAAAATGAAGTTCATGGCGACCGAGACTCCTGCCCCTCCCAGCATCCCCAAAACCCTACCCCGCGAGCGCGATGGCGGCAGCGTGGTGCTCGAGCGCATGCCGCAGAAAACCAAGCCGCCGCAGATGTACCAGGTCGTGATGCTCAACGATGACTACACGCCGATGGAATTCGTGGTGTTTGCGATTCAGGAATTTTTTGGCAAAGACCGCGAGACCGCCACACAAATCATGCTGAAAATTCACCTTGACGGCAAAGGGGTCTGCGGCGTGTTTTCCAAAGACGTGGCCGCGACCAAGGTTGAACTGGTGCTGGACGCCGCGCGCAAGGCGGGTCACCCCTTGCAATGTTTAAGCGAACCGCTGGGCGAATGAGCGCGGGTTGCACGCGCTGGAAACGTCACCTTGGTCACAAAAAAGCTTTCCCAATTTGTAAATCAGGGATTCGCCCCGCATATCTCACGCAGATGCTGTTTCGTTCTTTGCCAATTGACGCTACAGTGAATCATCAACAAGGCAAAAGGACACCACATGATTGCCCAAGAACTGGAAGTTAGCCTGCATATGGCCTTTGTTGAGGCGCGCCAACAGCGCCATGAGTTCATCACGGTCGAGCATTTGCTGCTGGCCCTGCTGGACAACCCGAGCGCCGCTGAAGTGCTGCGCGCCTGCTCGGCCAACATTGACGATTTGCGCAAATCGCTGACGAATTTCATCAAAGACAACACGCCGCAAGTGGCCGGCACGGACGAGGTGGACACCCAGCCCACGCTGGGTTTTCAGCGCGTGATCCAGCGCGCCATCATGCATGTGCAGTCCACCGGCAATGGCAAAAAAGAGGTTACCGGCGCTAACGTGCTGGTAGCCATTTTTGGCGAGAAAGATTCGCACGCTGTCTACTACTTGCACCAGCAGGGCGTAACCCGGCTGGACGTGGTGAATTTCATTGCGCACGGCATCAAAAAGAGCGACCCGCCCGAGCCGGCCAAGAGTGCTGAAGCGGCATCGGGTGAAGGCGAAGAAGCGGCCGAGAAAAACGAGAAAGCCTCGCCGCTGGAGCAGTTCACGCAAAACCTCAACCAGCTCGCCAAAGACGGCAAGATCGACCCGCTGATTGGCCGCGAATACGAAGTTGAGCGCGTCATACAAATCCTCTGCCGCCGCCGCAAAAACAACCCCGTCCTCATCGGAGAGGCAGGAGTCGGCAAGACCGCCATCGTCGAAGGCCTCGCACAAGCGATCGTTAAAGGCGAAGTGCCCGACCACTTGGCGAAGAAAAAACTGATCTCTCTCGACCTCACCCTCATGATCGCCGGCACGGATGAGGTGGACACCCAGCCCACCTTGGGTTTTCAGCGCGTGATACAGCGCGCCATCATGCATGTGCAGTCCACCGGCAATGGCAAAAAAGAGGTTACCGGCGCTAACGTGCTGGTAGCCATTTTTGGCGAGAAAGATTCGCACGCTGTCTACTACTTGCAC
>JBJXED010000153.1:0-2863 GCA_046155225.1 Burkholderiaceae bacterium
CCTCTTCGCCTTGCAAAAATTCCTCAATCACGACGCGTGCGCCGCCCTCGTTGTGCGCCACCCCGGCATTGCCAGAGAGCATGAAATCAATCGCGTCATGGGCCTCTTTCAATGTGGCCGCCACCACCACGCCTTTGCCGGCCGCCAGGCCGTCGGCTTTGACCACAATCGGCGCGCCGGTTTTATCGACATACGCATGGGCCGGGCGGGCCTCGATAAAGGTGGCAAACGCCGCCGTGGGAATGCCGTGGCGCTGCATGAACGTTTTGGAAAACGCCTTGGAACTCTCCAGTTGGGCGGCGGCCTGCGTCGGGCCAAAAATACGCAGACCATGCGCGCGAAATTCGTCCACCACACCGGCGGCCAGCGGGCCTTCTGGCCCGACCACCGTCAAGCCGATTTTTTCGGCCAGCGCCCATTCGCGCAGTTCGGTGACACCGCTGATCGGTACGTTCTGCAAGCGCTTGTCCAGCGCGGTGCCGGCATTGCCGGGCGCCACATAAATCGTCTGCACTTTGGGCGACTGCGCCAGTTTCCAGGCCAGCGCATGCTCGCGGCCGCCACCGCCGATGACCAGTATCTTCATTGAAAAGCTTTCATCAGGCACTCACGAAAGTATCTGCCCGCCGCCGGGCCGACCCAAGGCGGGCGCGGCCCTTCGGGGGGCAGCGAAGACACAAAGTGCATAGCGTGGGGGTCATAGACTCGCGTTATGGAAGACGTTTTGCACGTCGTCCAAGTCTTCCAGCATGTCCAGCAGGCGCTGCATTTTGGTGGCGTCCTCGCCAGCCAGATCAATGGTGTTCTCGGGCCGCATCGTGACTTCGGCGATCTCGGCTTTGAGGCCTTTGGATTCCAGCGCGTTCTTCACCGACTCGAAATCTGGGTAGTCGGTCAGCACCTCAATCGCGCCCTCGTCATCGGTGATGACGTCTTGAGCACCAGCGTCGAGCGCGGCATTCATAACCGCGTCTTCGCTGGTACCGGGAGCAAAAACCAGTTGGCCGCAATGCTTGAACTGGAACGCCACCGAGCCTTCGGTGCCCATGTTGCCGCCGTATTTGCTGAAACAGTGACGAATCTCGGCCACAGTGCGCACGCGGTTGTCGGTCATGGTGTCCACAATGATGGCCGCACCGCCAATGCCGTAACCCTCATAGCGGATTTCCTCGTAGTGCACGCCTTCCAGGTTGCCGGTGGCTTTGTCGATGTTGCGCTTGATGGTGTCCGCCGGCATATTGGCGGCTTTGGCTTTTTCCACCGCCAGCCGCAGCCGCGGGTTGGCAGACAGGTCACCGCCGCCGGTACGGGCCGAGACCATGATCTCGCGCACCACGCGAGTCCAGATTTTTTGGCGCTTTTCGTCCTGGCGACCCTTGCGGTGCTGAATATTTGCCCATTTGCTGTGTCCGGCCACAAAGTCCCCTTTTGATTCGATTACGCTATTGTTTTTGCGCAGCACCGATTCTACTTTTCGAGGACCCCATGATCGAACCCCTATTGATTGCCAAACATTCCAGCGCAGGCAGCGAGATTGAATGCTTCTTGCGGCCCGACAAAGCCAACCGCCACGGCCTGATCACCGGCGCCACCGGTACCGGCAAAACCATCACCTTGCAGACCATGGCCGAGCGCTTCTCGTGCATTGGCGTGCCGGTGTTCATGGCCGACATCAAGGGCGACCTGACCGGTATCTCGCAAACCGGGAAAATCAGCGACAAACTCGCCAAGGTGCTGGCCGAGCGGGCGATTGCCCTGCCCGAGCCTGTGGCCGTGCCCACCGTGCTGTGGGATGTGTTTGGCGCGCAGGGTCACCCGGTGCGCGCTACCGTAAGCGACCTGGGGCCGCTGCTGCTGGCGCGCATGCTGAACCTGAATGAAACCCAGGCTGGCGTGCTGCAGCTGGTGTTCAAAATCGCCGACGACCAGGGCCTGCTGCTGCTCGACATGAAAGACCTACGCGCGATGTGCCAGAGCGTGGGCGACAACGCCAGCCAGTTCACCACCGAATACGGCAACATCAGCGCCGCCAGCATTGGCGCGATCCAGCGCGGGTTGATGCAGATCGAGCAGCAAGGCGGCGATCAATTTTTCGGCGAACCGATGCTGAATATTGAAGACTTCATGCAGACGGTGGACGGCAAGGGTGTGGTCAACATCCTGGCGGCCGACAAGCTGATGAATTCGCCGCGCCTGTACGCCACCTTTTTGCTCTGGCTGCTGTCTGAATTGTTTGAGACGCTGCCCGAGGTCGGTGACCTGGAGCAACCCAAGCTGGTGTTCTTTTTTGACGAGGCGCACCTGCTCTTTGCCGACGCGCCCAAGGTGCTGGTCGAGCGCATCGAATTGGTGGTACGGCTGGTGCGCAGCAAGGGCGTGGGCGTGTATTTCGTGACACAAAACCCGCTCGACATCCCCGACAGTGTGCTGGCACAGCTTGGCAACCGGGTGCAGCATGCGCTGCGCGCCTTTACCCCGCGCGACCAAAAAGCCGTCAAATCCACCGCCGACACGATGCGGCCCAACCCCAAGCTCGACATCGGCGCGGCGATTACCGAGCTGGCGGTGGGCGAGGCGCTGGTGAGTTTTCTCGACGAAAAAGGCCGCCCCAGCATGACCGAGCGCGTCTATGTGCTGCCGCCGGGCTCGCAAATTGGCCCCATCACTCCGGAGCAGCGCAAAGTGTTGCTGGCCGAATCGCTGGTCGCCGGGGTGTATGAAAAAGTGATCGACCGTGAGTCGGCGTTTGAAAAAATCAAGGGCCGCACCCAGGAGCGCATGGCCACCGAACAGCAGGCCAAACAGGCCGAGGAGCAAGCCAAGGCGGGTGGCGAAGGCATTTTTGGCAGCCTGGGCGGCTTGC
>JBJXED010000154.1:0-12951 GCA_046155225.1 Burkholderiaceae bacterium
GCCACCCTGCTGAAGATCTATGCCCTCTACAAACAAGCCACCGCAGGCGACAACACCGAGAAAAAGCCCGGCTTCGCCGACATGGTGGGCCGCGCCAAATGGGAAGCCTGGAACGGCTTCAAAGGCACCGCCAACGAGGCGGCGATGCAGCAGTACATTGATTTGATTGAGTCGCTGTCCTGAGTTAACCCCGTGGCGTGACTGAAGCGGATTCAGCTACGCCACCACCCCCCGCGCCTTCAGCCCGGCAATCTGCTCCTCACTCAGCCCCAGCTCGCGCAGCACCGCGTCGCTGTCCTGCCCCAAGGCCGGTGCATTACGGCGGTGGCTGCCCGGCGTGGCCGAGAGTTTGGGGACAAAGCCGGGCACGGCCAACGCGCTGCCGTCCTCCATTTGAAGCTGCTGCAGCATGCCGCGCGCCGCGTAATGCGCGTCGTGCGCGATGTCGGCGACGGTGTAGATTTTGCCGCTGGGGACTTCGGCGGCGGCGAGTGCGGCGAGCACGCCCTCTACTGGCAGCTGCGCCGTCCAGGCGCCGATGGCGGCGTCTAGCTCTTCTACCCGCGCGACCCGGCCCGCATTGCTGGCGAGCTGCGCGTCTTGCGCCAAATCAGGCCGGCCGATGCAGGCCATCAGGCGCTTGAAGATGCTGTCGCCGTTGCCGGCAATCAGGGCGTAGCCGCCGTCCGCGCACAGGTAGGCATTCGTCGGCGCGATGCCCGGCAACGCGCTGCCGGCCGCGCCCCGCACCGCGCCAAACGCGCTGTACTCGGGCAGCAGGCTCTCCATGCAGTTGAAGACCGCCTCGTACAGCGCCACGTCGATCACCTGGCCGCGGCCTTGCGGTGCCTCGGTGCTGGCCGACGTGTGCCGCGCCTGCAACGCCAGCAAGATGCCGATGACGCCGTGGAGCGCGGCCAGCGTGTCGCCGATGCTGATGCCGGTGCGCACCGGCACGCGGCCCGGCTCACCGGTGAGGTGGCGCAGCCCGCCCATGGCCTCACCGACCACGCCAAAGCCCGGCCGGTCACGGTAAGGCCCGCTCTGGCCGTAGCCGCTGATGCGCAGCACGATCAATTTCGGGTTGGCGGCGATCAGATCATCCGGGGCCAGGCCCCAGCCTTCCATGGCACCGGGGCGGAAGTTTTCGATCAGCACGTCGGCCTCCAGCGCCAACTGGCGCGCAATCGCCTGGCCGGCGGGCTGGCGCAAGTCCAGCGCCAGTGAACGCTTGTTGCGCGACTGCACCTGCCACCAGACCGAGGTGCCGTCCCTCAGCAGCCGCCACTGGCGCAGCGGGTCGCCGGTGTGGGGCGGCTCGACCTTGATCACCTCGGCACCGAAATCAGCGAGGGTTTTGGCCGCAAACGGGCCGGCAATGAGCTGGCCGAGTTCGAGGACTTTGAGGCCTTGCAGCGGGCCGGGCGCGGTAGCAGCGACGGGATGGATCGTCATGCGCGGTGCTGAATAAGGGCTGCCCGCTCAGGCTTTTTTGCGGCTGCCTGCGGTTTTGCCGGGTGCTTTGGCAGTGACTTTGGCGGCCAATTTGGTTGCTGCAGGTGGTGCCACTTTGGCAGCGGTTTTTGCCGCGGTTTTGGCAGCGGGCTGACCCTGCAGCAGGGCGTCCAGGTTCTTGCTGATCTCACCTTCGATCTTGCCTTTGAAGGCGCTGAGCAAAAAGCCCAGCTTGGCTTGCAGCACAAACTGGCTGGCCGTCACTTCCAGCGTGCCGCTGACACCGCTGCGCTCAAAACCCACGGTATCGCTGGCCTGGCCCTCTTCGTAGGTGCAGGCCATGTCGAGTTGCGCCTCGGCCTGTTCGGCCCACTGAAAAGCCAGCTTGCGCGCCTTGGGCAGGCCCAGCTTGTGTTGCCGTTCAATATGAATGTCCGCCACTTGGGGTCTCCTTGAGGTTTTTGTGCCGCTGGTCTTGGGGCAAATCTGCCAGCCGCTGAACTGCATCATAAAACCTGGCCCAATCGCCGCCCTCACGCGCAAACAGCGCCTCAAAGGCGGGCACCAGGTCGTCATAGGCCGCTTGCGCGCCCAAAGCGGCGTTGTTGGCGCGCGCCACCCAGGGGTCATAACCCGCATAGCCGCCCCAGCTTTGTTTGAGCAGTGCATAGTCCTGGCGAAACTTGCTGAAGACTCCTTCTTTCATAGCATTCAGGGAAGGATTTACCTTGGCTACAGCCTTATTTGATTCATAAATGGTCGCCAAATCGCGCCGCGCGGCCAATGTGAGGGCCTTGAACTGCCGCCGCCGCTGATCAAAGGTTTCGTACTCCGTGCGCGTGGCGGCTGGGCTTTGCGCCAGCCAACGCTGCGCGCCCAGCCGCTCGACCGCGGTGGCGAACGATTCGTTGAACTGCGTGTCCCCCGCCGCAAACACCACCTGGTGCGCGAGCTCGTGAAACACCAGCCGCGCCAATTCGCCCTCGGGGTAATGAATAAAGGTACTCAGCAGCGGGTCGCCGCCGGCCCAGTTGAGCTTGCCCAGCGTCGAATACGCGGGCACGCCGTAAACACTGACTTCCAGGCCCTCCGCTTGCAACTGCCGGACCAGCGCGCGTGCATCGCTCTCGGCGAAATAGCCCCGGTAGCCCACGCAGCCGGTGACCGGAAAACACCAGGTCTTGAGGGTGAGCGAGTCGGCCGGGGCGGCGACCACGTTCCACACCACGGCGCTGCGCTTGAGGTCGGCATAGCTCTGGTAGCTGGGGTTGTCGGGCAAGTGCAGCGCCGTCACGGCAAAGCGGCGGATGCGCTGCGCGGCTTCGAGCTTGCCGCGCAGCGCGGCGCTGGTGCCGCTGTCTTGTAGCCACTCGGGCACCGGGCGGGCGGCGCGCATCACTTGCACATGGCCGCTGACCGACTGCCAGTAGTAGCCCACGTCGAGCACCGCCGCACAGCCCGACAGGCTGAGCAGCGTCGCCGCCAGCAGCAGTGGGCACCAGCGCGGCAGGGTTGCGGCTTGCACCAGGCGCTGGGCCGCACTTTCGTTGGAGTTCATGGTGAGAATTGTTTCACAGCGCTTTGCGCCCGCTGGCAAAGGAAGCCGGAAGACAAGGGTGGCACAAGGGTGGCAACACCTTGTCACAGTCAAGCCCCATAGTGCTGCCAGCAGACCCCCCAAGCCAACACCGGGAGCAGCCCCCATGCAACGCCGCACTTTCGCGCTGGCCGCTTTGGCCGCCAGCACACCCTTGTCCGCCCGGGCCCAAGCACCGGCGGCGACCAAAGCGTTGGCAGACAACCTGATTTTGCTCGGCCAAACCGCCGCCATCAGCGGCCCCGAAGCCGACAGCGGCAGGCAGTACCACCAAGGTGCGCAATTGCATTTCGCCGCGCTCAACGCCAGGGGCGGCATCAGCGGCCGCCGTATCGAGCTGCGGCTGCTGGACGATGCCGGGGACCCCGGGCAGGCGGCGGCCAATGCGCGCAGCCTCATCAACGACGGCGTGTTTGCGCTGTTTGGCAGCTACGGCGCCGGGCCCTCGCTGGCGGCGCTGCCGTTAGCCGTGCAAGCCAAGGTGCCGCTGGTCGCCCCGCTGTCCGGAGCGCAGGCGCTGCGCCAGCCCTACAGCCGCTTTGTGGTGCATGTGCGGGCGTCGTACGAAGACGAAGTGCTGGCGCTGGTGCGGCATGCCGCAGGCACAGGCGTGACCAAGCTGGCCGCGCTGTGCGAGGAGGGCGAATTTGGCGATGAGGGGCTGAAAGTGGTGCAAGCAGCCTTGTCTGCCGCGAAGCTGCCGCCGCCAATTCTGGGCAAAGTCAACGCCCAATCGGTCAATGTGGGGCAGGCCATCACCGACATCGTGGGCAAACAGCCGCACGGCATCGTGCTGCTGTGCAGCTTCAAAGCCAGCGCGGCCTTTATACGCGGCGCGCGCTCGGCTGGCTACAAGGGCAGTTACTACGCCCTCTCACACGTGGGCACGCAGGGCCTGGGCAAAGAGATGGGGCCGCTGGCCCGCGGCATTGTGGTCAGCGAAGTCATGCCCTACCCTTTCCGCGCCCATTCGGCCCTGTCGCGCGACTATCTGGAGGCGCTCAAAACCGCCAGCAACAAAGAACCGTCTTACCTGGGCATGGAAGGTTTTGTCGCCGCGCAGGTCTGCGGTGAAGTGCTGCGCCGCGCCGGCCGCAACCTGACGACCGACAGCTTTTTGGCGGCGCTTGACGGCATCCGAAAACTCAACCTGGGCAGCTTTTTGCTCGACTACGGCCCGCGCAACAACAGCGGCAGCAAGTTTGTGGACCTGGTGCTGCTCGACGCCAAAGGCCAGGTCATGCGCTGAAGGCCGATGCAGCGCAGCGTGTCGATTGCGCCAGCCAAGTAGTTCATAAGCAGTCATTTATGCCAAATCAGAGGCTGCCGCTCCTTAAATCAGGGGTCATGACTTGCTGCAAAGCCTTTGATATCTGAAACAATACATAAGACCAAAGCCCAAAAGGAAACCCCATGAAACGCCGTCAATTTGCCCTGGCCTCGCTGCTGGCCAGCCCCTTGGCACAGGGGCTGGCCTGGGCCCAATCGAACAAAGTTGTGCTGGGCCAATCAGCCCCGACCACCGGCCCGGCGGCGCAACTCGGTATCCAGTTCAACAACGGTGCCAAGCTGTTTTTTGACAGCGTGAACGCCAAAGGCGGTGTGCTGGGCCGCCAAATTGAGCTGCGGCTGGTGGACGACGGCTACGAGCCCGAGCGCACTGCCGCCAACACCAAGAAATTCATTGAAGACGGTGTGTTCGCCCTGTTTGGCTACATCGGCACGCCCACCAGCCTGGCGGCATTGCCGCTGGCCACAGCAGCCAAAGTGCCATTTTTTGCGCCATTCACCGGGGCGCAGGCGCTGCGTGAGCCGTTCAACCGCTATGCGGTGCATGTGCGCGCCTCGTACTTTGACGAGACGGCCGCCATCGTCAGGCAGTCGGATTCGGTAGGCATCAAGAAATTGGGCGTTTTCTACCAAAACGACAGCTACGGCAAAGCGGGCTTGGAAGGCGTCACGCGGGCGCTGGCCACGCTCAACCGCAAACCCGTCAGCACCGGCACGGTCGAGCGCAACTCGGTTGATGTGGCCAAGGCGGTAGCTGACATCATGGCCCAGCAGCCCGAGGCGATCGTGCAAATCAGTGCCTACAAATCCTGCGCTGCCTTTGTGCGTGAAGTGCGCAAGGCGGGCTTTGGCGGCACCTTCTACAACGTGTCGTTCGTTGGCACGGCCGCACTGGGCACCGAACTGGGTAAAGACGCGCGCGGCGTCGCCATCAGCCAGGTCATGCCGTTTCCTTTTTCACCCATCACGGCCTTGTCAGGCGAGTATCTGAATGCGGTGGCCACCAACAAAGACCTGACGCCCAACTACTCCAGCATGGAGGGGTATGTGGCTGCCAAAGTGTTCGTTGAGGCACTGCGCCGGGCCGGCAAAAACGCCACGCAAGAAGATTTTCTGGCAGCGGTCGAAAGCATTCAAAACCTCAACCTGGGCGGTTTTATTGTGGACTTCAGTGCGCGCAAGCACGAAGGCTCGAAATTCGTCGAGTTGACCATGCTAGACGCCACCGGCCGGGTGCGGCGCTAGGGCCGGACTCAAGTGAGTCGGCGCAGGTCGGCTTCCACCATCATGGCGATCAGCGCCTCCAGCGAGGTGCCCGCCTGCCAACCCAGCAGGCGCCGTGCCTTGGCCGGGTTGCCCAGCAGCACATCGACTTCGGCAGGGCGAAAAAACTGCGGGTCGATCACCACATGGTCCTGGTAATTCAATCCCAGATGCGCAAACGCCATGCGGCACATTTCGCGCACGGTGGTTGTGGCACCGGTCGCCACAACAAAGTCGTCGCCCTTGGGCTGTTGCAACATCAGCCACATGGCCTGTACATAATCGCCCGCAAAACCCCAATCCCGCTGCGCATCAATATTTCCGAGGCGAAGTTCTTGCTGCAGGCCGCGCTTGATACGCGCCGCCGCCAGCGTCACTTTGCGAGTCACGAATTCAACCCCGCGCAGCGGTGACTCGTGGTTGAACAAGATGCCGCACGAGGCATGCATGCCGTAACTCTCGCGGTAATTGACCGTCATCCAGTGCGCATACAACTTGGACGCACCATAAGGGCTGCGCGGATGGAACAGCGTTTGTTCGTCCTGCATGGGGCCTTGCGTCAAGCCAAACTGCTCACTGGTGGAGGCTTGGTAGAAGCGCGCAGCTGACTGCGACAGGCGCAGCGCTTCGAGCATGTGGGCCGCGCCCACCGCGTTGACCTGCGCCGTCAGCAAGGGTTGCTGCCAGGACGTGCCGACAAAGCTTTGCGCCGCCAGGTTGTACACCTCGTCCGGCTGGCATTGCTCGACCGCACGCAGCACAGCGCTCAGGTCGGTCACGTCACCGTCAATCAGCTTGACATCGGCAGCAATGCCCAGTTCGCGCAAGCGCCACAAGGTGTCGGAAGCGCGGCGCGGCATCAGGCCGTGCACGGCGTAGCCCTGGCCCAGCAGCAGTTGCGCCAAATAAGCACCGTCTTGTCCGGTAATGCCAGTGATGAGGGCCGATGCGGTCATGGGGGAGGTTTCCTGTGCACAGAGCTTGGAATTGTGCCGCTAAGCGGCGGCGTTTTGTTGCAACGCCCACATTTGCGCATACCGGCCCTGCAGCGCCAGCAACTGAGCATGGTTGCCGCGCTCCAGAATACGGCCTTGCTCCAGCACCAGAATCTCGTGCGCGTCCACTACAGTCGAGAGGCGGTGCGCAATCACCAGCGTGGTTTTGTTTTGCGCCACGCTTTGCAGTTCGGCCTGGATGGCCCGCTCATTCTGGGAATCCAGCGCCGAGGTGGCTTCGTCAAAAATCAGAATAGCCGGGTCTTTCAACAGGGTGCGGGCAATCGCGACACGCTGCTTTTCGCCGCCGGAGAGCTTCAGGCCGCGCTCGCCCACCAGCGTCTGGTAACCCAGCGGCGCGGCGGCAATGAAGTCGTGTATCCGCGCGGCCTGGGCCACTGCCACCACTTCGCCGTGGCTGGCGCCGGGCTTGCCGTAGGCGATGTTGTATTCCACCGTGTCGTTGAACAGCACTGTGTCTTGCGGCACGATGCCGATGGCTTGTCGCAAACTGGTTTGCGTGACGGCCTTGATGTCTTGCCCATCCACCGTGATACGGCCCGCCTGCACGTCATAAAAGCGGAACAGCAGGCGTGACAACGTAGATTTACCAGCCCCCGACGAACCCACCACGGCCACGGTTTTACCCGCAGGAATCTCAAAGCTGATGTCCTGGAAAAGCCGGTGCTCTCCCGATGCGGCGTAAGAAAATGCCACATTTTCAAACCGCACCCGCGGTGGGCCGCTCACCCGCAGTGGCACTGCGCCGGGTGCATCGGCGACTTCGCGCTCACGCTCGAGCAGCACAAACATCTTGTCCAGATCGGTCAGGCTTTGCTTGATTTCCCGGTAAATCACGCCCAGAAAATTCAGCGGGATATACAGCTGGATCATGAAGGCGTTGACCATCACCAGATCGCCCAGGGTCAAGCGGCCATCGGCCACGCCCTGGGTGGCACGCCACAGCATGGCGACCAGCGCGGTGGCAATGATGAGCTGCTGCCCGGTGTTGAGCAGCGTCAGCGTGGTTTGGCTCTTGAGCGCAGCGCGGCGGTAACGCTCCAGACCCTCGTCGTAGCGCTTGGCTTCAAACGTCTCGTTGTTGAAGTACTTGACGGTTTCGTAGTTCAGCAGCGAGTCGATGGCGCGGTTGTGCACGCTCGAGTCCAGCTCGTTCATCTTGACGCGAAATTGGGTACGCCATTCGGTCACCGTCACGGTGAAAGTGATGTAGGTCACCAGCGCGGCGAGCGTGATCCAGACAAAGCCGGTGTCAAACTTGTAGGCCAGGATGCCCAGCACCAGGCTGACTTCAATCAGCGTCGGGATGATGCTGTAGAGCGAATACGAAATCAGCGAATGCACGCCGCGGGTGCCGCGCTCGATGTCGCGCGTCATGCCGCCGGTCTGGCGCTCCAAGTGAAACCGCAACGACAGCGCATGCAAATGCGAAAACACCTGCAGCGCAATGCTGCGCGCCGCGCCCTCGGTGGCCTTGGCAAATACCAGCTCGCGCAGCTCGGTAAAGAGCGAAGTCATCAGGCGCAAAGCACCATACGCCAGCAGCAGGGCCACAGGCACCACAATAAGTGCGGCAGTGGTGCCTAGGCCTTGGCCTGTGCCCGCCGTGGCCGGGTTCATTGTGTCAACCAGCTCTTTGAGCAGCAGCGGCACGCTGACATTGGCCAGCTTGGCCCCCACCATGAACAGCAGCGCCGCGAGCACCCGCCATTTGTATTGCCACAGGTAGGGCAGCAGTCGGCTCAAGGTGGCCCAATCGCCGCGCTTGGCTTTGCCGGGCGCGGCGGCGCTAGGTGAACTTGCCGCTGCGTGCGGGTGGGGTGCAGCTTGCGCAGCTGGAATGGCTTCAGGGCGCATCAGGGACAATCATGGCTGGTTAACTCTGCATTGTGCCCATGTCCTCCCGCAACAGTCCCGCAGCCGTGCAATTGCCCACCGACACCTCACTGGTGCTCAAAGTCATTCCCATGCCCGCCGACTGCAACGCCAATGGCGATATTTTTGGCGGCTGGGTCATGGCGCAGGTGGACTTGGCCGGTGCGGTGCTGGCGGCGCGCCATGTGCGCGGACGCATGGCCACGGTGGCGGTGAACCAGTTCATCTTCAAACAACCGGTGCGGGTGGGCGATATCTTGAGCTTTTTCTCGCATCTGACGCGCATTGGCAACACCTCCATCACGGTGCAGGTCGAGGTCTATGCCGAGCGCTTTGCCAGTCAGGGCAGCTACATCAAAGTGACCGAGGCGTCGCTGACCTATGTAGCGATAGACGACCAAGGCAAGCCCCGGCCCGTGCCCAAAGACTAGGACACGATGTACGCCCCGGTGCCGATGGATATCAGCTGGCAGTCGGCATCCAGAAACTCCATCCGCACCGACGCCACGCGCGAGCCCAGGCGCAGCACTTCGGCGCGGATTTCAAACTCTGCGCCCAGGCCGGGGCGCAAATAATCCACCCGCAAATCGATGGTGCCGAGCTTGGCAAAGCGTTTGAGGCGCTCCAGCGGCGGCTCGATCATGTGGCGCGCGCCGTTGGCCGCCAAAATCGCCAGCCCGCCCACTGCGTCAATGCACGCGCTAATAACGCCGCCGTGGATGCGGTGGGTTGCAAAATGCCCCACCAAATCGGGCCGCATGGCCAGTTTTACCGTGACCTTTTCGGCTTGCAGCGAGGTAATTTTCAGGCCCAGTAAATGGTTGAAAACAATTTTGTTTTCAAACAAATCGGTCAGCGCCACGATGAACTCGGGCTCGAAGACAAGCGCTTGCGCCGGGGCGGGCGTTTTGGCTTTCACAGCTGGGAGAAATCCGGTTTGCGCTTTTGCATGAACGCGCCAAAGGCCTCACGTGCAGCGGGTTCGCGCAGCATACGGCCAAAGCTCTGGGCCTCGACACCCATCTGCGCTTTGATTTGCGCGGCCTGGCCTTGCTTCATCAGCCGCTTGGTTTCCATCAGCGACGAAAGCGGCTTGGCGGCCAGCTTGCGGGCCTGGGCCTGCGCGAGCGCGTTAGCCTCGGCGGGCGGCACGATGCGGTTGACCAGACCGACTTCGAGCGCAGTCTCGGCCATGAAGGGCTCGCCCAGCAGCAGCGCCTCGGCGGCGCGGTGGTAACCCATCAGCTGCGGCACCAGCAAGCTGGACGCGGCCTCGGGACACAGGCCCAGGTTGACAAACGGCAGGCTGAAAGCGGCGTTGTCACCGGCATACACCAAGTCGCAATGCAGCAGCAGCGTGGTGCCAATACCCACTGCCGGGCCGCAAACCGCCGCCACCACCGGCTTGGCAAAGCCGCTGATGCCGTGCAGAAAGCGGAACACTGGCGCGTCGGGCGTGCTGGGCGGCGTGGTCAGAAAATCGCCAATGTCGTTGCCGGCGGAAAAAATGGATTCGTGGCCCTGAATCACCAGCACCCGCACAGCCGCGTCTTCACTGGCCTGCGCCAGAGCGTCGGCCAATTGGCTGTACATGGCGGCGGTGAGGGAGTTTTTTTTCTCGAGGCGGTTGATGGTCAGCGTTTGCACGCCGTGCTCGGTGTGGCTCAGGATGTCGCTCATGGATGTCTCCTTGGGATAATTGAGTTTATTCTTTGAAATAAACGAGTTGGTGCGAAGTGGCCAGCAGAGTGCCAGCCTCGTTCCAGACTTGCGCAGTCTGGTCAAAAAAACCGTGGCGAAAGGCCTGCGCCTGTGCCTGGCCCAGCAGGTAGCCGGTGCCAGTTTCTGTCAGTTGCCTGGCGCTGGCATGAAAGTAGATGGTCATCGACACCGTGCCAGCGGGGACGCGGGTGGTACGGCGGCGCCAGATGCGCGGGTAGAACACGTCGGACATGGCAGCCAGCGCGGGGTAGTCAAGCGGGCGCACCGGCTCATCGCGCATCCACAACTGGCTCAGGCTGGGATGCAGCGAGCCGTCCCACACGCTGGGGACGCTGCCGCTGTGGTAGCGCAAGTCGTAGCGGCTCAGCCATTCCATGGCGTTTTGCAGGTTGCTGCGCGGCACCGCTTGCGGCGCAGGAACCTGCGGCAGCGGCGCGTCGCTTTGCTGCCAGGTGTCACGGCGCAGCGCCGTCATGGCGGTGGCGGTGAGGACCACCTGGTCTTGTGCATCGGCGTCTGGCTGCGTCAGGCGCAGTACCCAGTGCTGGGTCGAGCGGGTGCTGCGCACCGGCTCAGCATGGATGCGGTAGGCCCCCGCTGCCGTGCCGGCCGCGTAGTTGACGGTGAGCACCAGCGGTTCACCCAACCGCTGCGGGTGCTGCATGACGGCTTGCACCAAGGTGGCGGCGCTGATGCCGCCATAGGGGCCGACCATGTTCCAGTACGCGGCGCTGGTGTGGCCGTCAAAACCATGCGGATCATTCGCCGTGGGCAGCAATTGCAGGGCAGCGTCAAACGGGTGAAAAACGGGTGAATCGGCCATTTTTTGAATCAAATCAGGCGCTGGCCAAGGTATATATTGCCAGTACTGCTATCAATTTATAAGTTCTATAGGCACTATTGCAAGCGCAAGTAAACATACAAGCCCGCCACCGGCTGGCGCTGCTCTTCGCGCAGCGGCAGCCGCAAGGCCGCCAGCAACTCAAATCCGCAGCGCTGCGCCAAAGTCTCGATATAAGGCAGTGAATGCGCGTACCGCAGGCTCGGCAAAAGCTCGAAGTCCTGCACACCCGAAGCCAGCTCAAGGGTAAAGCAGAACACGCCGCCCAGGTGCAAACAGCGCGACACCTGCGCAAACAGCGGGGCCAGGTCGCCGACATAAATGAACACATCGGCCGCCAGCACCAGGTCATAGGCGCGGCCCAGCGTCGGCAAATAATCAGCCAGGTCGGCATGCGTCAGGTGGTCATACACCGCCAGGCGGCGGGCCTGCTCCAGCATGGCGGCGGAAAGGTCGATGCCCTCCAGGCGCGCGGCATGCGGCTTGATCAGTGGCCCGCACAAGCCCGTGCCGCAGCCCAGATCGAGCACCGCCTGCCAGCGCCGCTGGCCCACGTCGCCTGGCAGCGCCCGCAGCTGCTCGACCAGTGTGCGGTGGCCCTGGTAGCGCAGTTGCGTGACAAGGTGCTTGTCAAACTCGGCGGCGTAGTCGTTGAAAAAAAATTCGATGTAGGCGGCAGGCGGCGTGCCAGGGGCGTCCGTGCCGCGCACCGACGCCAAAAAGTACTGGTGTACCTGCGCGTCGGCCCCCAGCGCCAGGGCCTTTTCAAAGCACGCGGCGGCCTCGGGCAAATGGCCCATCTCGCGCAACAAGGTGCCCTGGTGGCTCCAGGCTTCGGCCAGCGTCGGCTCAAGCCGGGTGCTCAGTGCAAACGCCTCCAGCGCCTCGCGGTGCCGCGAGAGCCGCGCCAGGCTTTGGCCGCGCTGCAAGCACAGCACGGCGCGCGTGCCGTCAATCGCCAGCGCCTGGTCATAACACGGCACGGCCAGCGAATGCTCGCCTTGCTGCGCATGCGCCAGCGCCAAATACGACCAGGCTTGCAAGTTGCCGGGTTCGGCCACCAGTGCCTTCTGGAGCAGCGCCAGCGCCTGGGCCGGCTTGCCCAACTTGACGCGCGCGGCACCCAGGTTGGTGAGCACCGAGGTACGCTCCGGCGCCAGCGCCAGGGCCGCTTCAAAACTGAGCTCGGCGCTCTCGACTTGGCCGGTCTCAAACAGCCGCACACCTTCCAGAAAGTGCTGCTTGGCTTGATCGAGAACGTCGGTCATCGCAGTTCAGTCTGTGGCCCGAGGGGAAAGCGTGGCGTTGGCCAACCGCAGGGCGCTCGTGGACGGCACCGAGCAGGCGTCAAACCCGCTCAAAAATCCCCGCCGCGCCCTGCCCCATGCCAACGCACATGGTGACCATGCCGTACTTGAGCTGGTGGCGCTGCAAGGCGTGCACCACGGTGGCGGCGCGAATCGCGCCGGTCGCGCCAAGTGGATGGCCGAGCGCAATCGCGCCGCCCATGGGATTGACTTTGCTCGGGTCCAGGCCCAGTGTGTTGATCACCGCGAGCGACTGCGCCGCGAAGGCTTCGTTCAGCTCAATCCAGTCGAGTTGATCGTGCGTCAGCCCGGCGTTCTTCAGTGCAGCGGGAATCGCCTCAATCGGACCAATGCCCATCAGGTGCGGCGGCACGCCGCGGCTGGCGTAGCTCACAAAGCGGGCCAGCGGCTTGAGGCCAAATTGCTTCACGGCCTTTTCACTCGCCAGAATCAAGGCACCAGCGCCGTCCGAGGTTTGCGAACTGTTGCCCGCCGTGACGCTGCCGCGCGCGGCAAACACCGTACGCAGCTTGGCCAGGCCAGCGACCGTGGTGTCTGCACGAACGCCCTCATCGAGCGACACGG
>JBJXED010000155.1:0-5573 GCA_046155225.1 Burkholderiaceae bacterium
GCATTGCCGCCCAAGACCAAGCCGCTGCCGCCGCCCAAGCCGCCATAGACCGCGCCGCCACCCAAAGCGCCAGCATTCAGGGCCGCATAGACCAGCTGCTGGGCAACACCGCCGCCATCCGCGCCACCGAGCTAAATGCCCTGGAGCCAAGCGCCCGCGCATTGCAGCAGCGCGTGTACCTGCTGGAAGACGAAGCCACCGCCACCGCCGCCGCCAACGCCCTGGCAAACCAAGCCTACGGGCTGGACACGCAGATACTGCAACTGCGCGGCGACACCGCCACCCTGCAAGAGCGCGAACTCGCCGCCCTAGACCCCAGCCTGCGCGCCCGCCAGCAGCTCATATTCGCCCTGCAAGCCGAGGCCGCCAGCGCCGCCGCAGCAGCCACCGCCCAGCAAACCCTGGCCAATGCGCAAGCCCGCTTCACCGCCACTGCCCAGGCCGCCCAGCAGGCGATTTTTGACAGCCTGAACCAAACCCTAGCCACCGCCCGCGGCAACACCGACGCCGCCTACGCCGCTGAAGAGCGCCTGACCAACGCCAAAAAAGCCGCCATCACCATCACCCGCGATCTCGCCAGCCAGCAAATCAGCACCCTCAAGGGCATTTTTGACAACCTCAAGGGCAACGTCAAAGACCTGTACAACCAAGTAGACAGCACCCGCCTGCAAAGCGCCCAGCAGGGCAATGCCTTTATCACCCAAGCGCTGGCCACCGCCAAAGCCACGGGCTACCTGCCCGATGCCACAGCGCTGAGCGACGCAATCACCGCCGCCCGCACCGATCAGGTCTACGCCACGCAAAACGATGCCGACTTTGCCCGCCTGGTGCTGGCCGGGAAATTGGACGAACTTAAGGGCCTCACGGGCGACCAACTCACCGACGCGCAGCGCATGCTGCAAGCCGCTGATGACCAGCTCAAGGCGCTAGACCAATCTCTCGAAGCCGCCCGCGCGCAAATTGACGAACTGCGCGGCATCAATACCGGCGTGCAAAGCCTCGCATCGGCCCTGCTCGCCGAAAAAGCCGCCGCCAATGCCGTTAACTACGCCACGGTGTCAGACAGCATCCCCCGCAATGCTGATGGCGTGCCAGACCTCGCCGCCGTGCTGGAGCCCGCCTACAAATTCAATGCCGAGGGCATAGCCACCGGCAGGCAGTACCTCGACCTGCTGGCCGAAAGCGCCCGCATCACCGGCTTTAGCGATGTACAGGCCTACGACCGCCTGGTAAACAAAGACACGGCCTACGCCCGCGTTGACTTGCTAGAGCAATTGCGCCAGCAGGGCGTGCCCGGCTATGCCCAGGGCACCAACTACGTGCCCAATGACGGCCTGGTGTATTTGCACAAAGGCGAGGCCGTCATCCCCGCCGCGCAAAACACCGCCAGCAGCGGCCCCAGCGGTGCCGACATGCAGGCTGCGCTCGACAAAATGAACGCGCTGATGGCTCGCATCGCCACGGCCGCTGAAACCTCGGCCAGCAAAAACACCATTGTGGGCAACGCCTTTGAGGGCAAGCAAGTGGTGCCCATACTCACGCAGGCGGTGACGTAATGGCAAACCAATCTGCCGTCACCCTGCTGGCACCGGTAGCCATTACCGATGCCATGTTTGCCAGCTCCAGCGTTGCAGAGCCAGACAGCGGCGAGACCGCATGGAATGCCGCAACCAACTACAGCACCGGCACCATCGCCACCCGCGCCACCACTCACCGCAAATACAAAAACGCCATTTCCGGGGTTGACGCCACCCTGCCTGAGAACGCCCCAACCCGCTGGCTAGACGCAGGCCCCACCAACAAATGGGCCATGTTCGACCAATACGTCAACACCGCCACCACCAGCACCGGCACGCAAACCCACGTCATCAACCCCGGCATTGCCACCGCGCTGGATTTTTATGGCCTGCAAGGCACCACGCTCACCGTAGTTATCAAAGACGGCCCGGGCGGCACCACCATCAGCACCACCACCGTGCCGCTGATCCGCGACGTAACCGACTGGTACACCTTTTTATTCACCACCCCCAAGCAAAAAACCAGCGCCAGTGTCAACGGCTTTAGGCCCGTGGCCACGCCCGAAATCACCATCACTCTCACGCCCAAAGACGGCTTTGCCAAGATTGGCCAACTTGCCATAGGCACCGCCATCACCATCAACCCCACCTTGGGCGGCGCGCAATACGGCGCCACGGCCCAGCCGGTGGACTACAGCTATTTCAAAGGCGCTGACGACGGCACCTTCACCATCGTTAAGCGCGGCAGCGCCACCAACATCAAAGCCAAAGTGTTCCTGGCCATTGCCGATGCCGACACCGCCCTCAAAACCGTGCAAGCCCTGCTCAGCGTGCCGGTAAGCCTGCGCTGCACGGATGCCAATGGCTATGAGGGTTTGAGCGGCTACGGCCTGGTCAGCGCCAGCCTGAGCTACGACGGCCCCAGCCACGCAATTTTGGATATTGACCAGAGAGGAATCGTTTAATGGCCATCACCGCCCCTACCACCATTGCTGCCAATTCGCAGCCCGCGCCCGACGCATCAGACGGCAGCACCTTCAGCCTGCGCGCCACCGCGTTTGCGGACTACCTCTACAACACCGCCGTTGCGGGCATGAACGCGGCCACCGCCAATGCGTATAACAACGCGCTGGAGGCTTATAACAACGCCATAGCCGCCGCCACAGCCGCCGCTGCCGCTGGCGCAATAGCCTGGGTGTCAGGCACCACCTACGCCATTGGCAATGTGCGCTACAGCCTGGTCAATTTCCAGAGCTACCGGCGCACCACCGCAGGCGCTGGCACCACAGACCCGAGCCTCGACGGTGCCAATTGGACGCGCATTGTGCTGGGCGCTACGCTGCAAATCCCCCAGTCCGTCCGCAGCAGCAACACCATTCTTGCAGCCGCAGACCTTGCCTCGCTGATCGACTGCACAGGCACCTTTGCCCAAACCTTCACCGCCGCCGCAACCTTGGCCGTGGGCTGGTACTGCTACATCCGCAACAACGGCACCGGCACAATCACCCTCACGCCCAACGGCGCGGAAACCATTGACGGCCTGGCCACGCTCACCCTTGCGCCCGGGGATGTGCGCATAGTCTTGGTCAACGCCGCTGGCACCGGGCTGGTGACTGTGCCTGTGCGGGGCTGCGCGCCAGCCTTTGGCGCTATCAGTAGCGCTACGGTGCTGCAATCCTTCAATTGCCAATCGTTCCTTGCCGCGTGCACCATATCCAGCACCAGGGCGTTTGTATTGGGTTTGAACGCCAGCAATCAACCCGTGGTTTACCTAGTCAGCAATGCCGGGGCTCTGATTGCTACTAGCGCCGTGCTTGATACCAATACGCGCACTTCGGGCAGCGTGCCATCCATCATAAAAATCAATAGCACCGATGCGCTGGTGTTGTGGTCTTACGGCAATACAACCGTGCTTGCCATGATCGTGCGTGATGCCGGCGCTAGCGTAACGCTCGGTGCGCTCGCCACAGTTGCCACAGGGCTTAGCACCAGCACGGCGCAATCTTTGGCCTTCCTGACAGCCACAAAAATAGTAGCGGCCTACAGCGGCACCAGCGGTAGCGCATTTGCCAACGTGCTGACGATTACAGGCACAAGCATTGCGGTTGGGGCGCAACTGACCATCACGCTTTTGACTGGCGTATATCCGTACTTAAGAATCGCCCCTTTGGTAACGGGCGCTGGCGGGCGCTTGCTGCTGACATATGGAGCCGCATTGAACGCCGTGTATGCCGTCCAACTTGCCGAGGCATCCAATGTGCTTACGGCGTCAGACCACAAGCAATTGCTGAATACCGCATATCAAGGCAGCAGTTCTGCCGAGGCAACGCACGATATTGCGCAATTGAGCGCAGACAACGTCATGATTGCCGGTGGCGGTGCAGGCACTTTGGGGGTGCCAACAAAAATCACGTTAGCAACTCGCGCTGGCACCCTCATGCAAGAGGGCGGCGGCGCAATTTTTGTTGATGGCGGCAATGGTGCTTCGCGCGCGCATCGCCTGGCGCAACTCAACAGCAGCACCTATCTGCATTTGGCGGCTCAAGGCACGGCATCAAACCCAATCACGTTGCGCGCAATCAAGGTCGCGAACCAACAAATCAGCGTTGCCACTGTGTCGCCGCGCATTGCCGATGCGGA
The DNA here is from genome assembly GCA_046155225.1 of Burkholderiaceae bacterium. Lineage (GTDB taxonomy): Bacteria > Pseudomonadota > Gammaproteobacteria > Burkholderiales > Burkholderiaceae_C > JAKFVA01. Next base: position 4,158 of record JBJXED010000155.1, read on the forward strand.
CACTTTTGAAGTTGCGGTCTTTGACGCCGCCACCGCGCTCATTGCTTACCGGGACGCTTCAAACAGCAACTACCAGACCATCAAAACCGTAGCCCTCGGGAGCGTCACATGAAAATCATCAAACGCAACAGCGACGGCGTAGTGATCTACGCCCGCGAAGACCTGCAACTCACAGACACTCAAGCCAGCGGCGGCGATTGGGTACACCCCGGCACCACCACCGCCAATGCAACTCTGGTGGACGGCGTAACGCTGCCTGAGAAGTTCACGGGCGGCGCGTACAGCTACAGCGGCGGGGCGTTTGCGGTCGTTAATCAGGCGCTGATTGACCAGGCGTTCCCGAGCCTTGTGCCCGAAACCGTAACGATGGTGCAAGCCCGCGCCGCGCTGATTATTCAGGGCGATTTTGATTCGGTGCAGGCGGTTATTGATTCGCAGACCGGCGTACAGGGCCAGCTTGCCCGCAACGCCTGGGAAAAGGGCACCAAGGTCAGTAAAAGTGACGCGCTGGTGCAGGCGCTCAAGCCAGCGCTGGGCTGGTCAAACGCAAAACTTGACGCGCTGTTCATTTTGGCGGACACGCTATGAGCAGCCTGCAATACCTGTACCCCACCAGCTACGCCATTGCCAGCACGGCGGCCTATTTGTGGCTTCTGTGGATTGGCTACGTGGTTTCAATGGGCTTTTACCGGGCCAAGAAGCAAGGGCGCTTAACCCGGCTCGCGCTGGTGCTCAGTTCCCCGGCGTGGTTCACGGCGCTGGTGTTCGACTTTGTGGGTCAGCTCACGCTGTTTGCCCTGATTTTTTGGGAGCGCCCGCGCATTTTGAGCGGGCCGCGTGAGTGGCTGATTACCAAGCGTTTGCAGCGCTACATCAGCGATGGCGCGGGCTGGCGCTACCGCCTGGCGCATTGGCTCTGCACCCACTTGCTTGACCCGTTTGACCCGACCGGATCGCATTGCACGCCAGATATTAAAGGAGAGCCAAGTGCCTAAATTCGACGCCACGATCACCCTTGGCAACGTGATCACTTTTATCACCGTGCTGGCCGCTGTAGCGGGCGCGTGGAGTAGCCAAAACGAGCGCATCAGCCGGATGGAAATGTCCCACCAATCCCTTGAGAAAACCGATGCCCGGCATGACGCGGATATCCGCAGCCTGAAAAATGACATTCATGACGCGCTGGCTGAAATCAAAAACGACATCAAAGACCTGCGCAATGACATTAAGGGCAAGAAATGAAAACCTCCCAATCCGGCATTGAACTAATCAAGCAATTCGAGGGCTGCAAGCTACGCGCTTACCGCGACGTGGTGGGTGTGCTCACGGTGGGCTACGGCCACACGGGTGACGACGTGCGGCTTGACACAGTGCTGACCTATGAGGGCGCGGAACTGCTGCTCAAAGCCGACCTGA
>JBJXED010000156.1:0-6242 GCA_046155225.1 Burkholderiaceae bacterium
GGCGGTGAGCTGTCGAACAACAAGGGCATCAACAAGCAGGGCGGCGGCCTGACGGCACCGGCGCTCACCGCCAAAGACATGGAAGACATCCGCACGGCGATGACTTTCCAGGCCGATTACGTGGCGGTGAGCTTCCCGAAAAACGCCACCGACATGGAGATGGCGCGCCAGCTTTGCAATGTGGCGGCGGCCGAATTCCGCCACAAGCCGGGGCTGATCGCCAAGATTGAGCGGGCCGAGGCGATCCCGCACCTGGAGGCCATTCTCAAAGCCAGTGACGGCATCATGGTCGCGCGCGGCGACCTGGCGGTGGAAGTCGGCCATGCGGCGGTGCCGGCGCTGCAAAAACGCATGATCCGGCTGGCCCGCGAGATGGATAAGGTGGTGATTACCGCCACCCAAATGATGGAGAGCATGATTACCAACCCGGTGCCCACTCGCGCCGAGGTCAGTGACGTCGCCAACGCCGTGCTTGACGGTACCGACGCGGTCATGCTCAGCGCGGAAACGGCTGCCGGCAAGTACCCGCTGGAGACGGTGCAGGAGATGGCCAACATTTGTGTCGAAGCTGAAAAAGCCGAAGACGTGCGGCTGGACGCCGACTTTTCCGGCAAGGACTTTGTCCGGATTGACCAGACCATTGCCATGGGCGCGTTGTTCACCGCGCACCACCTGGGTGCCAAGGCGATTGTGGCGCTGACCGACAGCGGTTCGACCGCACTGTGGATGAGCCGCCAGCGAATTCACATCCCGATTTACGCGCTGACGCCCAAGGTCGCCACCCAGCGCAAGATGGCGCTGTACCGCAATGTGCGCGCCCTGCTGATGGACACCAGCGCCGACCGCGACACCGCGCTGGAGCAAGCCGAGGGCCACCTGAAAAAGCGCGGCATTGTGCAAAGCGGCGATGTCTATGCGATTACTTGCGGCGAGCCCATGGGCTGGCCCGGCGGCACCAATATGCTGAAGATTTGCCGGGTGGCCTGAGGGCGGGTGCCGAATCCGCCACTGCCCCCTGCGCGTAAGCCCGTCATGCCTACTCCCACTTCCCCTCACCGCCGCCTGACTTTGTTTGCTGCCCTCACCGCGTTGTTCACGCCGCTGCTGCAAGCCTGCTCGCCACTGCGCATCATCAACCAGCTGGTCCCCAGCGACACGTACAAGGCCAACTTTGACCAGGCTTACGGCAGCCAATCCCGCCAGCAGCTCGATGTGTACCAGCCGGTGAGCGCGGCGCAAGGCGCGCCGGTGGTGGTGTTCTTCTACGGCGGCAGCTGGACCACGGGCGAGCGGCGCGACTATTTGTTTGTCGGCGAGGCGCTGGCTTCGCGCGGCATCGTGGTGATGGTGGCCGACTACCGCCTCAGCCCCGAGGTGCGTTACCCGGTTTTTTTGCAAGACTGCGCGCTGTCCATGCGCTGGGCGCGTGACAACGCGGTGCGTTTTGGCGGCGACCCGGCCAAGCTGTTTGTCATGGGCCACAGCGCAGGCGCATACAACGCCGCCATGCTCGCGCTGGACCCGCGCTGGCTGGCCGGCGTCGGCATGACGCCCGCGCAACTCGCGGGCTGGGTGGGCGTGGCCGGGCCGTATGACTTTTTGCCCATCGGCGTGCCCGACGTGCAGGTGGCCTTCAGCTGGCCCAACACCCCGCCCGACAGTCAGCCGCTGTTCCATGCCAAGGCCGCCAGCCCGCGCGCGCTGCTGCTGGCGGCGCGCAGCGACACCATCGTCAACCCGCAGCGCAGCACCGTGGGCTTGTCGGAGCGGCTGCGCGGCCTGGGCGTGGCGGTGGATGCCGAGCTGTTGGACGGCGTCAGCCACACCACCATCATTGGTGCGCTGGCGCGGCCCCTTCGTGGCCTGGCCCCGGTGCTCGAGCGGGTGGCCCGTTTTGTGAACGGCGGCTGATCCACCCGTGCCCGGCGGTGCCCGGTTGCCCGCAGGCCGCCACCGCGCAGAGAGGCCCCCGGTCGCGCCGCTAAAATCGCCCCTCCCCCACTCTCTGGAACCCTCCCATGGCGCTCGTCTCCCTGCGCGAACTGCTCGACCATGCCGCCGAGCGCGGCTACGGCATTCCGGCCTTCAACGTCAACAACCTGGAGCAAGTGCAAGCCGTGATGGAGGCCGCCCATGAGACCGGCGCCCCGGTGATCTTGCAAGCCAGCGCCGGTGCGCGCAAATACGCCGGCGAGGCGTTTATCAAGCACCTGATTGCCGCCGCCATCGAGGCCTATCCCCACATCCCGCTGGTGATGCACCAAGACCACGGCCAAAGCCCGGCGGTGTGCCAAAGCGCCATCAATTTGGGCTTTAGCTCGGTCATGATGGACGGCAGCCTGGAGGCTGACGGCAAAACCATTGCCAGCTACGAGTACAACATTGAAGTCACGCAAAAAGTGGTCGCTATGGCGCATGCGCTCGGCGTGTCGGTCGAAGGCGAGTTGGGCTGCCTGGGCAGCCTGGAGACCATGCAGGGCGACAAAGAAGACGGCCACGGTACCGACGCAGTGATGACGCATGAGCAGCTGCTGACCGACCCCGAGCAAGCCGCCGACTTTGTGCGCCAAACCCAGTTGGACGCGCTGGCCATCGCCATTGGCACCAGCCACGGCGCCTACAAATTCACCCGCAAACCCACCGGCGACATCTTGGCGATTGGCCGCATCAAAGAGATTCACAAACGCATCCCCAACACCCATTTGGTCATGCACGGCAGCTCCAGCGTGCCGCAAGACCTGCTGGCCAAAATTCGCCAGTACGGCGGCCAGATGAAAGAAACCTAAGGCGTGCCGGTAGAAGAAATCCAAGAAGCCATCAAACACGGCGTGCGCAAAATCAATATCGACACCGATATCCGCCTGGCCATGACCGCTGCCGTACGCCAATTCATGGCGGAAAACCCCGAAAAGTTCGACGCCCGCGAATGGCTAAAACCCGCGCGCGAAGCCGCGAAATTGATCTGCAAGCAGCGATATATTGAGTTTGGTTGTGAAGGGCAGGGTGCCAAGGTCAAGGGGCACAGCTTGCAGGTGGTGGCGGGGCAGTATGCGGCTGGGGCGTTGGGGCAGGTGGTGCAGTGATCCAAATTCGACATCGCGGACACTGACCATACGGATGTTGAGGATCGGAGACGAACCTACGGCATGTCAAACCAAGTGCGGCTTTTGGTGGTCGTTCATACTGAGCGGCGCAACGGAGTTCGAATCATCAGTGCGCGAAAGGCGACTCGCTATGAAAAAAGCATCTACGAAAAAGGTTGATATAGAAATCCCTGAATTGCAGCGAGCCCAGCTTGGCGCGGGCGTGCGCGGCAAGTATTTGAAAAGCTTTGTGCAAGGCAGTAATGTGGTGGTGCTGCAGCCAGAGATTCAGAAGGCGTTTCCTACGTCAGAAGCGGTTAACAAGGCCTTGGCCAGCATGCTGGCGTTTGCGCAGGAAACCCAGGGGCTAACGAGCCGCGCAGGTAGGGCCGCCCGTAAGCGCGTGGCTGCGTAGCTGATAGCCTGTGTTTCTTGTCATGAATGTCAGGCAATGCTGAAAACCCGCCCGCTAAGTCGCCAAACAGATTTGCAAACAGCGCTATATCGAGTTTGGTTGCAAGGGCAGGGGGCCAAGGTCAAAGGGCATAGCTTGCAGGTGGTGGTGGGGCAGTATGCGGATCGGGCGTTGGGGCAGGTGGTGCCTTGAATTGGGCAGTGAGAATGAAGTCGTGGTCGAGGCCGCAACTGGGTTGATGCTTTTAATATCTATGGTTAGATAGACACGAAGGCCTTGCTTTATTGTCAATCCGGAAACGTACAAACGTTCCGGCATTAAGAGTTAATAATTTCGATGCTTCTAGTTTCATCTCACAAGAAAATTTGTTGGAGTATTTTTATAAAATGCAAACGTTTCTTACTCGTGACGTGTTCACACCGACAAAGCCAGCACGCATAGCTTTCGTTGAGCGTGACTCGGTCAATGATAAATTAGTAAACTCGCTAAGCACACCGGGTAAACAAATCGTCGTGTATGGTCATTCAGGTACAGGCAAAACTACCTTGTTGGTGAATAAATTGACGCAACTTTATGAACATCATATAACGACACGATGCATGAAAGGTCTTAAGTTTGAACAACTTATACTCGACGCCTTTGATCAGTTAGCCCCCTACTACACACAAGAGTTTCAACTTCTTAAGAAATCTTCTCTTTCGATCGACTTAGGGGCTTCTTACTTAATGCTTCAAGCTAAACTCAATGCACAAAATACGATTGACACAAATCAAAAGGAAGCGAGATTTCTACCCCCTCAACTTACACCTCAGGCGCTTGGCAGATTTCTCGGGGCGCAGAAGGCGTGCTGGGTGCTCGAAGATTTTCATAAAATAGATGAGAGTGAGAAAGAAAAACTCTCTCAATTAATGAAAGTATTTATGGACTTGTCGGATGACTACCCAGAACTAAAAATTATTGCTTTGGGAGCGGTAGACACTGCGCGACAGGTGGTCGACTATGATCACGAGATGCGTAACCGAGTAGCTGAAGTGCATGTCTCGCTCATGACGGAGCAGGAAATTTCTGGAATCATCAGTAAAGGAGAGGAAGCACTGAATATAAAATTCAATCCAGAAATCACACACCTAGTGTCACGACACTCCAATGGACTTGCGTCTGTTTGTCATCATCTCTGCTTAAATATGTGTAGTGCAGCGGGTATTGTTGAGACTGCCCAGGGCGCTCCCGTTGAACTAACTAGACAACATTGTGAAAATGCTGTCAAGACTTACGTCGAGGAAGCTTCAGATAGTATAAAGAGTGCATTTGATAAAGCGCTAAAGAAGCGTAGGAAGACGCAATATGATAATGCTAGGTTAGTACTTGAAGCAATGAGTAGTCTCAATGAAGCAGGTACAACGAGAGCTGATATTCACAAGCGTATTCAACGATCGGAGACGAAGTATCCGGAAGCAAATTTGAAATATTTGCTTCCAAAACTTTGTACTTTAGAGTACGGCGCAATTCTTCGATACGACTCGAATTCTGGACTCTACTGCTTTGCAGATCCCATATACCGCGCCTACGCACTGGCTCAGTTTCAAAACAAAAACTCGCAATCGACAATGGTGGAGCTCGGCGACTTTGAGAAGACTTTGCTTCGGCTTATGAATGAAACGATTGGCCGCGATGGTCGGCCCGGTTTCAAGATCATGATTGAGCGTTCCCAGTCGAAAAAGACTTAAGGCCGAAAATCGAGCTAAAACACATCGTTAGTGTCAGGCGTCCAAAGAATGTCTGGCATTGGGCAGTAAATTTTTACCCAAACCGAGAACTTTACCTTCCGCCATGAGCCGTATGAGTCAAACGGAAAGTCTCATGTTTCAATCCTTCTTGCTGGTCATTGCATGCATCGCCGTTTGCAACAGCGTGCGTGCATCGCCATCGCAGAGCTTTGAGGGCGAGTGCGGCGGCAAGACTTTTCGAGTCGAGAAGCGCAATGTGGGGCATCCGCTGGAGAACTCCTATGTGTTGTCAGTCGCCACGCCCCATGGGGCTCGTCGTATCTACGGCGCTAGTCAGGGCGGCTGGTTTCATGCTGCTTGTCTGATGTCGCGATTTGCCAAGCCAGTGGTTGTGTTTCAGAGCTACTGCGGCGGGAGCGCATGTGTTGAAGATAAATACGGGGCAATTGATCCGGAAAATCTCAAACTGCTCTTCGTTCCTGAAGGGAACAATGTGTCCAACTCAAAAAAGCTCAGTACCTTGCTTGGCCGGCCTTCGCCACATCTGCAGAGCGAGAAGGGGCGTTTTTGCTGTGAGTGAATTTCGGTTGTACTGTCTAACCACTGCGGCAGCCGCCCGTTGCGATAGTGTTCACACTGATGAGGGCGAACAACTCCTCTTGGCCTACATCAGTAATTGTCAGAACCAGGATTTCGCAATGCCGCTCGCCCCCAACGTTGACCCTGGTTGCTCACCGCAATTTAAGCATCGCGTGCTACCATTGTGCTAACACGATTAAAGGTGCATCATGCAAGTCGCAATCCGCAAAATGGGCAATTCTCAAGGCGTGTTAATCCCCAAACCTATCCTTGCGCAGGTGGGTCTAGAGAGCACGGCGGATCTGCAAGTTAAAGATGGCGTGATTGAAATTCGCCCGGCCCGGCGCAACCCGCGTGAGGGCTGGGCGGCAGATGCGCAGCGCATTGCCAGCCAAGGCGGTGACGCGCTGGTCTGGCCCGAGGTGGCCAATGAGGGCG
>JBJXED010000157.1:0-15124 GCA_046155225.1 Burkholderiaceae bacterium
TACAGCCCGCGTCAACGCCGCCTTGAAACTGCCCGTTTGTGACCGGGCCAGTGGTCGCTGCTCAGTCGGCCTTCTTGCCCCGCACCGCCTTGCCGCCCTTGGGCTTGTCGTCCGGCGTGATGAACCCGATAGGCCGTTTAGGCGGATCGGGCGGGATAGTCAGCTCACGCAGCGCCTCAAAAAGCTGGCGAAGTTGATTGCGCGTATTGCGGCTGAAGGTGTCGTGCTGCATCGCCAGCGACTCGGTCTTCTCTTCCAGCTTGGCCTCCAGCGCACCCAGCCGCTGGGCAAGGCCTTGATGGGTGGCGACCAGTTCCCGCAGTTGCACAAAGGCGCGCACCACGTACACCGACACCTCCACCGCGCGCGGGCTGCTCAGGATGGTGGCGGCCATGATGGCACCGTGCTCGGTGAACGCCAGCGGCAGCTTTCTGCGCCCCCCCAACTTGATGTCGCAAATTGCGACTTCAAGTTGTCGAACTCCTCGCGTGTGAGCTCAAAGATGAAATCCTGCGGAAACCGATCCCGGTTGCGCCGCACCTGCTCATTGAGTCGGCGCGTGTCCACGCCATACAGCGCGGCCAGATCGGAATCGAGCAACACCTTTTGTGCGCGCAGCACGAAGATACGCTGCGTGATCCCTTCAAGCGCCAGTTGCGGCGTGGTCGCGCTCATGCGGTGACCCCTCTGTTGATAGCCCGCCTTGTCAGGGCAATTTGGCGCACCTCGCTCAACCAGCGCAGCCATGGCCCCAAAGCAGACATAGCAGCCAAAGGAAATGAAACAAACATGCTTTCACTGTAGTGGAATTGATCGGGGGCAGATGCTAATTTTTGCATCACCCTCGCCCTGCAAGTCACCCGCAGCGGCAATCTCGCCAGTGGCGCTTCTTCAACGGCACGGCAGACACGCACGACTCCATCGTCGGCCTGACGCTGGACCGGGGCTACACCCTGCACAAGCACTAAGGCGAGATGGGCGTGATCCACATGAACGGGCGCATCTATGACCCTTTGACAGGGCGCTTCATGAGCGCCGACCCGTTCATCCAGGCCCTACCCCGCCAGCCGCCCCTCCAGCTTGGCCTTCAAAAAGCCGCCGGTGCCGTAGCGTGTCACGCGGGAGTAGTAGCGCTGCGTCAGGCGCGTCACCATGGCCGAATAGGCGTCCATCAAACCCGGCAGGATGGTGAAGTTGTCGTAGTTCACCACCGCCGCCACCCGCTGTCCGCCAGATTGCAATAGCGGCTCGAGCAAGCTGGCGACGACCTGCTCGATATCGGCAATGGCGTCTGCACCCGCAATGTTCAAGCCCTCGAAGTTGATGAACAAAAGCCGGTGTGCATGGTCCAGTTCGAAACGCTGGGCCAGCGGCTTGGCCAACAGCTTTTCGCGCAAGCCTATCGGCGCGGCGTTGAAGATAGCCGGGTCCATCAGTTTCAACTCTGCACTGATCGCAGGCATGAAGTCCATCTGGCCCAGCACATCGCGCTCCAGGTCAATACCAGGCGCGATCTCGATCAGTTCCAGCCCGCCCGCGTCCGCCAACCTGAACACACAGCGTTCGGTCACGTACAGCACACGCTGGCCGCGCCGCCGCGCTTCGCGGCCGCTGAAGCTGCGGTGTTCCACCTGCGCAATGAACTTGCGCATCGTACCTTCGCTGGCAATGCGCAGCTTGCCATCCTCGACCTGCACCGACAAATCTCCCGCCGTGAAGGTGCCGACAAACACCACGCTCTTGGCGTTCTGGCTGATGTTGATAAACCCGCCCGCACCCGCCAGGCGCGGGCCGAACTTGCTGACGTTGAGATTGCCCTCGCTATCGGCTTGGGCCAAGCCCAGCACCGCCAGATGCAGCCCACCGCCGTCGTAGAAGTCGAACTGGCTGGGCTGGTCGATGATGGCCTGGCTGTTGACCGCAGCGCCAAAGCTCATGCCGCTGGCGGGGATGCCGCCAATCACACCCGGCTCGGCAGTCAGCGTCACCAGGTCAATGACGCGTTCTTCCGCAGCCACCGCCGCCACGCCTTCAGGCATGCCAATGCCCAGGTTCACCACACTGTTGGCCTGCAATTCGAGCGCAGCGCGGCGCGCAATGAGCTTGCGTTCGCTCATCGCCATGGGGGCAAGCTGATCCATAGGCAGGCGGATTTCGCCAGAATACGCCGGGTTGTACTGCTCGCTGAAGGTCTGCATGTGGTAGGCCGGGTCGGTGGCCACCACCACGGCGTCCACCAGCACGCCAGGCACCTTCACCTGGCGCGGGTGCAAGCTGCCGCGCTCAGCCACCCGTTCCACCTGGGCAATGACGATGCCGCCCGAATTGCGCGCTGCCATCGCGATGGCCAGCGCCTCCAGCGTCAGTGCCTCGCGCTCCATGGTGAGGTTGCCGTCAGGGTCGGCTGTGGTGGCGCGGATGATGCCCACCGATATCGGAAATGCCTGGTAGAACAAATACTCCTGGCCGTCGATCTCCATCAGACGCACCAGCTCTTGCGTGGTGCAGGCGTTGATCTTGCCGCCGCCATGGCGCGGGTCCACGAACGTGTCCAGACCGACCCGCGTCAAGGTGCCGGGTTTGCCTGCGGCAATGTCGCGAAACAAATGCACCAGCACGCCCTGCGGCAGGTTGTAAGCCTCAATCTGGTTGGCAATAGCCAGCTTCTGCAAGGCCGGCACCAAGCCCCAATGGCCGCCGACCACACGCCGCAGCATCCCGGGATGGCCAAAATGATTCAGGCCGCGCTGCTTGCCATCTCCCTGCCCGGCGGCATACACCAGGGTCAGCCCGTGCGGGCAGCCGGTGCCGGTTTCGGCCTGGGTAGCCAGAAAGCGCGCTTCGAGCGCCACCGCAATTTCCTCGGCAAAGCCAATGCCGACAAAGCCGCCAGTGGCTACTGTGTCGCCATCGTGGATGAGCCGTACCGCCTCGGCTGCGCTGACCAGCTTGTTGCGGCGGCCGCCGAGCGGGGCAGCCTCATTGAAAGGCGTTTGCATCGGCTAGGACAGCGGCGGCGTGGCGGTGAGCACCTCGTCCATCGTGGTCAAGCCTTCGGCCACGCGCAGGGCGCCAGCCAGCCGCAGCGGGCGCATGCCGTCGGCCACGGCCTGACGCCGCAGCGCGTCGATGCTCGGCTCTTTGTTGACCAGTGCTTTGAACTCTTGCGAGACGGTCAACAATTCATACAGGCCCATGCGGCCCATGTAGCCACCTTGGCGGCAGTCGGTGCAGCCGACCGGTTTGTACGGACGGTAGCCGCCGTTGATCTTCCAGGGCTTGACGACCTCGTCAAGCGCTTCACGCGGCGATTCTTCGTCGCGGCTTCGGCACTGCTTGCACAGTGTGCGCACCAGCCGCTGCGCCAGCACGCCCAGCATCGTGGCATTGATCAAATACGGCGGCACGCCAAGCTCCATCAGCCGGGTAATGGCTGACGGCGCGTCGTTGGTGTGCAGGGTGCTGAATACCAAATGGCCGGTCAGCGCCGCCTGGATCGCCATGTCGGCGGTGGCCAGGTCGCGGATCTCGCCGACCATGATGATGTCCGGGTCTTGCCGCATCAGCGCGCGCAGGCCCTCGGCAAAACCAAAGTCCAGGTGCGTCTGCACCTGCGTCTGGTTAAAGCTGGGCTCGATCATCTCGATAGGGTCTTCCACCGTACTCACATTGACTTCTTCGGTGGCCAAGCGCTTGAGGGTGGAATAGAGCGTCGTGGTTTTACCCGAGCCGGTCGGGCCGGTCACCAGAATCACGCCGTGCGGACGCTTGACCAGCGCCTCCCAGCGCTGCGCGTCGTGCTCGGCAAAGCCCAAGGCGCTGAGGTCTTTGACGGCGGTGTCGGGGTCAAAAATCCGCATCACCATCTTCTCGCCAAACGCCGTGGGCAAGGTCGAGAGACGCATTTCAATCTCGCTGCCGCGCGGGTTGCGGGTTTTGATGCGGCCGTCTTGCGGACGGCGCTTTTCCATCACGTCCATGCGGCCCAGCAGTTTGATGCGCGACGTCATGGCGTTCAGCACGCCCATCGGCATCTGATAGACCGGGTGCAGCACGCCGTCAATTCGGAACCGGATCACGCCCTGGTCACGCCGGGGCTCCAGGTGAATATCGCTGGCGCGCTGGTCGAACGCGTACTGCCACAGCCAGTCCACCACCTGCACCACGCCCTGGTCATTGGCATCCAGCGTTTTCGAGGTTTTGCCAAGCTCGACCAACTGCTCAAAACTGCTGGCCCCCGCATTGCCGCCGGATTTGATGGCCGCACGCACGGACTTGGCCAGTGCAAAAAACTCGGCCGTGTAGCGGGTAATTTCTTGTGGGTTGCTCAGCACCCGCCGCACGGTGCGGCGGGATTGCCGCTCGACCTCATCAACCCAATCGGTCATGAACGGCTCGGCTGTGGCCACCACCACCTCGCGCGGCATGACTTGCACCGGCAGCACCTTGTGGCGCTCGGCATAGGCCGCGCTCATGGTGTCGGCGACTTTGCCTACATCGACTTTCAAAGGGTCAATCCGCACATAGCCCATGCCGCAGCGGCCCGCCAGCCATTCGGTCAAGCCTTCAATCTCCAGTGCTTTGCCGTCTGCCTGACGGGTCATGCCGACGTTGGCCAGCCGCAGCAGGGGGTGTTGCGCGCTCTCGGCCTGCGAGCAGCGGGCGTTGGTGCGGTGCGCTTCGTCATCCGAAATCACGCCGTCGGCATGCAGCCACTGCACCAGAAGCCGCCACTCCAGCGGGCCCTGGTGCGGCGTTTTGGCGAGGCTTTTGGGGCGGACAACAGCGTTCATGGAAGGGCGATGAAGGGTGTTAAAGATCGGACGCTACGGGATGGGCAATTTCAAGCCGCGCAGCCATTTTGGCGCAGGCAATCCGTAGCGAGTGTGGATGTTTTCCGCCCGCTGTGCAAGCAGCGCGCGGCTGGGCTGCTGCGGCTCGCCCTTCTCGGGGGGCAAGAGGTTGCGCGCCAGCACCACGGTATTGCCCTCGCGCGTGGGCTTGAAGGCACCGACCCAGGTCGCGCAAGCGCCCTCGCCAGTGAAAGCTTGATTGATTTTGGCCAGGCTTTTCTCGTAACTGCTGGCGCGGCCAAACAGGTTGACGCTCATGCAGCCGCTGGGCGTCAGCAGGCGGCGGCAATCGGCATAAAAGTCCGCGCTGTCCAGCACCGGCGCGGCGGCGTCCTGGTCATACAAATCCACCTGCAGCGCGTCAACCGTGCCCCACCAGAGCGGGTTTTGAATTGCTGCTGCGGCGTCGGCGTTCAGTACCTGCAACTTGGCGTCATCGGGCGGCAGTTTGAACCAGCCCCGGCAGGCGCGGATCACGCCGGGGTTGAGCTCGACCACCGTGGTTTTCATGAGCAGCTTTTTGCGGCAAAACTTGGTCAGTGTTCCCGCCCCCAGGCCCAGTTGCATGGCATGCAGACGCCGGGCGCTGGCGGGCTCGACAAACAGCAGCCAGGCCATCATCCTCTGCACATACTCCAGCTCGATGTCGTAGGGCGCGTCCAGCAGCATGCTGCCTTGCACCCAGACGCTGTCCAGGTGCAGGGTGCGGCTGTTGCCGTAGTCGGAGAAAAACACCTCGGGCAAGGCACCGGCCAGCGTTGGGGAAGCGGTTGATGGTTTCAAAATGGTATTTTTCTCAGCTTGAAGATTCCGGGCGCTGACGCAAAACCCAGGACGGTGCCTGCGCGAGCAAGCCGCGCAATTTCGGCAGCGCCACGACCGCATTGGCACAGCTTGCCTCGGCCAGCGCCGCCGCGCTGATGCCGCGCAGCCCCGCCACCACCGCGCCAATTCTTGGCAGCTCGGCGGGGGTGTTGATGCCCTGCGGCTGCCCGGCTGCCCGCTGCGCCGCAGTGGCATACAGCCATTGCGGCGGAATGTCGGGGGAATCGGTTTCCAGCACCAGTGCAGACAGCGGCAAAACCGCTGCCAGGCGGCGCAACTGCAAGGCGCGCGGAAACGTCACCGCGCCACCAAAGCCCAGCTTGAAACCCAGGTCAATGAAGGCCTGCGCCTGCTGCGCGCTGCCGTTGAAAGCGTGGGCGATGCCGCCGCTGACCGGCTGCTCGCGCAGGTGTTTGAGCAGCGCATCAGCGCTGCGCCGCACATGCAAGATCACGGGCAGGGCGTACTTTTTGGCCAGCTTGAGCTGCGCCCGGTAGAAAAACTGCTGCCGATCGCGCAGGGCAGGTGTGCAAAGTTCGGGTACAAAAAAGTCCAGCCCGATCTCGCCCACCGCCACCAGATGCGGGTCACCCGCGTGCTGCGCCAGCGCGGCGTCAAGCGTGTCCAGATCGACCTCTTGCGCCTGCGGCACGCACAGCGGATGAATGCCCAGCGCATACGCATCACCGCCCGCCTGCGCCAGCGCACGCACCACGCCAAAGTTACCCACGTTCACTGCAGGCAGCACGCACAGCACTATGTTATTAGTAGCACGCCAAGCATGTTTTACGCTGGCATAAGCCTGATTTGATTCACATTTTGAGGGAAAAACAGCATTTTCGCCCTGCCAGAGCTCGGGCGCGTCAAGGTGGCAATGGGTGTCGATCCACATGGCTGCCCCCCAATTTTTCAAATGCCCGTGGGCAGCGTGGTGCCGATGCGGCAGGATTTGATGCGCTTTAACGTTCAAAGCTTATGGCGGAGTGGACGGGACTCGAACCCGCGACCCCCGGCGTGACAGGCCGGTATTCTAACCAACTGAACTACCACTCCTGGTAGCGCACCGCTCTAACTTTGAGAGCAATGCAGCCAGACTAACTGGCGACCCCACGGGGATTCGAACCCCGGTACTTACCGTGAAAGGGTAATGTCCTAGGCCTCTAGACGATGGGGTCAAAACCTTGGGAATTTACTTCCGATTAACTACTGCCTCTCAGTTTGTGGTGGAGGTAAGCGGAGTCGAACCGCTGACCTCTTGCATGCCATGCAAGCGCTCTACCAACTGAGCTATACCCCCGAATGCCTGACCCGCGGTGCAGGCTTTCTGCCAACGTCGGGGTGCCACTCGCAAACTGTGAAGCCGCAAATTATAGCCCGGAAATGAACGGGCCTTGGCGCTCAACCCAGCCGCGCAAGAACCATTTCGCGCGTGCAAAGCGCCAGCACGCTGTCCAGCGCAGGGGTTTGCGCACGCCCCATCACCAGCACGCGCACTGGCATGGCAATTTGCGGCATTTTCAGGCTGTGGGCAGTGAGCACTTCTTTGATGGCGGCAGCGATGGCGGCTTTATCCCAAGCGCAGGTCTGGAGCTTTTCAGCCAGAAAAGCCAGCGCGGGCCGGATGGCCTCGGTCACGTGGAGGGCTTTTTCCTGCGCGTCGGGCGCTACATCCGCGTAAAACGCACGGGCCCAAGTGGCCAGTGCGGCCGTGGTGTCGCAGCGGTCCTTGAACAGGCCGCAAATCGCGGGCAGGCGCGTATCAGGCACCAGGCCAAACCGCTGCAAGTGCGGCACCACCAAGGCGGCCAACGCCGTATCTTCCATGGCCTTCAGGTGCTGGGCATTGACCCAGCGCAACTTGGCTTCGTCAAACTGCGCGGCACTTTTGCCAAGGTGGTCCAGGTTGAACCACTGCACAAACTGCGCGCGACTGAAGATCTCGTCGTCACCGTGGCTCCAGCCCAGGCGCGCCAAATAATTCACCATCGCGTCCGGCAGGTAGCCTTCATCACGGTACTGCGTGACGGGCTTGGCACCCGCGCGCTTGCTCATTTTTTCGCCCTGCTCGTTCAGTACGGTGGGCAGGTGGGCATAGACCGGCGGCGCTTGGCCCAGCGCTTCGAAGATGTTGATTTGGCGCGGCGTGTTGTTGACATGGTCATCGCCGCGAATGACGTGGGTGATTTGCATGTCGATGTCGTCCACCACCACACAAAAGTTGTAGGTCGGTGTACCCACCGTCTCGCCGGATTTTGCGGGCCGGGCAATCACCAGGTCGTCGAGTTCTTCATTGCTGATTTCAATGCGGCCTTTGACCTTGTCATCCCACACCACGCTGCCGCCCAGCGGATTTTTGAATCGGAGCACTGGCTGCACGCCATGCGGCACCGGCGGCAAAACCTTGCCAGGCTCGGGCCGCCAAGTGCCGTCATAACGCGGCTTTAGCTTGTGGGCCATTTGCTGCTCGCGCAGGGCGTCGAGCTCGGCCACGCTGGTGTAGCAGGGGTAAACATGGCCGCTCGCGAGCAGGCCCGCCAGCACCTCTTTGTACCTGTCCATGCGCTGCATTTGGTAGAACGGGCCTTCGTCGTGGTGCAGGCCCAGCCAGGCCATGCCCTCCAAAATCACATCGACCGCCGCCTGGCTGGAGCGTTCTTCGTCGGTGTCTTCAATGCGCAAAATAAAGTCACCGCCCTGCGCCCGAGCAAACGCCCAGGGGTAGAGCGCCGAGCGAATATTGCCCAGGTGAATAAACCCGGTGGGCGACGGCGCGAAGCGGGTGCGGATGCGGCCCGCGCTCATGCCAGGGTGCCCAGGCCGTCCAGTCCGCGCGCCAGGTCGGCCTGCAGATCGCCCAGGTGCTCCAACCCCACCGCCACCCGCACCAAGCCCTGGCCAATACCGGCGGCGGCGCGTTGTACTTCGCTCAGACGCCCATGCGAGGTGCTGGCCGGGTGCGTGATGGTGGTTTTGGTGTCGCCCAAATTGGCGGTGATCGAGCAAATCCGGGTCTGGTCGATGACATGGTGCGCGTGCTGGCGGGCTTGCGCAGGCTCACTGGCCTTGACTGCAAACGACAGCACCGCACCCCCCAGGCCGCCTTGCTGCGCCATCGCCAGCGCATGCTGCGGGTGCGAGGCCAGGCCGGGGAAATAGACCCGACCCACCTGCGGGTGCGATTCGAGCCACTGCGCCAGCGCCAGCGCGTTGGCACTTTGCGCCAGCATGCGGATGCGCAGCGTCTCCAGGCCCTTGAGCACGACCCAGGCGTTGAAGGGCGACAAACTCATGCCGGCGCAGCGCATCACGGGAACGAATTTGCCCGTGATGAGTTCGGCCGGCCCGCAAATCGCCCCCGCAATCACGCGGCCCTGGCCGTCCAAATACTTGGTGCCGGAGTGAATGACCAGATCAGCGCCCAGCGTCACCGGACGCTGCAAAACGGGCGTGCAAAAGCAGTTGTCGACCGCCAGCAGCGCGCCTGCCTTGTGCGCAATACCGGCCAGCGCCGCAATGTCGCACACCTCCGTAAGTGGATTGGTCGGGGTTTCAGCAAACAGCAGTTTGGTATTGGGACGAATGGCAGCCTGCCACTGCCCCACATCGGTTTGCGAGACAAAACTGCTGTGCACGCCAAACTTGCCGAATTCGTCTTGAATCAGGCGGATGGTGGCACCGAAAACCGACTGCGAGCACACCACATGGTCGCCGGCCTTGAGCAGCCCCATGCACAGCAGCAAGATCGCCGACATGCCGCTGCTGGTGGCAATGCACGCCTGCGTGCCTTCCAGTGCGGCCAGGCGCTGCTCCATGCTGGCGACGGTGGGGTTGGTGAAGCGCGAATAGATATAGCCTTCTTCTTCACCTGAAAAACGCCGGGCAGCGGTTTCGGAGTCGGGCTGGACAAAGCTGGAGGTCAAATACAGGGCTTCGGCGTTTTCGCCGTACTGCGATTTGGGCACCGCCGCGCGGACAGCCAGGGTGTCGATATGCAGGTCAGGGGGAAGCGGTTTGGCACTCATGGACGCATTTTGCGGCCGGCAGGCCAAAAATCCTGTTGGGGGGCTATTTTTAGATTAAATAGGCTTGTAGCCATTGTATTACTTGCCTGTAGTGCTATTTATTTTGATTAGGTATTGTCACAATATCAACCCACATTGGGCAAGGCCAGGCGCGAATTGTTTTCGGCATCTTCTTCAGCCATCACGCGGCCCTGGTGCAGGCGTGCAATGTCTTCCGAGGTGATGTCACCCGTGATGTAGTGGCCGTCAAAACAGGAGGCCTCAAAACCGCTTAGATGCTTGTTCAACTTGCCAATTGCATTTTTCATCCCTTCGACATCCTGGTAGATGAGCGCGTCGCAGCCAATGATGGCGCGGATTTCTTCGGTAGTGCGGCCATGGGCCACCAGCTCTTCCTTGGTCGGCATGTCAATCCCATACACATTGGGATGCCGCACCGGCGGCGCTGCACTGGCCAAATACACTTTGCGCGCACCGGCATCGCGCGCCATTTGCACAATTTCCTGGCTGGTCGTTCCGCGTACGATTGAATCATCGACGAGCAACACACTGCGGCCCTTGAATTCGCTGCCAATCACATTGAGTTTTTGCCGCACCGATTTACGCCGCACAGATTGCCCGGGCATGATGAAAGTCCGGCCGACATAGCGGTTTTTTACAAAGCCTTCGCGGTAGGGCAGACCCAGCAGTTGTGCCAGTTGCATGGCACTGGGACGGCTCGACTCGGGGATGGGAATCACCACATCAATCGCGCTGGGGGGTACCACCGACACCACGCGCTGCGCCAGGGTTTCGCCCAGATTCAAGCGCGCCTGGTAGACCGAAATGCCGTCCATCACCGAATCCGGGCGGGCGAGATAGACAAACTCAAAAATGCAGGGCTTGAGCTGCGGTTTGTCCGCGCACTGCTGCGCGTGAACCACGCCCGCCAAGTCAATGAAGACCGCCTCCCCGGGCAGCAAATCGCGCACCAATTCATGCGAAGTACCTTCCAGCGCGACCGATTCACTCGCCACCATCACCGTGCCCTTGCCGCGCCCCAGGCACAAGGGACGAATGCCGAACGGGTCCCGAAACGCCACCAGGCCATGGCCTGCGATCAGCGCGACCACCGAATAAGAACCCTTGACACGGGCATGAACGCCGCTGACCGCCGTAAACACATCCTCGGGCCTGAGTGACAGGCCGCGCGTGGTTTTTTCCAGCTCGTGGGCCAAGACATTGAGCAAAACTTCAGAGTCGCTCTCGGTGTTGATATGGCGGTGGTCGGTAGAAAAAAGCTCGGCTTTGAGAGCCTTGGCATTGGTCAAATTGCCGTTGTGCACCAACACCAAACCGAAGGGTGCGTTGACATAAAACGGCTGGGCCTCCTCTTCGCTGGCGGCGCTGCCAGCAGTGGGGTACCTGACCTGACCCAGACCGATGTTGCCTGGCAAGGCGCGCATGTCGCGGGTGCGAAACACATCACGCACCATGCCCTTGGCCTTGTGCATGAAAAATTTCCTGTGCTGCTGCGTCACGATGCCGGCCGCGTCTTGGCCGCGGTGCTGCAGCAGCAGCAGCGCGTCATAAATCAACTGGTTGACGGGTGAGATGGAAACAACGCCGACGATACCGCACATAAACAACCCAATCTCAACGAAATAAATTCAATCCGAGAACTGCAAAGCGCATTGCACTATGGCAAATATTTCTGCAATTCTTCAGGCAGCAATGGCCCCAAGCCCCTCAGCAAAACACGCAGTGCTTGCGCACCAGTGGCCTCTTGCCAATCCTGCTGTGAGCTGAGCGGCGTCATTTCAACCACTATTGCGACCGCCAAGAGCAAGACCAGTCCCCGCAGCAAACCAAAAATACCCCCCAGCAAACGGTCTACCGGCCTAAGCCCGATAGCAGCCACCAGGTGTTTCACAAGCCACGCCAGCAGTCCCCCGGTGAAAACTGCCGCCACAAAGACTGCGGCAAAACCAGCGGCATAGCGCGCAGGCTGAGGGAATCCGGCAAGCGGCAAAAGAATTGCCGCGTCGTCGGCAAACCACTGTGCCGCAAAAAACGCCGCCGCCCAAGCCAGCAATGAAAGCACTTCATAGACCATCCCGCGCCACAAGCCGAGCCCAAAAGACAGCAGCAAGGCCACCAAGAAAATCCAATCCAGTACCGCCATGAACTGCCGCTTGGGATTTACAGGCTCAGCACGGCACCCGGCAAATCCAGTCCTTTGATTTTCTCAGCAGCCCGCTGCGCATCGGCTTTGTTGTCAAATGGCCCGACCCGCACTCGGGTACGCTTACCCTCGGGCGTTTCAGCCACATGGGTATAGGTTTTGAAACCCGCTTTCTCCAGTTTCAAGCGAACTTCCCTGGCTTTAAGTTCGTCTGCAAAGGCACCAACTTGAACCACGAAGCGGCCCGTCAGTGCGGCTTCTTGCGTTTTGGCGATAGGTTTGCCTTCGAGCAAGGCGCGGGCCCGGGCACCGTCATCGGCCCGGACAACAGGCACGCTGGCGGGCGGTACTTTGGCTTGTGCAGGCGGCGATGTGCCTTGCAACAACTCTTCTTTGCCATCAAGGCTGGCACTGGCGGCCACTTTAACGGGGGGTTTCTCGGCGCGTGGGGTCAGCTGTGCTGGCACTGCCGAAGCAGCGGCTTGCGGTGCTTTTTGGGCTGGTCCGTCGAGCGGTTCACTCAGCCCTGGCTGGCTTGCCGCAGGCGCAGGAGCCCTTAAGGGCGGGGCCGATGGCAAAACCAGCGGCTGGGTTTTATTTTTATCGGGGATCTCGATGGCAATATCTAACGGCACAGGGCGCGGCTGCGAATCAAACAAAATCGGCAAGCCAATCACCGCCACCGCCACCAACACCGCCGACCCCATCAAACGCTGCTTGGCTTTTTTGCGAACAGCATCGATGCCGTCAACAGGCGCAGCGCCCTGCAAACTGCTGTCGTTGCCTTTTCCAAGTTTAAAGAAGGCCATGGTGTGAGGGTGGTTGCAGAATTGACCTTGTCAGGGCAAAGCAGGTACTGTTGTCCTGTGGACAGAGCGTAGCTTGGAGATGCCCGCTTCCAGAACGCTGCCGACTGCGTAGAACGATCCAAAAACCACAATTCTATCTGTGAGGCCAGCGGCACCCAGGGCAAGTTGTAAGCCTTCTTGAGCACTGGCCACCGTGCAAGTGGCCGCGTCAGGCCGCAATTCAAGCGATTGCCACAGGGCCAGCAATTGCGCAGCGGGCATGGCACGCGGGCTGGGCAAGTCCGTGAAATACCAGGCGTCCACAAGCGGTGCGATGCGCCTGAACATGGAGGTCACATCTTTGTCGGCCATGGCCCCAAAAACAGCATGGGTGGCAGGATAAAAGCCCATCGCGTCAAGATTCTCAGCCAGCGCCGCCACCGAATGCGGGTTGTGCGCCACATCCAGCACCAATGCAGGTTGGCCCGGCACAATTTGAAACCGCCCCGGCAGCTCTGTCATGGCCAAGCCGCTGCGAATGGCTTGTGCGGTTACGGGCAAACGTTCGCGCACCGCTTGCAGTGCCGCCAACACACCGGCTGCATTGATGAGCTGGTTCGCACCGCGCAGCGCGGGATAGGCCAGCCCACTGTAGCGACGCCCCCGGCCCGCCCAAGCCCACTGCTGCTGATCGCCCGCCACATTGAAATCACGTCCCAGCAGCCACAACTCGGCTCCGATTTCGTCCGCGCAAACCGCCAGGCTTGCAGGCGGCACGGGGTCACTCACGATCACGGGTTTGCCGGGCCGCATGATGCCGGCTTTTTCGCGGCCAATGAGTTCACGCGAATCGCCCAGAAACGCCATATGGTCCAGCGCAATACTGGTAATGATGGCGCAGTCCGTATCCACGATGTTGACCGCGTCCAAGCGTCCGCCCAGACCCACTTCCAGAACCACCGCATCGAGCGGCAAGGCGGCCATCAAGCTCAGAATCGCCAACGCAGTGAATTCAAAATACGTCAGCGAAATTTCCGCGCCGCCCTCTTTGCGAGCCGCTTCAACCAGGGCAAAGTGAGCACATAAATGCGCCGCGTCTGCCTCTTGGCCATCAATGCGGCAACGCTCTTCAAAGCGCACCAGGTGTGGCGAGGTAAACACCCCTGTCTTGTAGCCCGCACTGCGCAAAATGGATTCGAGCATGGCGCACGTCGAGCCCTTGCCATTGGTACCGGCCACCGTCATCACTGGGCATGTGAAGGTCAAGCCACGGCCTTGATTCAACCGCGCGGCCACCGCCTGCACCCGCGCCAAGCCCATGTCAATGGCCGTAGGATGGAGTTGCTCGCAATGGGCCAGCCATTGCGCCAGAGAAGAAGTACCCGTAAGTATGGAATCCGACATTGAAAGCGCATTGTGGCGCACGGCTCACAAGTCGCAGCGCACGGGTGCGCCACAATCACCCCATGCAGAAAATTCGGCCCGTGATGTACGGTATCCCCAACTGCGACACCGTCAAGAAAACCCGCGTCTGGCTTGACCAACACGGCCAAGCCTACGACTTTGTTGACTTCAAGAAAACCGTCTTGACCCGCGAGATGCTGGCTATTTGGATGGCTGAGCTTGGCTGGCAAGCGCTGCTGAACCGACAGGGCACGACATGGCGAAAACTAGGCCCTGAGCGACAAGCGCAGGTAGTTGACGCCGCCACTGCGGCCACCTTGATGCTGGCCCAACCCAGCGTGATCAAGCGCCCTGTGCTGCATTGGGGTTCGCGCGTCACTGCGGGGTATCAACCCGCACAGTGGCAATTTTGATGTAGTCCTGCACCTACAAATTTCGCTTCCAGCCCCTGCGCAGACCGGTGCCGCCGCAGACTTTACCCACCTGTTACCAAGCCGCATTGAACACAGCTTCACAAATTGCGCTCAAAACTTAAAATGATTCCATTCGCAAGCGATATTTCCAGGAGTACCCGATGAACACTTTGACCCTAACCCAATCCAGCCTTCTGCTGACTTTGTCAGCGCTGGCCTCTGCGGCTGGTGCCCAGGAACTGGGCCGCGTGATCTCCAGCACACCCGTGGTGCAGCAGTTTGCCGTCCCGCGCCAGGTTTGCAACACCGCAGCCACCACAGTGGCATCGCCCAAATCGGGTGGCGGCGCTGTATTGGGCGCGATTGCTGGCGGTGTTGTCGGTAACCAGTTAGGGCGCGGCAGCGGCAATGCCTTGGCCACAGCCATTGGCTTGTTCGGCGGTGCGGTGCTTGGCGACCGGATTGAAGGCAGCAACGGCACCGAAGTGCAAAACGTCACCCAGTGCACGACCCAGACTTTTTATGAAAATCGGCCCGTCGCATACAACGTGGTGTATGAATTCAGTGGCAAGCAGTACCAGGTGCAACTACCGCAGGACCCCGGCCCCACCATTCAGTTGCAAGTCACGCCCGTTGGAAACAGCCGCCCGTATTC
>JBJXED010000158.1:0-20656 GCA_046155225.1 Burkholderiaceae bacterium
CTTTGATCTCTTGGTCCATGCAGCGCGAGATGAAATCACGTGGTGCCAGATCTTTCAAAGTGGGCGCATAGCGCTCCATAAAGCGCTCGCCATTGGCGTTGATCAAAATCGCGCCCTCGCCGCGGCAACCCTCAGTCAGCAGCACGCCTGCACCGGCCACGCCGGTCGGGTGGAATTGCCAGAATTCCATGTCTTCCAGCGGAATGCCGGCACGTGCCGCCATGCCCAGGCCATCACCAGTGTTGATGAATGCGTTGGTGGACGCGGCAAAAATCCGGCCTGCACCGCCGGTGGCAAGCAGAGTGGTCTTGGCTTCGAGAATATGCACGTCGCCGGTCTCCATTTCCAGCGCGGTCACGCCGAGCACGTCGCCACTGGCGTCGCGGATCAAATCCAGCGCCATCCATTCCACAAAGAAGCTGGTCTTGGCCTTGACGTTTTGCTGGTACAGCGTGTGCAGCATGGCATGGCCAGTGCGGTCGGCAGCCGCGCAGGCACGTTGAACCGGCTTTTCGCCGTAGTTGGCGGTATGGCCGCCAAACGGGCGCTGGTAAATGGTGCCGTCGGCATTGCGGTCAAACGGCATGCCCATGTGCTCCAGCTCATACACCACCTTGGGTGCTTCGCGGCACATGAATTCAATAGCGTCTTGGTCGCCCAGCCAGTCAGAGCCTTTGACCGTGTCATAAAAATGATAGTGCCAATTGTCTTCCGACATATTGCCCAAACTCGCGCCAATACCACCTTGCGCTGCCACCGTATGCGAGCGGGTGGGGAATACTTTGGATAGCACCGCCACGTTCAGGCCAGCTCGCGCTAATTGCAGCGAGGCGCGCATACCTGAGCCGCCGGCACCAACGATCACAACGTCAAATTTGCGCCGGGGAAGTGAAATAGCCATAACTCAGAGCCTCCAAAGAACTTGAATCGCCCAGCCGGCGCAGCCCAGCAGCCAGACGATTGACAAAATTTGCAGCGCCAAGCGCAGGGCCACGGGCTTGATGTAGTCCATCCAGATGTCGCGAATGCCAACCCACGCGTGGTAGAGCAGGGCAATGATGACCACGAACGTCAGTACCTTCATCCACTGCGCGGCAAACAGGCCGGCCCAACGGTCGTAACCAATTGGGCCCTTTACAAAAATAATTTGCGCCAGCACGATGAGGGTGAAAGTCGCCATCAGCGCTGCAGTGACGCGCTGGCTGAGCCAGTCGCGCATGCCGTAATGCGCACCCGTAACGATGCGCCGAGTTCCAAAATTGACGGACATGATGGCCTGCCTTTGTTGTACTTTTAAATCAGTAAATGCCGAATAATTTGGCAGCCAAGGCCAAGGTGATGAGGGTTCCAAGCACCAGAGTCACCAGCGCTGAGACACTGCCAAATTCTTTGCTAACAGCAGCGTGACTCACGTCCATATAAAGGTGCCGCAGACCAGCAATAAAGTGGTGCACAAAAGCCCAAATCAGTGCCAGTGCCAGTAGCTTCCAGAGGATGCCAGGCAAACCCAGCATGCCGACATTGAACGCCGCTTTGAACTTTTGAAAAGAAATCTCGGATGACACCGAGTTATCGAACATCCAGATGATGAAGGGCATCAGCACAAACATGATGGCACCGCTGATGCGGTGCAAGATCGATACAAAACCAGCAGCGGGAAGGCGATAAGTGGTCAGGTCGGTGAAAGCGTTGATATTGCGGAACTCAGGCCGATTCTTCTTTGTTGCAAATGTCATGTCTGGCGCTTTCGTAGGTGGGTCAGAACACTTTAGTTTCTGCTTGTAAGAATTTTATTGCAATGCAGCAAGACAATTCAACATGCTCGGGTTAACCATTCCGCTCGCAGTGTAAGCCCCAATGCGGGTCAGTTCAGTTCGTTGCGGTAGTGATGCTCTTGCGTGCGGTAGAGGCCGCGGCGCAGTTCAATCGGTGTGTTGCTGTAAGTGTATGCAATCCGCTCAACGCTGAGCAGCGGCGTCGCAGGTGAAACACGCAGCAAATCACTTTGCGTTGAGTCGGGCAGTACAGCGCGGATTTTTTCTTCGGCCCGCACCATTCGTACGCCAAATTCAAGTTCAAAGAGCGCATACATCGCGCCCTGGTAATTAGCCAGACGCGCCGCCGTTAGGCCCTTGAAAGCGGCTCCGGGGAGCCAAAGGTCTTCCAAAATAGTGGGCACAAACTTGCCAAGGCGCGGTAGTGAAAGCACGCGGCGCACCTGCAAGACAGCGTCGCCCGTGCGCAAAGCCAGCGCACGGGCAATATCGGCACTGGAGCGCAGTCGCTTGAAATCAATGATTTCGCGCTGCATGGTGTCGCTGCCGGGAAGGCCGTCACTGTCGGGTACCAACCGCAAAAAGCGGTATTGCACCTGCTGCTCGGCGTGGGTGGCGACAAACGTGCCTCGCCCTTGTCTGCGTACCACCAGGTTCTCGGCCGCCAATTCGTCGATGGCTTTGCGGACAGTGCCCTGGCTGACGCGAAAGCGCGCTGCCAGTTCCATCTCGCTGGGGATGGCTTCGCCGGGTTTCCACTCGCCGGATGTGAGACTCTGCACCAGCAACATCTTGATTTGCTGGTACAGCGGGCTGAACGCGGGGGCGCTGGAGCCGCCGTCCTGTGCAGGGATGTCAGAAATGGGCTGAATGGAGGACAAAGTAGCGGGCTCGTTTCAGCAAAGGGGAATTCGAAGCAAATTAATCATATCTTATATAAGACATAAGACAAGCGCAAAAGCAGGTCCTTTGGCAGCATAAAATGTGACTCGGCCGCAAAGTGGCGCTGGCTTGGATTGCTTGTCCAGAGCCCACAAAATCCAAGTCCCGCATCCTTTTTCCACCTTCTTATCTGGAGTCTCCCATGAGCAAAAAGCCTGTTCGCGTTGCCGTTACTGGTGCCGCTGGTCAAATCGGTTACGCCCTGCTGTTTCGCATCGCTTCTGGCGAAATGTTGGGCAAAGACCAACCGGTGATCTTGCAACTCCTGGAAGTGCCATTTGAAGGCCCGCAAAAGGCACTCAAGGGCGTGATGATGGAACTGGAAGACTGCGCCTTTCCGCTGCTGGTGGGCATGGAGGCGCACAGCGACCCGATGACGGCGTTCAAGGACACCGACTACGCGCTCTTGGTGGGATCCATGCCGCGCAAAGCCGGCATGGAACGCGCCGAACTGTTGGCTATCAACGGTCAAATCTTCACCGCCCAGGGCAAGGCGCTTAACGCCGTGGCCTCGCGCAATGTCAAGGTACTGGTGGTCGGCAACCCAGCCAACACCAACGCCTACATCGCCATGAAGTCGGCCCCCGATCTGCCGCGCAAGAACTTCACCGCCATGCTGCGCTTGGACCACAACCGCGCCGCCAGTCAGATTGCCGCCAAAACCGGCAAAGCCGTGGCCGACGTTGAAAAGTTGTGCGTCTGGGGCAACCACTCGCCCACCATGTATGCCGACTACCGCTTTGCCACCATCCAGGGTGAGAGCGTGGCCGCGATGATCAACGACCAAGAGTGGAACGCCAACACCTTCTTGTCGACAGTGGGCAAGCGCGGCGCGGCGATTATTGAAGCGCGCGGACTCTCTTCTGCGGCGTCGGCAGCCAATGCCGCTATCGACCACATGCGCGACTGGGCACTGGGCACGAATGGCAAATGGGTCACCATGGGCATCCCGTCAGACGGTCAGTACGGCATTCCGAACGACGTGATGTTTGGTTTCCCCGTGACCTGCGCAGGGGGTGAATACACACTGGTCGAAGGTCTGCCGATCGATGCTTTCAGCCAGACCTGCATCGACAAAACCCTGGCTGAGTTGCAGGGCGAGCAAGACGGTGTGAAACACCTGATCTGATTTTCCATGGTCCATCCGCGCGAGGTTTTGCTGGGCGCACAGGGAGGCAGCACACGCCTGCCTGTTTGCGACCACTACTGCGGCACCGAAGCGCAGATGCGCAAGGCCTTGGCCTTGCAGGCCGAACTGACGCAAGAGTTTGGCACCTGTGTGTTTGACGTGACACTGGATTGTGAAGACGGCGCAGCGGTAGGCGCTGAAGCCGAGCATGCGGCGCTGGTGGCGCAAATCGCCTTGTCGGCGCCGCCCCTGGCGCGTGTGGCGGTGCGGGTGCATGCGGTAGACCACCCGGCATTTGCCGCTGATATTCAAATCATTGTGGGTTTGGCTGGCCACCGGCTGTGCCACTTGATGATACCCAAGGTGGAGGGGCTGCAAGACATAAATATTGTTAAAAATGCCTTGCAGCCATGGTTTTCATTGCCCCTGCCGCTACATATTTTGATAGAGTCACCTGCCGCTGTGGCGCGGGCTTTTGAGATGGCGTCGCATCCTGCAGTGCAGTCGCTCAGCTTTGGTTTGATGGATTTTGTGTCCGCCCACGGCGGTGCGATTCCGGCTTCGGCGATGTCGTTTGCACCCGAGGAGCAGGGCGGCGCTGCACTTGACCAGTTCAGCCACCCGCATGTGGTGCGGGCCAAGCTGGTGATTGCAGCGGCTTGCCATGCGCACGGCAAAGTGCCCTCGCACTGTGTCGTGACCGAGTTCCATGACGCGCAGCGGGTGCAGCAGGCGGCGCGCAAAGCCAGCGCCGAGTTCGCCTACACCCGTATGTGGAGCATTCACCCGAACCAAATCCGGCCGATTTTGGCGGCTTTTGCGCCCACTGCGCTGGAAATCGAGATTGCTTCTGAAATAGTAGCAATGGCGGCAGAAAATGATTGGGCCCCCATCAGTTTTGATCATAAATTACACGACCGGGCAAGCTACCGCTACTTTTGGCAGGTTTTGGAGCGGGCTCACCAGACGGGGAAAACCCTGCCGCTGGCCGTACAGACTTTTTTCCAACCGCCCTCTGTTGCCCAATTGGCCACTGGCCTTGTGTGAACAAGCCGCCTACACTGAAACTCTAGCCATTTGCGGAGATTTCCCATGAACCAGCTGACACCACATTTCCCAAGGTCTGCGGGCGTTGCGGCATTCATTTCAGCACTCACTTTCGCGGCGTTGTTGGCCAGCCAAGCGGTCCCTTCGATGGCGCAAACGCCGCCCGCAGCGGGTGCGAAAAAGTCGTCAGCACCTACCGTTACGCCAGCGCGGGCGCAGCTCAAATCCGAAGCCAAAAATCTGGCTGCTGCGGTGGTCGCGGCGGAAGAGGCGCTGACGCCCGAAGAACTGGCCATCGCCGAGCGGGTGTACGTGGGCCGGCTCCCCTGTGAGCTGGGTGAGGCCGTCATTCTGGTGGCCGATGCCAAATCACCCGGCTACTTTGACCTGCAAACCCGCAAGGCCAAATTCCGCATGTTCCCTGTGCCCACCACCACCGGCACGGTGCGCCTGGAAGACAAAAAAGCCGGTGCCGTATGGCTGCAATTGGCCAGCAAGTCGATGTTGATGAATGCCAAAGCGGGCCAGCGTCTGGCCGACGAATGCATGGGCCCGGACCAATCCAAAGCCAGTGCCGCACTCAAAGCGGAGCCAACGTCGACCTTGCTCGATTCCGTCGGCATCACCCAATTGCGCAAACCCGTGCAGGCTGACGTGACCATCGTCCCCGGCACCGCAAGTGACGCCGCACCCAGCGCCTCAAGTGACGGCCAAACGGCCACCAGCACGCCCGTTGTGCAGAAAAACGAGTAGCGCATTGCCCTGAAATTGCTTGCCCAAAGGGCAAGCTCATCGGCCGTTCAGGCCCACCGTACTAAAGGAGAAAACCATGTCGAACACCTTCCTGTCCACCTACCGCAGCCATGTGGCCGAGCGCGCCGCCCTCGGCATCCCCGCACTGCCGCTATCAGCGCAGCAAACCGGCGAACTGATTGAGTTGCTGAAAGCACCGCCGGTTGGCGAAGAAGCTTTGCTGGTCGAGTTGATTACCCACCGCGTGCCTGCCGGCGTGGACGCCGCCGCCAAAGTCAAAGCCAGCTACCTCGCCGCTGTTGCCCACGGCACCGAGCAATGCAGCCTCATCAGCCGCGAAAAAGCCACCGAACTGCTGGGCACCATGCTAGGCGGCTACAACATCAGCCCGCTGGTGGAATTGCTCGGTTCGGCGCACGGCACCGTGGCCCAAGTGGCGGCCGATGGTTTGAAGAAAACCCTGCTGATGTTCGACCAGTTCCATGACGTCAAAGACAAGGCCGACAAGGGCAACCCGCACGCAGTAGCCGTGCTGCAAAGCTGGGCCGACGCCGAGTGGTTTACCAGCCGTCCTGAAGTGCCGCAGAGCATCACCGTGCGCATTTTCAAAGTACCGGGCGAAACCAATACCGACGACCTCTCGCCCGCGCCCGATGCGTTCAGCCGCCCCGACATTCCGTTGCATGCGCTGGCCATGCTCAAAAACAAGCGCGACGGCATGCCCTTTGAAGCCGCGCCCGAAATGGACGGCAAGCGCGGCCCGGTCAAGTTCATTGAAACCCTGCGCTCCGAGGCTGACAGCAAGGGCCAATTGGTGGCTTATGTGGGCGATGTGGTGGGCACGGGTTCCAGCCGCAAATCGGCCACCAACAGCGTGCTGTGGTTTACCGGGGCCGACATTCCGTTCGTGCCCAACAAGCGCTTTGGCGGCGTGTGTTTAGGCGCCAAAATCGCGCCGATTTTCTATAACACCATGGAAGACGCGGGCGCGCTGCCGATTGAACTCGACGTGAGTCAGATGCAAATGGGTGATGTGGTCGAACTGCGCCCGTATGACGGCAAAGCGCTCAAAAACGGTCAGGTGATCGCCGAATTCAAGCTCAAAAGCGAGGTGCTGTTTGACGAAGTGCGCGCCGGTGGCCGCATTCCGCTCATCATTGGCCGCGGCCTGACCGCCAAGGCGCGTGAAGCGCTGGACTTGCCGGTGTCTACCTTGTTCCGCCTGCCGCAAAACCCGGCGGCCAATGCCAACGGCTTCACCCTGGCGCAAAAAATGGTCGGCCGCGCTTGCGGTTTGCCCGAAGGCCAGGGCGTGCTGCCCGGCACCTACTGTGAGCCGCGCATGACCAGCGTTGGCAGCCAAGATACCACCGGCCCTATGACCCGCGACGAGTTGAAAGACCTCGCCTGCCTGGGCTTTTCAGCCGACTTGGTGATGCAATCTTTCTGCCACACCGCCGCCTACCCCAAGCCAGTCGACGTGAAGATGCACCACGAGCTGCCCGCTTTCATGACCGACCGCGGCGGCATCCCGCTGCGCCCTGGCGACGGCATTATTCACAGCTGGCTCAACCGTATGCTGCTGCCTGACACCGTGGGTACTGGCGGCGACAGCCACACCCGCTTCCCCATTGGCATCAGCTTTCCCGCGGGCTCGGGTTTGGTGGCGTTTGCCGCTGCCACCGGCGTGATGCCGCTGGACATGCCCGGCAGCGTGCTGGTGCGCTTCAAGGGCAGCATGCAGCCCGGCGTGACCTTGCGCGATTTGGTCAACGCGATACCTTTGTACGCTATCAAAGCGGGCTTGCTCACGGTAGCCAAGCAGGGCAAAAAGAACATCTTCTCGGGCCGGATTCTGGAGATTGAAGGTCTGCCCGATTTGAAGGTCGAGCAAGCTTTTGAACTCAGCGACGCCTCGGCCGAGCGCAGCGCCGCAGGCTGCACCGTGCACCTGGACAAAGCGCCCATCATGGAATACATCACCAGCAACATCACCATGCTCAAGTGGATGATCGCCACGGGTTACTCCGATGTGCGCACCATCAAGCGCCGCATCGCCGCCATGGAAGCCTGGCTGGCCAACCCGGTGCTCATGAAGGCCGACGCCGATGCGCAGTACGACGCCGTGATCGAGATTGACCTGGCCGACATTCACGAACCCATCGTCGCCTGCCCGAACGACCCGGACGATGTGAAAACGCTCAGCGATGTGGCCGGCAGCGTGATCGATGAAGTGTTCATTGGCTCTTGCATGACCAACATCGGCCACTTCCGCGCCGCCAGCAAATTGCTGGAAAACAAGCGCGACATTCCGGTGAAATTGTGGGTCGCCCCGCCCACCAAAATGGATGCCAAACAACTCAGCGACGAAGGCCACTACGGCGTGCTCGGCAGCGCCGGTGCCCGCATGGAAATGCCCGGCTGCAGCCTGTGTATGGGCAACCAGGCGCAGGTGAAAGAGGGCGCCACGGTGTTCTCCACCTCCACCCGCAATTTCCCCAACCGTCTGGGCAAAGGCGCCAATGTGTACCTGGGCTCAGCAGAGTTGGCCGCCATCTGCTCCAAGCTAGGCCGCATTCCAACCCGCGCGGAATACCTTGCGGATATGGGCGTACTCACGGCCAACAGCGACAAGATTTATAACTATTTGAACTTTGACCAGGTCAAGGAATTTACGGATTTGGCGGAGACGGTGGGGTGAAAATAATGATCATTACGAAAACTAAAACGGCCCCCTAAGTACGCATTTCATGCCGATGGTTTTGCGTTAATCGCAGGAGGCGGCGCATGTCAACTAAATCAGGTTGGTCGCGCGCGCAGCTTTTGGTCGCCTTTTACCTTTACTGCCGCATGCCCTTTGGCAAGATGCACCGTGGTAATCCAGAGATCATCCGACTCTCTGCAGCGATTGGCCGGACTCCTTCTGCGTTAGCGATGAAGCTGACCAACATCGCCAGCCTTGACCCAGCCATTACGGGCACTGGTCGCAAAGGACTTGCAGGTGCATCAGCAGCAGATCGTGCGATGTGGGAGGAGATGCAGGCCAATTGGGAAAATTTCGCCATCGAATCTCAGGCAACGGTGAGCCAATTGGTTGACGCAGATGTTGAACTCGATGTTGAAAACGAGGATGCCGCTGAGGAATTTGTCAGCTATGAAGGGGTGAACAGGGTGGTGTCAACGATGGTGCGTGTGGGGCAATCGTTCTTCCGAAGCGCGGTACTCAGCGCATACCATTACAAATGTTGCATTACCGGGATCGCGATACCCAAACTATTGGTCGCTAGCCATATTGTTCCTTGGCGTGCTGACACTTCGAACCGCCTAAATCCACGGAATGGACTCTGCCTGTCAATGCTTCATGACAAAGCGTTTGACATTGGCATCATTTGCTTGACCGATGACTTGACGGTGCGCGTGTCAAAAAGATACCCGAGCGACACAGACCCATTTTTTCGCGAGGCCTTACTCGCATACGATGGCAAGCCAATCAACGCGCCGGAAAAATTCAGACCCAACCCGGATTTTTTGGCGTATCACCGACAACACATTTTTGGTGGATGAATATGAACCTACGCATTAACTACTTGTATCGGGACGCTGGCAATTACAAGAATTGGGGCGAAACTGTATTCGCCAATCCCAACGGTGTTCCCGCGATTGATGCAGAAAAATTAGTGATCGCAGAGCTGTTTGAAAGACAGTACTTTTTTGCAGAATCTGTCGGCTTGCCCGACCTTCATTTCCCTGATCACAATCCTGACTTGGACCATTGTTTGCATGAGTTCCATTCAATCGCTGAGACCGAAGAAATCCCGGACGACGGTCAAGGCCGAAATATCGAGCAGTTGATCGAGTCCCTGCATTCACAATGGCCTCATGGGCCAGGGTTTGCGCGGTGCGTGCAGCGACTGGGCGCAGGCCGAATACCGCTGCGCAATTGCCGCCAAATGCCGAGCGGGACTGTTGGCCGCCAAGGATGTACAGGCGTTGTCGGATGCGCTGACCGTGTTGAGCAGCGCCAAATTCACACCTGCGCCCACACTGTCCAGCGACGTGGTGCGTGCAGGTGCGTTGGCGTTGCAGATTGCGCAGCTTCCGCTGCGTGCTGGTGATGCGCTGCACATCGCTATCGCAGCGCGCTTGGGTGTGAGCCACTTCGTCAGTTTTGACCAGGCGCAAGCCGCTGCTGCTCGGATGGCTCTGGTGGGCGTGAAAATCATCGGCTTGGATGCTAGGCCGATCACAAAGAAATCGTCAATGCCAAAGCCGCCTTTGCGAAAGCCAAAAAATGTCTGAACTCACCATCGCCACCCGAGAATCCCGCCTTGCCCTGTGGCAAGCCGAGCATGTCAAAGCCTTGCTGGAGCAGCGCGGCCACCAGGTCACGCTGCTGGGCATGACGACCCAGGGCGACCAAATCCTGGACCAGCCGCTGTCCAAAATTGGCGGCAAAGGCTTGTTCATCAAAGAGCTTGAAGTCGCGCTGGAGCAGGGCCATGCTGACTTGGCGGTGCATTCGCTCAAAGACGTGCCGATGGACTTGCCGCCGGGCTTTGCCTTGGCCTGTGTCATGCAGCGCGAAGACCCGCGCGATGCCTGGGTCTCGCCGCATTGCGCGGGCCTGGCCGACTTGCCGCCGGGCGCGGTGGTGGGCACCTCCAGCCTGCGCCGCGTGGTGCTGCTGCGTGACGCACTGGGCAAGCTGGGCCGTAGCGATGTGCGGATTGAACCGCTGCGCGGCAACCTGGATACGCGCCTGCGCAAGCTGGACGAGGGGCAGTACGCGGCGATTGTGCTGGCGGCAGCGGGCCTGATTCGGCTGGGCCTGACATCGCGCATCCGCCGCACGTTTGAGCCCAGCGAAATGTTGCCTGCCGCCGGGCAGGGCGCGCTGGGGATTGAAATTCGCGCTGACCGCAGCGATGTGGCCGCGCTCCTCGCCCCGCTGGCGCACACCGACACCTGGCTCAGCGTGGCCGCCGAACGCGCGGTCAGCCGCGCCATGGGCGGCAGTTGCTCGATGCCGCTGGGAGCACATGCGCAGCTCGCTGCAGGTCCCGACGGCACGTCCACGCTGGCTTTGCAAGCCTGCTGGGGCGACCCTGAAACCCCCGCGCCGTTGGTGCGGGCACAAGCGGATTGGGCCCTGCCGGGTGCGGTTGGGGCGGCTGCCGCCGCAGCGCCAGGCTTCACTGCGGCGCTGCTGGCGCAGGCCGACGCCTTGGGCGGAAAAGTGGCGGCGCAATTGCGCGCGGCGGGTGCGCATTGAGCATGGGTTTGGGCGGCAACACGCCGATGCGCCGCGTGATCGTGACCCGTCCTGTGGACGAGGATGCGGACTCTTCGCTGCGGGTCAATGCGGCGCAGGCAATGCCTTCCTGGCTGGAGGCTTTGCGTGCCCATGGTTTTGACGCCCAAGCGCTGCCGCTGCTGCACATTGCCGCGCTGTCTGGCAGCGCTGCACTGGCGGACTTGGCGCGGGCACGCGAGCAGGTGGCGGCTTACCGGGCGGTGATGTTCGTCAGCCCAGCGGCTGTACGGCACTTTTTTTCCCCTAAAACCGCTTTTTTTGAATCAAATTGGCCTATAGCCAAGGTAAATACTGCCGGTAATGCTATTAATTTAGAAGTGTGGGCGACGGGCCCCGGCACTGTGCAAGCGCTGTGCTGTGCCGGTGTGCCCGCAACGCAAATCCGCAGCCCAGCGCCTGACGCAGCGCAATTTGACTCGGCCAGCCTGTGGCAGCAAGTGGCGGCAGCTGTCCAGCCCGGACAGCGCTTTTTGATTGTGCGCGGCGCAGGCGCAACGGCCGCAGCGGGAGAAGCGGGCGCAGCGGTGGGCAATGACTGGTTGGCCCAGCAGGTGCTGGCGGCGGGGGCGCAGGTCGATGAGGTCGCCGCTTACCAGCGCGGCGCGCCGCAGTGGGACGCTGCCCAGGCCGCGCTGGCCCGGCAGGCGGCGGTGGACGGCTCGGTCTGGCTGCTCAGCAGCTCCGAGGCCACCGGCCATCTGGCCAACCTGCTGCCGGGGCAAGATTGGCGCCAGGCGCGTGCGGTGGCGACCCACAGCCGCATTGCCGAGGCGGCGCGCCAGCTCGGCTTTGGTGTGGTGCGCGAGTCACGCCCGGTGCTGGCGGCGCTGGTGGCGTCGATAGAATCGTTTGCATGAACGCGCCGCCCGTGCCTGACCCTGTTGCAAGCCTTCCCGAGAGCGACGGCGTGATGGCTGCGGTGCCGCCGCTGGCCACGCCCGCAGCGGCCCCGCTGGAGCGTGCAGCGCACCCACGCCCGCCCTGGCTGTTAATCGCGGCGCTCGCTTTGGCTTTGCTCAGCGCGCTGACCGCCGGCTTGCTGTGGCAACGCCTGTCCATCATTCAGGAGCAATTGGCCCGCCAGGTGAGTGACCACGCGGCCCAGGCGGCGCAAGCGCTGACGCTGGCCAAGCAAGCCCAGCAGCAGACGCAAGACACGGCGGCACGTTTGTCACTCACCGAGCTCAAAGTCGCCGAAGTCAGCTTGCAGCGCAGCCAGCTTGAAGAGTTGATGCAAAGCCTGTCGCGGTCGCGCGATGAAAACCTGGTGGTCGATATCGAGTCGGCGTTGCGCCTGGCCCAGCAGCAAGCGCAACTCACCGGCAGCGTGCAGCCGCTGCTCGCGGCCCTCAAAACCGCCGAGCAGCGCATCCAGCGGTCGGCCCAGCCGCGCCTGGCTCCTTTGCAGCGCGCCATCGCCAAAGATGTGGACCGCCTGAAGACCGCCAGTGTGAGCGACACCCCGACGCTGTTGCTGCGGCTGGATGAACTGGTGCGCCAGGTCGATGAACTGCCGCTGGCCAATGCGCTGCCCAGCAAGGTCGGCAAAACACCTGCCGGGAGCAGCGGCGAGCCGGCTGTCGGCGTACTGCCGAGTTGGATGAACGGTTTGGCCGTGCTGCGCGAGGAGGTGCGGGCGCTGGTGCGGGTCTCACGCATCGACCAGCCCGAGGCCGCATTGCTGGCGCCTGAGCAGGCGTTTTTCCTGCGTGAGAACCTCAAGCTCAAACTGCTCAATGCGCGCTTGGGCGTGCTGGCCCGGCAAACCGATTCGTCGCGCGCCGACCTCAGCGCCGCGGCCGCGGCGCTGGGCAAATACTTTGACCCGCAATCGCGCAAAACCCAGGCCAGTTTGCTGGCGCTGGCGCAAGTGCAAGCCGAGTTGAAAGTCACTGAACTGCCGCGCCTGGACGCGACTTTTGCGGCCTTGACGACGGCCGCCGCCGGGCGCTGACATGCGGGCTGCGCTCGGGTTGCTCGCGCTGTTTGCCACCGCCGTGGCGCTGGCACTGTGGGTCGGTGACAACCCCGGCACAGTGACCCTGTTTTGGCCGCCCTGGCGGGTGGATGTCTCGCTGAACCTGGCGCTGCTGGTGTTGCTTGCGGTTTTTCTGGGCCTGCACACCGCGTTGCGGGCACTGGCATTGCTGTTTGATATTCCGCGCCAGGCCCAGCAGTGGCGTATTCAGCAAAAGGAGCGTGCCATGGTTGGCGCATTGCTGGATGCGTTCTCGCATATTCTGGCCGGGCGTTTTCTGCGCGCCCGCAACTTTGCCTTGCAGGCCGTGGCGCAAGAAAAAGCCCTGGCCGCCAGCGGTGCCTCGCCGGGCAACGCACTTCAATTGCGCGCCTTGTCGCACCTGATGGTGGCCGAAGCGGCGCAGTCGCTGCAAGACATGGACGCTCGTGAACAGCATCTGGCGCTGGCCTTGCAAGCGGCAGCACCGCGGCCGCTGGTGCACAGCTCGCCCGAGACCCGCGAAGGCACGCAATTGCGCGCCGCGCGCTGGGCCCTCGAAAACCAGGACCCGCAGGCCGCGCTCGCCCTGCTGGAGAGCCTGCCTGTGGGCGCTGCCCGCCGCACGCTGGCACTGCGCCTCAAACTCAAGGCTGCGCGGCAGGCCCAGCAGACCGAGTTGGCGCTGGAGACAGCGCGCGCCCTGGCGCGTCACCGGGCTTTTTCGCCAGCCGCCGCGCAAAGCATGGTGCGCAGCCTGGCCACTGAACTGGTGCAAGGCGTGCATGACCTGGCGCAGTTGCAACGCGTCTGGCTGGACCTGCCGCGTGAGGACCGCGAATTGCCGGGCCTGGCGATTGCCGCAGCCGAGCGCCTGCAACTCTTGCAGGGGCCGCCAGCCCTGGTGCGCGAGTGGTTGATGCCGGCCTGGGACGCCTGGCTGGCGCAGCCGCCGACCTTGACCGACCAGCAGCGCAGCCGGCTGGTAAGGACGCTGCAAGCGGGGCTGGACTCGCTCGACGCCGCTTGGTTGTCGCGCCTGGAACTGGGCCAGAAAAACCGCCCGCGCGATGCCAATTTGCAATACCTCGCCGGTATGGCCTTCAAGCAGCGCCAACTCTGGGGCAAAGCCCAGCAGTTGCTCACGCAAAGTGTGCAGGGCTTGCAAGACACCGGTTTGCGCCGCGCCGCCTGGCGCGCTTTGGCTGAGTTGGCTGAGCAGCGGGGCGAGGCAGCGGTGGCGGCCGACTGTTACCGGCAAGCCGCGCAGCAATAAAACTATTGGCCCGTGGCCGTGACCGTACAGGCAAACACGATCTGGATCTGTCCGCCCGATGGCAGCGCCGGGATGGTGTAGCCGCCTTGCAGTGTGGCTATCGGGATCGAAGCCGCGCAGGCGGCGCTGCCGCTGGCGCTACAAACCGCCGCGGTGGTGCACGAAAGGCCAGAAGGCTCCGGGTCGCTGATGACCGAATTGCTGGCGTCCGACGGCCCCATATTGGCCACCGTCAAGGTGTAGGCGGTGGTGCCGCCCGCCACGAGCGTGGTGGTGCCGTTGTTTTTGCTGATGGTGATATTGGCCACGCCGCGCACGGCGTCGGTGTCGCTCGCGTTGTTGTTGGCGCTGTTGCTGTCGGTGAGGTCAGGCGGCAGTTGCAGGCTGACGTTGTTGGTGACGCTGCCATTGAGCGCCGTGACCGAGGCGGTGATGGTCAGTACCACCGTGGTCCCTGCGGGCAGCGCGGGAATCGTCAAACCCACGCCCTCCAGCCCGCCCACGGTGACCGACACCGGACACTGCGCGCCGCTGCCGCTGGCCGCGCAAACCACCGACGATTTGCTCAGGCCCAGGGTCGCGGTGTCACGCACCACAATGCTGTCGGCCGGGCCAGGGCCGTTGTTGCCTACGGTGACCACATAGGCGGTGGTACCGGTGGCCACCACCGTGTCCGTGCCGTTATTTTTGGTCACAAAGGGGTCGGCGTTGGGACGGCATTCGCGCAGTAACAGCTGCGTCACGCCGAAGTTGTCGCCGGTGCCGCCGCCTGCGGTTTGGGTGTCAAACAATTGCAGCGTGACGCCGGTGGCGGTGGCACCAAAGGTGCGCTGGCGCAGGGTCCAGGTGTCCGTCGTACCGGCGCCTTCGTTGGGGAAGCTGTCGGCTGCGCCGAGGGTGAACGTGGTCGTGCCTGCCACCACGCGCACCTCGATGGCAGGCGGGTTGGCCACCGCGCTGCCGGGCTGCTGGGTGTTGGAGCCGTAGTACAAAAATTCATAGGTGCGGCCCAGCACCAGACCGCTGACCGCCTGCGACCACGGCCGGAATGCCGCGCCGGTGTTGTTGCCGTTGCTGTAGAGCCAGTTGGTGGCGGCGGCCACGCTGCGGCTGGGATCGCCGGGAAACTGGCGCTGGTTCAGGTTGGTGTCGGGCGTGCGGGTGCCAATTTGCGGTGCCACGCCGGTGTCGGGCGCGTTGTTGTTGACCGGGAATTGCGGCACAAACGAGCCGACCGAACCGGTGGTGTCGGCAAAGTCGCTGTTGCTCAGCAGGTTGGTCAGTTGCTCGGTGGTGCCCGCCGGGCAGATTTGCGTCGCGCTGACCACCACCGCCTGCGCCGCAACCACAGTGTCGACATCGCTGGCGGTGTTGTTGGCGCCATTGATTTCCGTGAGCCCGGCGGGGGCGGTGACGGAAACGGTGTTGGTCACGGTGCCGCTGGCCGAAGTCACTTGGACATTGACGGTGAATGTCAGGGTCGATCCCGCCGGAAATACCGGAACGGCAATGCCCGCCTGGAACGTTGTGGTATTCAGGCCCGCCGGGCAGACGCTGCCGCCCGCAGCCGAGCAGACGACGCTCAGCAAATTCAGCCCGGCGCTGGCGGTGTCGGTCACCACCGCATTGTTGGCTGACGACGGCCCGGCGTTGACGATGTTCACGGTGTAGGCCGTGGCACCCCCCGCCGTGACGGTGGTGACGCCATTGGACTTGCTGGCGCTGAGATCAGCGCTGGGCGTGCTGAGAGTGGTGGTGGCGGTGCCGGTGTTGTTGGCGGGGGTGGGGTCGGTAAAGCCTGCGGGCAGGCTGACGGTGGCGGTGTTGGTGATGTTGCCCGCACTGGCCGCGATGCCGTTGATCTGGATCTGCAACTGGCCGCCGCTGGCTATCGAGATGCGGTTTAGGCTGATGCTGTTGCCGCTGCCGGTGGCTCCCGTGCCACCGGCAGCGGTGTCGCAATCGGCCGTGCCGGCGATGAGGCTGCAGGCCCACGTCACGGTGCCAATGGCCGCAGGCACGGTGTCACTCACCGTCACGCTGCCGGTGATGCTGGTGGGCCCGCTGTTGGTGATGCTCAAAATGTATTGCACGGCCTGGC
Organism: Burkholderiaceae bacterium; assembly: GCA_046155225.1. GTDB lineage: Bacteria > Pseudomonadota > Gammaproteobacteria > Burkholderiales > Burkholderiaceae_C > JAKFVA01. The sequence continues at coordinate 16,295 of JBJXED010000158.1, forward strand.
CGACCTCGGCGCTGGCCGGGCCCGTTTTGACCAGCGCCAGGTCGGCGGTAGTGCCCGCCGCGCCGGTGATCACGATGTCTTCCTGATCGCTGGAGCCCGAGGCGTAATTGCTGCCCGGCACCATCGCACCGATGGCATTTGTGCCGCCCGGCGTCACAGCGGGGTTGGTTGCGCCAGTGGCGCTGCCGCCCGTGGTGCGGGCGGCGTCGGTCAAAAAGACGGTCGCAGGGTTTTGGTAGGTGCCTGCGCTGGCCCCATTGAGTCCGATGAAAAACGTCACCGTCAGGTTGGCCCCCGGCGGCAGGCTAAAGCCGTTGGTCGGGTGGCCCGCTGTGCCAAACACCACCGTGGAAGTGCCGGTGGCGAACAGCGGCGAGGCGGGGCCTGCGGCATCGAGGGAATACGTCAGCGTGCCGCTGGTGCCGGTCAGCGCAAAGGGCGACGACAGCACATCCCGGATGGAAATGCCGTAGGCCGCGCCCGAGCCGATGGCTGGGTTGTTGATGCGGATGCTGTAGCTGCCGGTGGTGTCGGGCGGCACGGTGCGGGCAGCGCTGCCGGTGACTTTGCTGACACCCAGCACCGGGCCGCATTCGTAGCCGGGCCGTGCCCCGGCAATGGCACTCGATGCGATCGATTGCGCGCTGCCGCCATTGCTGCCGGGTGAGGCGCGCATATTGCCGGAAAAACCGGCGGCCTTGTCCTCGCGTGACAAGCCGTTGATGCCCCGGGTCAGGGTCAAAGCGCTCAGGGCGGCGTTGGAATAGACGGCACCGCCGCCCGCGCCGCCGCCCGGCCCCTCGCGTTCCCCGCCGCAGCACGCGCCTTGGGTGCCATTGGGCGGGGCAAAGGCGGTGCTGCCGTTGGTGACGTTGGAGTCGCCGCCGTCGCCGCCGCGCGCGCGGGCTTGCACGCTGCCACTGCCGCTGCCCGCAATCAGCAAGATCGAGCCGCCCGCGCCGCCGCCGCCGCCGGTGTCGTTGGACGCATCGGAATCCCAGCCGCGCTGGCCGTCCGACTGCAGCAGGCCGCTGCCCGAAATGCTGCCGGTGCGCACCATCACGATGCCGCCGCCGTAGCCGCCTTGCGCACGGTTGCCCGAGTCGTTGTTGAGGCTGCCCGAGCCGCCGCCGCCGCCCATGAAGATGCGGGTAGCCAGCAGCACGCCGTCTTGCGGCGAGCGCGAGCCGCCGTGGCCACCCACATCGCGCAGGCCGTCACCGTTGAAGGTTTGGCCGCCGTTGCCGCCCGCGCCGCCATTGCCGCCGCCGCCGCCGCCCGAGTTGTGCGAAGTGCCGCCGCCGCCGGCATTGGCCGGGGCACCGCGGGCAAAGTCGCCGTTGGCATAGCCGACGTTGCCTGCGCCGTTGTCCGTGGTGCCGCCGACGGGGTCGGAAAACCGCGTGCCGCTGTTGTGTGTGCCGGCGACCGAGTTGCTGACATAGCGCGGCGTGCCGGCGATGCCCTCGCCCTTGCCGCCGCCATCGGCCGTGGCGGTGCTGCGGAAAAAGTTATAGGCACCGGTGCAGCAAGCCGAATTGGGCACCCCTTGCGCACCGCCGCGAAAGCCCCGGCGCGAGGCGTCGATATGCGGGCCTGCGCCAGTAAACGTCAAGCGCCCCGCCACGTCGATGGCGACCACACCGCCCACCAAGCCCGTCCAGGCCAGCGGCAGCAGTGGCGTGGCGCTGCTCACGGTGACGCTGGGATATTGCGGCACCCGAATCGTTTGGTAGGTGCGGCGTGGCTGGGCGGCGGTGTTTTGTTCGTAGGCGTTGGTCAGGTTCGGCGTGAAGGTGACGGCGTTGCCGTTAATGGCGGTGACGCGAACGTATTCGTAGCCGCCTGCCAGACCGAGCGCGGTGTAGCCGTTGGCCTGGGAGGTGCTGGTGTCGGGCTGCGCGCCTGCGGTGCCCGTGCCGTCGCCGTAGCGCTCGTCGTCGCTGGAGTCAATGGACGCGCCCTGCATTTGCATCACCAGTAGCAGGTCGCCCACGGTGACGGTACCTGCCGCACCCGAGACCGCACCCAAAGTCAGCCCATTGGCATTGATGGCCAAGCTGCCAACGCCCTGGTAGTAGGTGTTGACAATGCCTGCCGGCGTGGCTGGCGAGTCTTTGCCCGGCGCGGCGCAGACTTGGGCCTGGCTGGCGCTGGCCCAGACCAGCAACAGCAGCGCCAAGCCCACGCGTTGGACGGCTGAAATGGCGAACTTTAAGGTTAATTTACACACAGTTGCAATTATCCATAGGCCAAGCCCAAGCCCAAGTACCAGACCGTGATTTTTCGTGCGCTTGTGTACAAGTGCACGAACGGTTGCGGTCAGATCACCGCGTCAGGCGCTGGGGCTGGTTTCGGGCACGGTCTGAAACGGCAATTTCAGATCGGCCAAGTCGCGCCGGGTTTCGACCAAGATCAGCGGCTCGTTGCTGAGCACCACCGGCGCGGAGCGCTCACGGGGAATGCGCACGGGCACCACTTGCGCGGCCATCGCAGCGCGGCTGGCGGCCACTTTTTCAGCGTCCGATTGCACCCATTGCAAGCCCACACCTTCGGCCAAGGCGGCCAGTTCGGCCACCGGCAAGGCCACCGCCACTGGGGGCAGTGGCTGGGCTGGTGCCGGGGTTGGCATCGGGGCAGGTGCTACTACTGAATTAGTAGCGACATCGGCAATAAATGCCTTGGCTAGCGGTTGATTTGACTCTAAATTCTCGGTCAAAACGGCTGAAGGAGCGTTTTCTGGCCCCTGAGACGCTGCTGCCAACGTTGTCATGTCTGCTTGCGTTTGGGCTTGGGCATCGGGCATTGGATGGATGGCCAAGGCGTCGCCATTTGCGGCGGCGGCTGCCGATTCACCTTCGGCGGGCCGGTCCTGGCGTTGACCGCGACCTCGGCCCCGGCCATTAGCATTGCCGTTAGCGCGCGGTGCGAACTCGCGGTTGTCGTCGGGGTTGCGGCGCTGGCTGTCCTCATGGGCATCGAACCCTTGCGCGGGCAGGGCGCTCGCCTCGGGTGCGGCGCCTGCAGTGGCCGGCTGGAAATAGCTGCGCGGCGCCGGCTCTTGCGGTGAGCCGTCTGCGGCTGCGCGCTCGCGTCCCGTTTCGCGCCCAGGCTCGCGCGCGGTGTCATTGCCAGGCTCTTGGCTGCGGGCTGGCCGCTCGCCGCGTTCGTTGCGGCCGCCGCGTTCACGCCGCCCTTCAGGTGCGCTGCCGCCCCGGCCTGAGCGTTCATTGCGCTCGGGGTTGTTGCCTTCGGTGGGAGGGGCCTCGCCGCTCAAGGCTTTGGTTTCTGTCTCGCCCATGCCGCCGTTGCGGCCCCCGCGCGTTTCGCCGCGTCTGCCCCGGCCCCCGCCGTCTCGCCCGGCGGCATCTCGTGCTTGGCTGTCGCGTGCCTCGACCTCACGTGCCGGGTTTTCGCGGGTATCGTCGCGCCCCTCAGAGCGACCCTCAGAGCGCCCTTCCTCGCGGCGGCCTTCGCCACTGCGGCCACGCCCGCCGCGTCCACCGCGGTTGCCGCGGCCACCGCCCTGGCCCTCGCCGGTGCGCGCGCCGTCGCGCGGTCCTTCACGCTCGCCGCTGCGTTCGCCCGCGCGCGGTGCCTGACGGCTATCGGCACGCACCGTGCTCGCGGCGGCGGCAGCTTGGATTGGCGGCGTGTCTTCTTTGCCGCCAAACAGGTTTTTGATCCAGGCAAAAAAGCCGGTTTCTGCCGCCACGGTGGGCTGTGCCACGGGCATCACCGCTCGCGGCGGCTGGGCCGCCACGGGGTTGCGCGGCACCTCGCCTCGCGTTGCCGGGGCGCGCGCAGGCTGGGCGGGCGTGGCCACCGGCATCGGTGCCGGTGCATCGGGCAGCACGCCTTTGATGATGGGGGTTTGCTTGTTGGTCGGCTCTTGCGAGCGGCGCGTCACCACTTCGGTTTCTTCAGGCTCGTCGGCCATTTTGTAGCTGACTTCGACATTGTCAAGACGCGGGTCGTCGTGCTTGAGGCGCTCGAGTTTGTAGTTCGGCGTCTCCAGTGTCTTGCTCGGGATCATCAGCACCGTCATGCGCTGCTTGAGCTCGATCTTGGTGATCTCGGTGCGCTTTTCATTGAGCAAAAAGCTCGCCACATCGACCGGCACCTGGCAGTGCAGGGCAGCGGTGTTGTCCTTCATGGACTCTTCCTGGATGATGCGCAAAATCTCCAGCGCACTCGATTCGGTGTCGCGGATGTGGCCCGAGCCGCCGCAGCGCGGGCAGGGGATGGACGCGCCTTCGCTGAGCGCCGGGCGCAGCCGCTGGCGGCTCATTTCCATCAGGCCGAATTTGCTGATGGTGCCGAACTGCACGCGGGCGCGGTCTTGCCGCAGCGCGTCGCGCA
>JBJXED010000159.1:0-13042 GCA_046155225.1 Burkholderiaceae bacterium
ATGCCGTAGAGGCCCGCCAGCGCATACGAGGCCAAGATTGCTACGCACACCAGAATCACTGGCCAGGCAGTGGAGCGCATTGACACGCCCAGGCCAGCAATGATGTTGGTGCCGTGGCCGGTGGTGGAGGCTTGCGCGATGTGCCGCACCGGCTTGTATTGCGTGCCGGTGTAGTACTCGGTGACCCAGACCAGCGCGCCAGTGAGAGCCAGGCCAACCACGCAGGTGCCAAACAGGGCGAGGCGCGAGCCGCTGGCGGCAACAGCGTTGTCCGGCATTAGCCACCAAGTTACGCCTGCAAACGCAACCAGCGACAAACCGCCAGCCACTGCCAAACCTTTGTACAGCGCAGGCATCACGTTCTTCATACCCGGCGTGGCCTTGACAAAAAAGCAGCCGATGATCGAGGCGATGATCGACACCGCACCCAAGGCTAATGGATACAAAACCGCTTGCACCGGCGCAGCAACCACCAGCAGCGCTCCTAAAACCATAGTAGCGATTAACGTGACCGCGTAGGTCTCGAACAAGTCTGCCGCCATGCCGGCGCAGTCGCCGACGTTGTCGCCCACGTTGTCGGCAATCACCGCCGGGTTGCGCGGGTCGTCCTCGGGGATGCCGGCTTCGACTTTGCCGACCAGATCAGCGCCGACGTCAGCGCCCTTGGTGAAAATACCGCCGCCCAAACGGGCGAAGATGGAAATCAAAGACGAGCCGAAGGCAAAACCAATCAAAGGGTCGAGCAGCTTGGCCAGGTTCTTGTCGGGCGAATACACACCGTTGCCGACCAGAAACCAGTAAAACGCGGTCACGCCCAGCAGCCCCAGGCCCACCACCAGCATGCCGGTGATGGCACCGCCGCGAAAAGCGACGTCGAGTGCGGGGCCGATGCCCTTGGTGGCCGCTTGCGCGGTGCGCACGTTGGCCTTGACGGAGATGTTCATGCCAATAAAGCCGCAGGCACCTGACAGCACCGCGCCCACCACAAAGCCAATCGCGGTGGAGGTGTCCAGAAAAATACCAATCAAGATGGCCAGCACCACACCGACCATGGCAATGGTTTTGTACTGGCGCGCCAGGTAAGCCGCCGCGCCGGTTTGAATGGCGGCGGCAATTTCTTGCATGCGGGGATTGCCCGCGTCTTGTGAAAGGATCCAGCCGCGTGCCCAAATGCCGTAACCCACGGCAATCAGACCGCAAACCAGCGCGAGGATGAGCGCAGAGTTGCCTGCCATATGAAAATCTCCCTGTTGTGGTGTCGCTTGTGAGGTGGGGCACCACGCTGCGGTGCCTCCGCTGCGTTGCTTCCTCGTGCGTGGTGTTCCTGGATCAGGGCAGACGATTGGCCAACGGGACGCAATGTACCTTGAAAACCCGCGCTTTCCGCGACTTCACCTGCGCTATGAAACTAAAATGCGGGTTAGTCCTAGGACTTTTCCCGCCCTCATCCACAGCTTCACTTATTCAAGAAAAATCATGTCCCTAGACAAAGTTTTCCCAGGCAAAAATGTTCCGGATGCCTTCAACGTCATCATTGAAATCCCGATGAATGCCGACCCGGTGAAATACGAGGTGGACAAAGAATCGGGCGCGATTTTTGTTGACCGCTTCATGAGCACCTCGATGCACTACCCCACCAACTACGGCTATGTGCCCAAGACCATCAGCGGCGACGGCGACCCGGTCGATGTGCTGGTCATCACGCCCGTGCCTTTGATCCCTGGTGTGGTGGTGACTTGCCGCGCCATCGGCATCCTGAAGATGCAAGACGAAGCCGGCGAAGACGGCAAGCTGCTCGCGGTGCCGGTGGACAAGAAATGCTCGCTCTACACCCAGTGGCAAAAGCCCGAAGACTTGAACCCGCTGCGCCTGAGAACCATCTCGCATTTCTTTGAACATTACAAAGACCTGGAAGAGGGCAAATGGGTCAAGATTCTGGGCTGGGACGGCCCGGAAGCCGCCAAGCAGGAAATCCTGGACGGCATGGCCAATTACGCCAAGGCGCATGCTGAGTAGCCTCCTGTTCAGCGTTTATTTCACCTACTGGAGCACCTTCTAAATGAGCATCCGATTTAATTTGCGCCGTTGTGCGCTGTCTGTTTTGGCCGCTGCGTTATTGGCACCATTGGCTTTGTCGGGCTTGACCCCAGCGCAAGCTGCCGCCCCTCTGGTTAAAACCCAGCCCGGCTATTACCGCGTCATGGTGGGTGACTTTGAAGTCACCGCCTTGTCGGACGGCACGGTGGATTTGCCGGTGGACAAGCTGCTGACCAACACCACGCCGGCCCGGGTCAAGAAAGCGCTGGCCAAGCAATATTTGGCCAGCCCGTTGGAGGCTTCTGTTAACGCTTACCTTATCAATACCGGCAGCAAGCTGGTACTGGTGGACACTGGCGCGGCCGCTTTGTTTGGCCCCACCCTGGGCAAATTCATGGCCAGCCTGAAAGCCGCGGGTTACCAGCCCGAGCAAATTGACGAGGTCTACATTACCCACATGCACCCCGACCATGTGGGCGGCCTGATGGCGGAAGGTAAGCTGGCTTTCCCCAATGCCGTGGTGCGGGCCGACCAGAAGGACGCCGATTTCTGGCTTAGCCAGGCCAATCTGGACAAAGCACCCGCCGATTCAAAGGGGTTTTTCCAGGGGGCCATGGCCTCGCTCAACCCCTATGTCAAGGCCGGCAAATTCAAGGGTTTTGCCGGTAACACCGAACTGGTGCCCGGCGTCAGGGCGCAGGCCAGCTACGGCCATACCGAGGGCCACAGCATCTATGTGGTTGAAAGCAAAGGCCAGAAGCTGGTGCTCTGGGGCGACCTGATGCATGTGGGCGCGGTGCAGTTTGAAGATCCGTCGGTCACCATTGCCTTTGACACCCACAGCAAGGCCGCCGCCGCAGCGCGCAAAAAAGCCTATGCCGAAGCCGCCAAGCAAGGCTATTTGGTGGGTGCCGCGCATCTGCCGTTCCCTGGCATTGGCCGCTTGCGGGCGCAGGGCTCGGGCTACGTGTTCCTGCCCGTCAACTACGCTGTGCCGCGTTAATCGGGCCAACTGCGCCAATCAAAAAGCCGCTGATGCCAGCGGCTTTTTTCATGCGGCTGGTGCCGGAAACACCGCCCGCAGCAGCCGCGATTTGCGCTCGAACGACTGCCACTGCCCCGGCGCTTGTGCCAGCCGGTCAGCCACGGCCCACCAGGCCAGCGGGTTCAGGCCAATGCCAAAGTGGCTGGCCATGACTTCGATGTTCTCGCTGGGCGCAGCGCTGGTGCCCGGCGCTTGCACGCTGCCTTGCCAGGCCACGATGCCATCCGAGCGCGAGTAAATACTGGTGGTGGGCACGGTTGGCGCGGTGGGCAGGTCGTAGCCTTGCATTTCGGCCTCGATATTGCGGCCACTGGCGAGTTCATAGAGCTTCCAGGCGTTGGTTGAGGTGTGGGCTGCGCCAAAGGGCGTGCCCAGGGTGATGACGCTGCGCACCATGCCGGGCGCGGCCAAGTGGAGTTCCTTGGCAAATTCACGCGCATAAACACCGCCCAGGCTCCAGCCGATCAGGCTGACGGGCTGGCCACTGGCGCGGTGGATGCGCACCACATGTGCCTTGGCGGCGTCGATCACGCCCGGGCGCGGCCCCAGGTTCAGGCCCTGTTCCCAGCCGTGCGTGGCGTAGCCCAGCGAATCCAGATATCGGCGCAGCGGCAGGGTGGTGACATCGCCCGCCGACAGGCCGGGAAACACGACCACAGGATGGCCGTCGCCCGGCGGTGCCCGCCCTAGCAGCGGCAGGGTGGGCAGGAGCGCGCCAAACTCCCAAAAGGCGCGGAATTCGAGTGCCAGCAAGAGCAGCTTGGGCGGGGGAATGTCGAGAATGCGCGGTGGCGGCGGCAAATTCAGGGGGGCAGGGTGTGCAGCGGTTCGGGCAACGGTGGGGCGTGGGGCGCGGGGCATGGTCTCGGGTAATAGCAATGGTGCAGTAATGGCTAGAAGTAGCCAAAGTATCGGCGCTGCGGCGCCGGCCTCGGTGGAGACTTTCCCCTAATCGGGTGTAGGGCAGGGCCCGCCGCGCTTGAAGGGGTTGCGCTCGTCCAGGTGTTCGAGGTAGTTTTCAATGCCCTGGCCTTCGCGCGCCAAAAAGCGCTCAACCGCGTCGGCGAAGGCCGGGTGGGCCAGCCAGTGGGCGCTGGTGGTTTTGACGGGCAGCAGTGCGCGCGCCATTTTGTGCTCACCCTGCGCGCCGCCTTCGAAACGCTGGTAGCCGCGCTCGATGCACCAGGCCAGGGGCTGGTAGTAGCAGGCTTCAAAGTGCAGGCAGTCCACCCGCTCCAGCGCGCCCCAGTAACGGCCATAGGCGACCTCGGGCGGCGGTTCGGATCCGTTATTTAGATCATTTTGAGTGGTGGCCACGGTGTTTCTTGCCGTGATAGCTATCAAACTGCTAGCAATCGGCCGGCCGTCGCGTTCGGCCACAAACAATAGCCAGTGCTGCGGCATGGCGTTTTGCATGCGCGTGAAGAAGTCGCGGCTGAGGTAGGGCGCGTTGCCGTGCTCCAGGTAGGTGCGCTCGTAGCAGCGGTAGAAAAAATCCCAGTCGGCGGGCGTGATATCCGTCCCCACAGCCCAGCGAAACGTGACGCCCGCCTCGGCCACCTTGCGCCGCTCCTGCCTGATCTTTTTGCGCTTTTCCTGGCTCAGGCTGGCCAGGAAATGGTCAAAGTCGGTGAATTTTGAGGTTTCCCCGCCGGGCCGCCCCAAGGGGAAACGCGCCCCCTCGGGGGGCAGCGAACCACGCGCAGCGGGGAGCCTGGGGGCTACATTCTTCCAGTGGAACTGCACGGTGTGGCGCAGCATGAGGTTGGCGTCAGTGGCTGCCGCAACATCCTCATCAGAACAAAACAACAGGTGCAGCGACGACAGCTTTCGCGCCTGGCACCAGGCCAGCAAAGCGCCCAGCAGCGCCCGCCGCGCCGCCGGCGTGCTGGCCAGCAGCCGCACGCCCGGCACCGGGGTAAACGGCACCGCCACCAGCGCCTTGGGGTAGTAGGCCAAGCCGTGCTGGGCGTAGGCGTTGGCCCAGGCCCAGTCGAAGACGTATTCGCCGTACGAATGCGCTTTGAGATAGACGATGCAGGCGGCTTCCAATTGATCGCCGCGCCACAGCGTGATGCAGTGGGCTTGCCAACCGGTGCCCGCACAGGCACTGCCGCTTTGCAGCATCGCGGCCAGGTAGCCGTGGCGCATGAAGGGGTTGGCCTCGGGGGCGTGCGCCAAGAGCGCGTCCCACTGCGCCGCATCCACTTCCAGCGGTGAGGTGAAATGCCGGGTGACATAATCAATTTCACCCATGCGCGGCCTCTGTGGACTGCGTTTCAGCAGTGCCGGTGCCGCGTTCAAACCCCGCAGAAATTCGTCTTTTCATGTCACTCATTATTTGCGTTGCCCAGCTTAACCTCGTGGTGGGTGACCTGCCGGGCAATGCCCGCCAAATTATTGAAGCCTCGCGCAGCGCCTATGCGCAAGGCGCGCGGCTGGTGCTGACGCCCGAACTCTCGGTCTGCGGTTATGCCTGTGAAGACCTGTTTTTGCGCCCGGCGTTTTTGCAAGCTTGTGATGATGCCGTGGATGCGGTGTGCAGCGCATTGGCGGATTTGAATGGCCTTCGGGTTGTGGTGGGTCACCCGCTGCGCGCCAGCGGCACGCTGCGCACCCGGTCGCAGTCGGTGCACCGCAGTTTCAACGCAGCTTCGGTGCTGGGCGATGGCCGCCGCCTGCACACCTATGCCAAGCGCGAGCTGCCCAATTACCAGGTCTTCGATGAGCGGCGCTATTTTGTGCCAGGGCAAGAGGCCTGCGTCTTTGAAGTGGGGGAGGGCCCTGCTGGCCTACAGGTGGGTGTGCTGATTTGCGAAGACGCCTGGTTTGAAGCGCCTGCCCTTGCCGCCAAAGCCGCTGGCGCGCAACTGCTGGCGGTGATCAACGCCTCGCCGTTTCATGTCGGCAAGGGCGGTGAACGCATCACCCGGATGGCGCAGCGGGCGCAAAGCGTGGGTTTGCCGCTGGTCTATGCGCACCTGGTCGGCGGCCAGGACGAGGTGGTGTTTGATGGCGGCTCGTTTTGCCTGTCTGCCGAGGGCAAATTGACGGGTCAAGCCCCCTATTTCAAGCCTTTTAGCCTTCTAGCCAAGGTATCTCCTGCCGGTGCTGCTATGGATTCGGGAGTCACGCTGGCGGCTGATGTGGCCGCGCCTGACACCGACGACGCCCAGCTTTGGCATGCGCTGGTGCTCGGTGTGCGCGACTATGTGGGCAAAAATGGCTTTCCCGGCGCGCTCTTGGGTTTGTCAGGCGGGATTGATTCGGCGCTGGTGCTGGCGATTGCGGTGGATGCCCTGGGCAAGGACCGCGTGCGTACCGTGATGATGCCCTCGCCCTACACCGCCGACATCTCGTGGCTTGACGCGCGCGAGATGGCGCAGCGGCTGGGCGTGCGCTATGACGAGCTGTCCATTGCGCCCGCTTTTGAGATTTACAAAAGCACCCTGGCGCAGGAGTTTGCCGGCCTGCCCGAGGACACGACCGAGGAAAACCTGCAAGCCCGCATTCGCGGCACGCTGCTGATGGCGCTGTCCAACAAGTTCGGCAGCATCGTGCTGACGACCGGCAACAAGAGCGAAATGGCCACCGGCTACTGCACGCTGTACGGCGACATGGCGGGTGGTTTTGCGGTGATCAAGGACCTGTTCAAGAACGTGGTGTTCCGGCTGGCCCGCTGGCGCAACCAGCACGACCCTTACGGCAGCGGCGCGAACCCGATCCCTGAGCGCATCATCACCCGGCCGCCCAGCGCCGAGCTCAAAGCCGGCCAGACCGACCAGGACAGCCTGCCGCCGTATGACGTGCTCGACGCCCTCCTGCAGCGCTACATGGAAGAAGACCACAGCGTGCAAGACTTGCTGGCTGCCGGTTTTGCCGCGCCAGACGTGGAACGCGTGACCCGGCTCGTCAAACAGAATGAGTACAAGCGCCGTCAGGCCCCGCCAGGCATCCGGGTTACTCACAGGAGTTTCGGCAAGGATTGGCGCTACCCTATCACGAACAGATTCAGGGCCTGAGCCCGCCGCTTACTACAAGGAAAAACACCGTGAAACTGATTACCGCCATCCTCAAACCCTTCAAGATCGACGAAGTGCGCGAGGCCCTGGCCGAATGCGGCGTCACGGGCTTGACCGTGACCGAGGTCAAAGGTTTTGGCCGGCAAAAAGGCCATACCGAGCTCTACCGCGGCGCTGAATACGTAGTGGATTTTTTGCCCAAGGTCAAAGTCGAAGTGGTCGTCAAGTCGGACGAAGTCGAGCGCTGTGTGGACGCCATCGTCAAAGCCGCGCGCACCGGCAAGATCGGTGACGGAAAAATATTTGTGACCTCGGTCGAGCGGGTGGTGCGCATCCGCACTGGCGAGCAGGACGAGTCGGCGATTTAAGCCCGGCGCTCCGCGTCAGGCAGGTTGGCTGGAGTGGCGCAACGCTGCCAGCAGCGGTGCCACCTCGGTGCCGACTTGCAGCAAGGACATTTGCGATGCCTGCATGAAGCCCTCACGCTCGGTGGTTTGCAAAAATGCCAGCAAGCCGTCGTAGTAGCCCAGGGCGTTGAGCAGGCCGACGGGTTTGTCGTGAAAGTCCAGTTGCCGCCAGGCCCAGGCTTCAAACAGTTCCTCAAAGGTGCCAATGCCGCCAGGCAGTGCCACGAACGCGTCAGCCCGCTCGGCCATCAGGCGCTTGCGCTCATGCATTGAGTCCACCACCAGCAGCTCGGTGCAGCTTGGGTGCGCCCATTCGCGCTGCACCATGCTGCTGGGAATGATGCCGATGACTTGCGCACCGGCTTCGAGCGCCGCGTCGGCCAGCACGCCCATCAGGCCGTTTTTGCCGCCCCCATAGACCAGCTGGCCGCGCTGTGCACCCAGCCATTGGCCAACGCTGCGGGCGATGTCGGCGTATTCCGGGCGGTGGCCCAGCTTGGAGCCGCAGTACACGCACAGCGAAAAAGGTTTGGTGAGGTCGGGCAGCGGCTTCACAGCAAAAACCGCACATAAAGGGCCGCGCCCCACATGCCCAGGCTCATCAGCACGGCCAGCAGCACGGCGGCACTGCCCATGTCCTTGGCGCGTTTGGACAGGTCGTGCCATTCGGGGCCGATCCGGTCGATGGCGGTTTCTATTCCCGTGTTGAGCAACTCGACAATCATCACCAGAATCACCGAGCCGGCCAGCAAAGCCACTTCCACCCAATTGCGCCCGAGCCAAAACGCAGCCGGCAACAACACCATCGCCACAATCGCTTCCTGCCGAAAGGCGGTTTCGCCCCAGCCCGCGCGCAAGCCTTCGATCGAATAGCCGGTGGCATGCCACAGGCGGGACAGGCCGGTGCGGGCTTTTTGCAGGTTGACGTGAATGATGGGTTTGGGCGGTGTCATGCGGGGATTGTCAAGCAAGAAATGGCGGCCACCCGGCGGCTAATCAGCGTTTTTCCAGGGCGACCGTGACCAGGCGCGTACCCGCCCAGGCGTCGTGCCAAAACTGCCGCTGCGGATGAAACCGGCTGAGCACCGCCCATACCGCTACCCAACCCAGCACCAGCACCACCGATTCGGTGGGCGGCAACTGCAGCAGCTTGACTGCGGCCAGTGAGGGTACGAACCAAATCCAAGACAGTACGTAGCGCAGCAATGCGCGCCACTGCGAAACCGCCAGCCCAGCGCGGTCCACGAGGCGGATGCGCCAGGTTTTCATGGCCAGGGTTTGGCCTTTGGTCCAGAACCAGGTGAAGTAAATGCCCAGCACCACAAACAGAAAGGCTTGCAAGGCATAGCGGTTATCGAGCGCATGGCGGCTTTGGCTCAGCGTGCTGAAGAGCCAGCCCGCGACAAACACCACGGCAAACAGCAGCATGCCTTCGTAGAGCCAGCAGGCCATGCGCTGGGCCAAGTGCGGAGCTGCGAGCACAGGCGTGTCGGCGGAAGGGGGTAGGTCAAAGGGGACGGAATTCATGGTGCGCGGCGGGGTGAAAACCCGCAGACTGTAACCGCAGCCCTTGCCCAGCCCCGCGTTGGCCGGGTCAGGGCGAGCGATCAGTTATTTTGGGAGCTGCCAGGGGCGAGGGCGGCGGGCGCAACGGGTGCCAAAGATGTGGCGGCGGGCGCTACTTCGCTGCCCGGTGCTGGGCCCGTGCCGGTAGTGAGGCCAACGGGTTTTTGAGCAGTGCGCGCCCCTGCATTGGGCGCAATGCGGACTTTGGCCGGGGTCACATCGGCCAGCTTTTGCTGCGGCACAGGTTTGACCGCCGTTGCCGCACCAACGGGTTTGTTGGTCTGGCCAGCGGCCAGCTTTTTCTTTTCTTCGGCGCTCAAGTTTTGGTAGGCGTCCCATTTGGCCTTGCGCTCGTCGGGTGCGAGCTTGCCGGCCTCGCCAAAATTCAGCCGAGCCTGCGCGCGCTGCTGCGGGCTCAGGTTGGCCCATCCCGCCATGCGGCTGTGCAGCTTGGCCTGCTCAGCGGCGGGGCGTGCATGGTAGTTGGGGACCAGCGCGATCCACTTGCGTTTTTGCGTTTCGCTCAGGCTGTCCCACTTGGCTTGCAGGGGTTTGAGGGCTTCTTGTTGGCCAGGCGCTAGCGCTTGCCAAGCTGGTCCAAGGCCAGGAGTAGGCGTTATTTTTGGAGTGGCGGGTTTGGCAGCAGCCGAGGCCACAGATGCTTTGGCGGTGACTGCAGGCGCTGCAGGGCCGGCAGTCTGCGCCAGCGCGGCGCTGGCCCCTAAACCGGCCAGGCACAGTGCAGCAGCGTTGCCGTACCACTTTAGGCAGCTTGGGTTCAAGGCGGGCAAGCGTGATGTGGCCATCGCACCAGGGATTACAAAGGCCGCTCGCCATTGGCCTTCAGGAACTGCACGAAGGCAGGGTCGGCATAGGCTGACGGGGGCAAGTCATCGGTCAGCAGCGCGGCATCGACTTCGGCGGTTTCGTCGGCACGGGAATCGTCTTGCAGCGAACTGATAGTCAGCAGGCCATAAACCAGCAGCACCAGAGGCAACACCGAAGCCAGGCGATTCCACCAACTCAGGCCCTCGTCGCCATAGCCCAGGCTGAGCGCGTTGCCGGAGAGAAAAGCGGTGCCAGTCAATACCGGGCGGGTTTGTGTGTGTTTGCGCAATGCCAAAGCTTGTACCCGCGCCGAGCGAAGCCGCTCGCTGATGTCGTGCGGCAAGTTCTGCGCGCCTTCGGACAGGCGGCTGGCCAGCTTCATGCCGTGGCGGTCCAGCTGCAATTCATGCAGGGGACGGTTTGGGGACAAATTGGGGTGGAGGTCTAGGGTCGTCATGCTTGTATTCCTTTGGCCCTCAGCGCTTTGCTGAGGGATTGGAGTGCTCTGGAGCAGTGCGTTTTGACACTACCTTCTGAACAACCCATCACCGCGGCGGTTTCAGCCACGTCCATCTCCTCCCAGTAACGCAGCAGGAAGGCTTCTCGTTGACGGCCTGGCAGTTCTTGGACACATGATTCGATCTGATGCAATATTTGCGCCCGGCTGGTGGCTGATTCGGCACTTTCGTGCTTATCGGATTCCTCGAATGATTCCAAAGTTTCCAGTAAATTGAAATCCCCGTCTTCTCCTGCGGATTCAAAGTCACTGAGGTTGGAGAACAGTGCGCGTTTGGTTTTTTGGCGGCGAAACCAGTCCAGCGTGGTGTTGGACAAAATGCGCTGGAACAGCATGGGCAGTTCGGCTGCCGGTTTGTCGCCGTAGTGCTCGGCCAGTTTCATCATGCTGTCTTGCACGATATCCAGCGACGCCTCTTCATCACGCGTGTGGTACAGACTGCGCTTGAAAGCACGTTTTTCAACGCTTTTCAAAAAACCGCTGAGTTCTTGTTCTGTGGCCAAAAGGGGTGCCGGTGCAGGCTCGGTAGGCAAAAGGTCAGCAATTATTGCACCCGCTGCGCTGCCGCCAGCCTAGCGATTTGCACCAGTGCGCGCCAGTGTCATAATGGCAGACGCAATTCAAACGGCAAACGAGTCATAGCCCGGTCTTTAGCGAGACTTATGGCGGTTGGCTCAAAGTCTCGCCGCAGCCCCACAAGGGCGTGCACAGAGGCACCCAAGGTTTTTCGTCCCCGAAATTCACAAAGGTTCATCATGGAAATCAACAAAGCTGAAATCACGTCGGCGGCCGCTGCCGCTGCGCAAACCCCTGGTACCGGCACGCGCGAGCTCATGGGCGCCGAAATTCTGGTGCGCGCGCTGCAACTTGAAAAAGTCAAGTACGTCTGGGGCTACCCCGGCGGCGCGGTACTGCATATCTACGACGCGTTCTACAAACAAGACAGCATCCAGCACATTTTGGTGCGGCATGAGCAAGGCGCGGTGCATGCTGCTGACGGTTACGCCCGCGCCACGGGCGAGGTTGGCGTGTCGCTGGTGACCTCGGGCCCCGGCGTGACGAATGCCGTCACCGGCATTGCCACCGCCTACATGGACAGCATCCCCATGGTGATCGTCACGGGCCAGGTGCCCACGGCCGCCATCGGCCTGGACGCTTTCCAGGAATGCGACACCGTCGGCATCACGCGCCCCATCGTCAAGCACAACTTCCTGGTGAAGGATGCGCGCGACATGGCCATGGTGATGAAGAAGGCCTTCCACATCGCGCGCAGCGGTCGCCCTGGCCCCGTGGTGGTGGACATTCCGAAGGACGTGTCCTTCAACAAGGTGCCCTACCACGGCTATCCCGAGTCTGTGGAAATGCGCTCCTACAACCCGGTGCGCAAGGGCCACGGTGGCCAGCTCCGCACGGCGCTGCAACTGCTGCTGACAGCCAAACGGCCCCACATCTACACGGGCGGCGGCGTGCTGCTGAGCAACGCCACCGAAGAGTTGCGCACGCTCGTGAACATGCTGGGCTACCCCGTCACCAACACGCTGATGGGCCTGGGGGCCTACCCGGCATCGGACCGCAAGTTCCTCGGCATGCTGGGCATGCACGGCACGATCGAAGCCAACAATGCGATGCAGAACTGCGACGTGCTGCTGGCCGTGGGCGCGCGCTTCGACGACCGCGTGATCGGTAACCCCAAACACTTCGCGCAGAACGAACGCAAGATCATCCACATCGACATCGACCCGTCGAGCATTTCCAAGCGCGTCAAGGTGGATGTGCCGATCGTGGGCGACGTGAAAGACGTGCTCACCGAGCTCATCAACATGGTGCGCGAGAGCGCCATCAAGCCCGATGGCAAGGCGCTGTCTGCCTGGTGGGACACCATCGAAGCCTGGCGCTCCAAGGACTGCCTGAAGTACGACCGTGGCAACACGGACGTGATCAAGCCGCAGTACGTGGTGGAAACGCTGTGGAACATGACCAAAGACGTCGATACCTACATCACGTCCGACGTGGGCCAGCACCAGGTGTGGGCCGCGCAGTACTACCGGTTTGACGAGCCGCGCCGCTGGATCAACTCGGGCGGTCTGGGCACCATGGGCGTGGGCATTCCTTACGCCATGGGCATCAAGCTGGCAAAACCCGACAGCGAGGTGTTCTGTGTGACCGGCGAAGGTTCGGTGCAGATGTGCATCCAGGAGCTCTCCACCTGCCTGCAGTACAACACCCCGATCAAGATCGTGGCGCTGAACAACCGCTACCTCGGCATGGTGCGGCAGTGGCAGGAGATCGACTATGAAGGTCGCTACAGCCACAGCTACATGGACGCGCTGCCCAACTTCGTGAAGCTCGCCGAGGCCTATGGCCACGTCGGTATGCTGATCGAGCGTCCGCAAGACGTCGAAGGCGCTCTTCGCGAGGCGCGAAAGCTCAAGGACCGAACCGTGTTCATGGACTTCCGCACCGACCCTACCGAGAACGTCTTCCCCAGGGTCAAGGCCGGCAAAGGCATCACCGAGATGCTGCTGGGCTCCGAAGACCTCTGACATCCCGCGAAGCGGTCAGCCCCGGCTGCCGCTTCATCCCCTCGGACGAATCTATTGCCCGCCGAGCCTGCGCATTA
>JBJXED010000160.1:0-16848 GCA_046155225.1 Burkholderiaceae bacterium
GCGTGGACGGCAAAAACATGGAGCCGATGGAGAACTACGGCATTCAGGTGATGTCGATCGGTTTTCTGGTGGCGCAGGACGAGGCCATGATCTGGCGCGGCCCGATGGCCACCCAGGCGCTGGAGCAACTGCTGCGCCAGACCAACTGGCGCGATCTGGACTATTTGATCGTGGACATGCCGCCCGGCACGGGCGATATCCAGCTCACCCTGAGCCAGCGCGTGCCGATGACGGGCGCGGTGATCGTCACCACGCCGCAGGACATTGCGCTGCTCGACGCCAAAAAGGGCATCAAGATGTTCGAGAAAGTGGGCGTGCCAATTCTGGGTATTGTGGAAAACATGGCCGTCCACGTGTGCAGCAACTGCGGCCATATCGAACATATTTTTGGCGTTGATGGCGGCAAGAAAATGGCGGCTGAGTACAAGATGGATTATTTGGGCGCGCTGCCGCTCAACATGCAAATCCGCCTGCAGGCCGACAGCGGCAAACCCACCGTGGTGGCCGACCCGGACGGCGAGGTGGCGGCGATCTACAAAGCCGTGGCGCGGCAGGTGGCCATCAAGATTGCGGCCAAGTCCAAGGACTTTTCCAGCAAGTTCCCCACGATCAGTATTTCCAAAAACACCTGAGCACAACAGCCTTCAGGTCAGGCGGCAGACAACATTTGCGGGCACAGTGGCGGCATGAAACCCCAGGCTGACGAACTCCCCGCTGTCGTGCTGGGCACGCCGCAGGCCTTGCGCCAAAGTCTCCAGCGCAGGGGCCAGCTCAAAGGCCGCCAGCCGGACGAAGCCTCTGTAGCGCTGGTACAGGCGTTGATCGGGCCGCGTCCCGCCGCGGGCTACCGGCGCGATCTGCTCATCGAAACCCTGCACTTGCTGAGTGACTCGCAGCGCTGCCTGCGTGAGCCGCATCTGGTGGCATTGGCCAGGCTGATGAATGTGCCGATGGCCGAGGTGTACGAGGTCGCCACGTTCTACCACCACTTTGAGGTCAAAGCCGAAGGCGTCCCGGTAGCCGCCGTGCGGGTGCGGGTGTGCGAGAGCCTCAGCTGCGAGCTGGCCGGGGCGCGCGACTTGCTGGCACATTTGCCCGCGCGCCTGGGGGACGCGGATATCGAGGTAGTGGCGGTGCCGTGCATTGGCCGCTGCGAGCAAGCCCCCGCCGCCGAAGTGAACCAGCAGGCCGTGGGCCACGCCACGCTGGACAAGCTGGCGTTGGTAGCCACCACGCTGGACAAGCTGGCGTTGGTAGCCACCACGCTGGACAAGCTGGCGTTGGTAGCCACAACCTCAAAAACGGCTTCCAAACCCGCCGAAAACCCATTTTTTGAATCAAATCAGCCTATTGCCAAGGTAAATATTGCATCTATAGCTACTGATTACATAGCATATGACGCCTACCGCGCTGCCGGTGGCTACGCCCTGGCCGCTGCTGTTGCATGTGGTGAGCAAGGCCAAGAAGCCGTGCTGAAAGTCATGGAGGGTGCCGGCCTGCGCGGCCTGGGCGGCGCGGGCTTTCCCGCCGGACGCAAGTGGCGGATCGTGCGGGATCAGCCCGCACCAAAGTTGATGGTGGTCAATATTGACGAGGGTGAACCCGGCACTTTCAAGGACCGCACCTACCTTGAGCGCGACCCGCACCGTTTTCTGGAAGGCATGCTGGTGGCCGCGCAGGTGGTGGGCATCAGTGCCATTTATATTTATCTGCGTGACGAATACCACGACTGCCGCCACCTGCTGGCGCGCGAGATAGCCGCGTTGCAAGCCAACCCGCCTTGTCCACTGCCCTTGATTGAGCTGCGCCGGGGCGCAGGTGCCTACATCTGCGGCGAGGAGTCGGCCATGCTCGAGAGCATTGAAGGCAAGCGTGGGGAGCCCAGGATGCGTCCGCCCTACATCGCGCAAGTGGGGTTGTTTGGCCGGCCCACGCTGGCGCACAACTTCGAGACCCTGTACTGGGTGCGCGAGATTGTGGAGAAAGGCGCGCAGTGGTTTGCCTCACAGGGTCGCAATGGCCGCACGGGTTTGCGCAGCTTCAGCGTGAGTGGCCGGGTGAAAGACCCTGGCGTCAAGCTGGCCCCGGCGGGCATCACCTTGCGCGAGTTGGTCGATGAATTTTGCGGCGGCATGGCGGATGGGCACCAGCTCTACGCCTACTTGCCCGGCGGCGCATCGGGCGGCATTTTCCCGGCGCATCTTGCCGATACGCCGCTGGACTTTGACACCCTGCAGCCGCACGGCGGTTTCATCGGCTCTGCGGCGGTCATCGTGCTCGGCCAGCATGACAAGGCACGCGATGCAGCGCTGAATGTGATGCGCTTTTTCGAGCACGAAAGCTGCGGCCAGTGCACGCCCTGCCGCGTCGGCACCGCCAAAGCCGCTGCGCTCATGCAAGCGCCGGTATGGGACAACGCCACGCTGGAAGACTTGAGCCAGGTCATGACGGACGCATCTATTTGCGGCCTCGGGCAGGCCGCGCCGAATCCTGTGCGCTGCGTGCAACTGTATTTTCCGCATGAGATTGGCGCTGCCATATGAATGCGCCGGGCTCACCGCGCGAAGTGCTGCCGCAAACCTTGGCGTTCACCCTTGATGGCGAAGCTGCCGTGGCGTTCGAAGGCGAAAGCATTCTGAGCGCCGCCCAGCGCCACGGCGTGCAGATTCCCCACCTGTGTTATTTGGAGGGGCTGCGCGCCGACGGCAACTGCCGCGCCTGTGTGGTGGAGATAGAAGGCGAGCGCGTGTTGGCCCCGAGTTGCTGCCGAAATGTGGTCGCCGGGATGGCGGTGCAGGCCAGCAGCGCACGGGCATGCAAGAGCCGGCAGATGGTCCTGGAGATGCTGTTGTCAGACATGCCGCAAGTGGGCTACAAGTGGACGGACGGTCTGGGCCATCAGCAAAAGGAGTCGAGCGTCGGCCAACACGGTGAGCTCAGCCAATGGGCCGCGCGCATGGGCGTGCAGGTGCGGCCTGAACTTCAAACCTTGCGCCGCCAGCAGCCGAAGGCAGACATCTCCCATCCCGCGATGGCTGTGAATCTGGACGCCTGTATCCAGTGCACCCGCTGCGTGCGCGCCTGCCGCGAAGAACAAGTCAACGACGTGATGGGCTATGCGATGCGCGGTTCGCACAGCAAAATTGTGTTTGACCTGGATGACGCCATGGGCGAATCGACCTGCGTGGCCTGCGGCGAATGCGTACAAGCCTGCCCTACCGGCGCGCTGATGCCCAAGACGCAGATTGGCTCACAAATCGTCGATAAAAAAGTCGATTCGGTTTGCCCGTTTTGTGGTGTCGGCTGCCTGCTGACCTACAAGGTCAAAGACAACCACATTGTGAGCGTCGATGGCCGCGACGGCCCGGCCAACCATTCGCGCCTTTGCGTCAAGGGGCGCTTTGGTTTTGACTATGCGCACAGCCCGCAGCGCCTGACTAAGCCGCTGATTCGCAAGGCGGGTGTGGCCAAAGACCCGCAGGCGCTGAACCACTTGAACCGCGACACGGCAGACTGGAGCGAAGTCTTCCGCGTGGCCACCTGGGAAGAGGCGCTGGCCTTGACCGGCGGCACATTGAAGGCCCTGCGCGAGACGCACGGCCCCAAGTCCCTGGCGGGCTTTGGCTCGGCCAAAGGCAGCAACGAAGAAGCCTACTTGTTCCAAAAGCTGGTGCGCATCGGCTTTGGCAGCAACAACGTCGATCACTGCACGCGGCTGTGCCACGCCTCGAGCGTGGCGGCGCTGCTCGAAGGCGTGGGCTCGGGCGCGGTGAGCAACCAGGTGAGTGATGTGGAGCATGCCGGGCTGATTTTTATCATTGGCTCCAATCCGACGGCGAATCACCCAGTGGCTGCCACCTGGATGAAAAACGCCGCCAAGCGCGGCGCCAAAATCGTCTTGGCCGACCCGCGCATCACCGACATAGGCAAACACGCCTGGCGCACCTTGCAGTTCAAGCCCGACACCGACGTGGCCATGCTGAACGCGCTGATCTACACCGTGATTGAAGAGGGCCTGGTCGATGAGGCCTTTGTGCGCGAACGCGCCAGCAACTATGAAGCACTCAAAGCCAATGTGCAGGGCTACAGCCCCGAGGCCATGGCTCCGATCTGCGGCATCCCTGCTTCGATGTTGCGCGAGGTGGCACGGGAATTTGCCACCACCAAGGCCGCCATGATTTTGTGGGGCATGGGCATCAGCCAGCACGTCCACGGCACCGACAACGCGCGCTGCCTGATTGCGTTGTGCACCGTGGCCGGCCAGATTGGCAAGCCCGGCTCGGGCCTGCACCCGTTGCGCGGCCAAAACAATGTGCAGGGCGCAAGCGATGCAGGCCTGATCCCCATGATGTTCCCCAATTACCAGCGCGTGACCGACAAGGCGGCACACGCCTGGTTTGAGGATTTTTGGGACACCAAACTGGATGCCGTGCCGGGCTACACCGTGGTGGAAATCATGCACAAAGCCTTGGCAGCAGACAGCGACCCGCACAAGATTCGCGGCATGTACGTGATGGGCGAAAACCCCGCCATGAGCGACCCTGATCTCAACCACGCCCGCCACGCGTTGGCATCGCTCGAACATCTGGTGGTGCAAGACATCTTCATGACCGAGACCGCCTGGCTGGCCGACGTGGTATTGCCCGCTACCGCCTGGCCCGAGAAAACCGGCACGGTCAGCAACACCGACCGCATGGTGCAACTGGGCAAGCAAGCGATTGACCCGCCGGGTGATGCCAGGGCGGATTTGTGGATCATTCAGCAGATTGCACAGCGCCTGGGATTGGCTTGGAATTACCAAGGCGAACATGCGGGCGTGGCAGAGGTCTATGACGAAATGCGCCGCGCCATGCACACCGCCATCAACGGCATTACCTGGGAGCGGCTGGAGCGTGAGTCCAGCGTTACCTACCCCTGCTTGACCGAGGACGACCCCGGCCAGCCTACCGTCTTCATCGACAGCTTTGCCACGCCCGATGGCCGCGTCAACCTGGTGCCCGCCGACATCATCCCCGCCGACGAGCGGCCCGATGCCGACTACCCGTTTGTGCTGATCACCGGCAGGCAACTCGAGCACTGGCATACCGGCAGCATGACGCGCCGCTCCAGCGTACTGGATGCGATTGAGCCCACCGCCACCGCCTCGCTATGCGGGGCCGATATGCTGGCGCTGGGGGTGCAGGAAGGCGACGTAATTACCGTGGCTTCGCGCCGCGGCAGCGTCGCCCTGCATCTGCGGCGCGACGACGGCACGCCGCAGGGCGCAGTATTCATTCCGTTTGCCTACTACGAGGCGGCCGCCAATCTGCTGACCAATGCCGCGCTTGACCCGGTGGGCAAGATTCCCGAGTTCAAGTACTGCGCGGTGGCGGTGATGGCAGGCGGGGTGGTGCAGGACATGTCGGGTTATGGTGTGCAGCTGTAAATGAGGTTCGCCCGCAGGCGAGGGGGCTTTTTTAAAGCCTAGCGAGCCTCTAGCCTTTGTTTTAATTGCAGGTCACGCTATAAAAACCGTAGTTTCCAATGCTTGATCTGCAGGTCGGATAATGACGATATGAATGCCAACGTTTTCAGTTCACCCTCAGCGCAGGCCGCTCTCGACGTTGCCGTTGTGATGCGCCGCGAGCGCCTGACTGGTGCAGCCGCGCGCTGGCAGGAGTGGCGCTGGACGCTGGACAGCGTGCTGCAGGATGAGCCCTCATTTGGCCGCGAACCGCGCCTGCTGGTGCAGGGCGAGCACGAACAGCGCTGGCTGCATCCCGGTTTCACCGTGCAACTGCAGCAGGATGATGCCGAGGGCCATTACCTCAACGCCACCTCCGAGGCGCCGTGTTTTTGGGTCATGTGGCGCATGGACAACGTGGACAGCATGGGCGACGAACTGGTGGCGCTGCCGCTGGTGGTCACCCTCAGCTACTACCACGCCGGCCGGCTGCTGGATGCGCAGGAAACCGTAGAACAAGTGCCCGCGCCGCCGGAGGTGGTGGCGTTTTTGCAAAGCTTTGTTGATGCCCATTACGTGCCCGAGACCAAGCGCCGTCAGCGCCCGGTGAGCTTTCAGCCACTGCAAGACCGTTTTGGCAACCCGGCCTCGGTCAGCACCGGCAAAAAGTACGGTAACGGGCCGCCGCAATGAGCGAAGACGGTTTTTTAGGCCGCTGGGCCCGCCGCAAGCGCGATGTGCAGCAGGGCAAGCCGGTGGCCGAGGCGCTGCCGCCGGTGGCGGTCAAGGTAGCGCATGCGCAGACCTTGACCGCTGGCGCCGGAGGCTTGCAAACAGCCGCCATCCCCAATCCCGAACAGGCCAAGCAGGCACCTGCTGAAGCGCCGCCCGAAGTCAAGCTGCCCACCCTGCAGGACGTGCAGCAACTCACGCTGGGCGGCGACTTCAAACCTTTCATGGCACGCGGCGTCGCGCCCGAGGTGAAAAACGCTGCCATGAAAAAGCTTTTTACCGACCCGCACTACAACATCATGGACGGGCTGGACACGTATATCGACGATTACTCCAAATTCGAGCCGATACCCGAGTCCATGCTCAAGCAAATGGTTAGTGCCAAGTTTCTCAAGCTGTTTGAAGAGGAAGAAAAACCGCCCGAAGGCGAGCCGGGCGAAGCCGCCGCCGCGCAAGCGGCTTTAGTTGCTGCAAATCCCGATAGTGACGCCACTCCAAACGTGGCAAAGTCCACGCCAGACCACAATACAGCCTTGTCTGCCCGCGAAACGTCCGCCCAGCCCATGGCGGCGTGCACGGCAGACCCGCCACACCAAGACCCTCATGCCCACGACCTTGATTTGCGACTGCAACCAGACCATGCCGCTCAACCCCAAAGCGTTGGGCGCGGCACTGAGTGAAACGCTGACGCTGCACAGCACCCTGTGCCGCCGCGAGGCCGGTGCCTTTCAGCAAGCGATTAAAAACGGCGACGACGTGGTGGTGGCCTGCACCCAAGAAAAGCGCCTGTTTGCCGAACTCGGTGAACAAACCGAGGGTGCGGCCTCGATTATCAAGTTCGTCAATATTCGCGAAACCGGCGGCTGGAGCCGCGATGCTGCGCAGGCCATGCCCAAAATCGCCGCGCTGCTAGCCGCTGCGCACCTGCCTGACCCCGAGCCGGTGACAACGGTTACCTACAAAAGCAGTGGCCGTTTGCTCATCATCGGCGCGCTGGATGCAGCCGAGCAGGTGGCGGGCCTGGTCAGCGATGTGCTTGATGTCACGTTGTTTGCCCAGGGCGCTGGCAGCGCAGGTGGGGCGCAAGAGCGCCGCTACCCCGTGCTCTCGGGCACGCTGCAAAGCCTGCAAGGCTGGCTGGGCGCGTTTGAACTCAAATGGTCACGTAACAACCCGATTGACCTGGACTTGTGTACCCGCTGCAATGCCTGCGTGCAGGTCTGCCCCGAGGGGGCGATTGGGCTCGATTACCAAATTGACATGGCCCGATGCCAGTCACACCGCGCCTGCGTGAAAGTCTGCCAGGTGGCGGGCGCAATTGACTTTACCCGCGACGCCGAAGAGGGCACCGAGGCTTTCGACATAGTGCTGGACCTGCGCGCCAGCGTGCCTGCAGGTACGGGCTTTGCGCAGCACGCGCTGCCGCAGGGTTACTTTTCTTCGCCATCAGGGGCCGCCGCCGAAGGGCAGGCCGTTGGCATGGCCACGCTACTCAAGCTGCGTAACCTGGTGGGTGAGTTCGACAAACCCAAGTTCTTTGCCTACAAACAAAAAATCTGCGCGCACAGCCGCAATACCGCCTTGGGGTGCAATGCCTGCATCGACATTTGCTCGGCGCAGGCCATCAGTAGCGAGAAATCGCGCCAGCAAATCAAGGTCAATCCCAACCTGTGCGTGGGCTGCGGTGCCTGCACCACGGTTTGCCCCACCGGCGCGCTGACCTTTGCCTACCCGCGTGCCAGCGAGCAGGGTGTCAAGCTGAAAACCTTGTTGTCCACCTACGCCAAAGCCGGTGGCAAAGACGCGGTTTTGTTACTGCACAGCCAGGAGGCCGGGCAAGCCTTGGTGGAGCAATTGGGCCGTGCCGCGCAGCTTAAAAAAGCGCGCGGTGTGCCGGCCAACGTGATTCCTGTGGCGCTGTGGCATACCGCCAGCACCGGCATTGACCTGTGGCTGAGCGCAGTAGCTTTTGGTGCGTCGCAAGTGGTGGTACTGACCACGAAAGAAGAAGCGCCGCAATACCTGTTGGGCTTGCAAGCGCAGATGAAAGTGGCGCAGACGCTGCTGGCTGGCCTGGGCTACAGCGGCACACACCTGCAATGGGTACAAGCCGAAACCGTAGCCGTACTGGACAGTGCCCTGCAAAGCGCTGTGGCTTTGCGAGGTGTACTACCCAAAACAGCCGCACGCTTTGCTGTTGCGCAAGAAAAGCGCAGCACGCTCGAGCTCGCGCTCGACCATCTGGCCGAGCACGCACCAGGTCAATTGCCTGAGCAAATTGCCTTGCCTGCCAGCGGCTCGCCGTTTGGCACGCTGGACATCAACAAAGACAAGTGCACTTTGTGCCTGAGCTGCATCAACGCCTGCCCGGCCAGCGCTTTGCAAGACAACGCCGCACTGCCGCAATTGCGCTTTATGGAAAAGAACTGTGTGCAGTGCGGCCTGTGTGCCACTACGTGCCCGGAAGACGCCATTACCCTGGTGCCGCGCCTGCTGCTGTCGCCGCAGCGCAAGGAGTACCGCGTCATCAACGAGATGCAGCCCTATGCCTGCGTGCGCTGCGCCAAGCCGTTTGGCACGCTCAAGGCGATTGAGGGCATGCTGACCAAGCTGGCAGGCCACAGCATGTTCCAGGGCGAAGCGCTGGAGCGTCTGAAGATGTGCGGAGACTGCCGGGTGATTGACCTGTACTCGGCGCAAAACGAATCCAAGATCACCGACCTTTGAGCACAAGCAATTGACCATGCAAAACGCCCCAACCGACACTGCTGATGACGACGCGCTGGGCGCGATGGCGCAAGTGATCCAGCTCAGCGCTGCCGCGCACAACGCGCTCGACGAAGAAACTGCCCGCGCCGAAATCTACGGTGTGCTGAGCCAGTTGTACTACGCCCCGCCCAGCGCCGAATTGCTCTCGTCCCTCCGGGTGGCGGTTACGCAGGCACCCGCAGCCGGGGCTTTTCTGGAGGAGCCTTGGGCGGCTCTGGTGGGCCTGGCACGCGAGATGAGCGATCAGGCGCTGAAGGACGAATACAACGCCCTGTTTGGCGGCATGAGCAAACCCGAAGTCTATTTGTTTGGCTCGCACTACCTGAGCGGGTTTCTGAATGAAAAGCCGCTGATTCGCCTGCGCAACGATTTGGCCAAGCTCGGCCTGGAGCGCAGCGAGGCTGTGTATGAAACCGAAGACCACTTTGCCTGCCTGTGCGAAGTGATGCGTTTTTTGATTGCCGGCGACGATGTTGCCGTGTCCAACCTCACCCAGCAAAAAGCTTTTTTTGGCGAACATATGCAGCCGTGGGCCATGCCCATGTGCGACGCCATCACCGCCTACCCCAAGGCGCGCTTCTACCGTGCATTGGCTGAATTCACGCGGGCATTCATCAGCGTGGAAATGCAGGGTTTTGATTTGCTGGCTTGAGCCGATGCGCGCCCCGGTATGAGCAAAGCCTTCACCAAAGAAACCGAGCCAGACGACGATTTCGCGGGCGAGTCGGGAGAGGCCGCAGCACCGGCAAGCGGCAAGAACTACATCACACCCGCCGGTTATGCCAGTCTGCGCGCCGAATGGCTGCAATTGATGGATGGCGAGCGGCCCAAGGTGGTTGAGGCCGTGCACTGGGCTGCGCGCAATGGTGACCGTTCGGAAAACGGTGACTACATCTATGGCAAAAAACGCCTGCGCGAGATAGACCGGCGCATCCATTTCTTGACCAAACGCCTCGACATCGCGCAGGTGGTCGACCCCAGTGCTCAGTTCGGCAACGAGCAGATTTTTTTTGGCGCGACGGTGACCTATGCGGATGGAAGTGGCCGCGAAACCACCGTGACCTTGGTTGGCATTGATGAGGCCGACACGCGGCTGAACCGGGTCAGCTGGGTTTCACCGATTGCGCTGGCCTTGCTGAAGGCGCGCGAGGGTGACGAGGTGGCACTGCGCACCCCCGCAGGGCCGCAGACCATTGAAATTTTGCAGGTGGCCTACCCGGTGCCAGCGACTTAGGGCAGGCACAGCCATCGCCCACGCCAAACTTGGGCGCTGCAAAGCTATTCGCCGTCCCGAGCGCTAAGGCCAGAGCGCGCCCGCTGAACCCGCAGCACCGATGCGGTTCGCTTCAAGCTGCGCAGCACGCTGTCCAGGTGCGGCAGATCGCGCACCGCGATGACAAAGCGCAGGTCGGTGTCGTCACGCGCATATTCGTCGCCCATGTCCACATGGTTGATGTCGGCCTCGGCGCTGGCCAACACGGCTGCCACCCGCGCCAGCACGCCCTTGCCGTTGGCTACCGTCGTCACCACCTCGGCTTCAAAAGCGCGCACCGGCTCGTCGCTCCATTCGACGGTAATGAAGCGCTCGCTGTCTTTTTGCAGCAGGCGCTTGGCAATGCCGCAGATCTCCCTGTGCACCACCAGCCCCTCGCCATGGCCCAGGTAGCCCACAATGCCGTCGCCAGGCACCGGCCTGCAGCACGGCGCGTAACGCACCGATGCGTTTTCGCTGCCGTCCAGCGTGACCGAACCCTGGGCCAAGGTTTCTTGCGCAATGAAACGCTCGCGCGTGATCAACAGTGCGTCGGGCTTTTTCCCCTGCTCGCCCATCAGCGCCACGATGCGCTTGGCCACGATGCTGGCGATGCGTTTGCCAAGGCCAATGTCGGTGAACAAATCCGCCTGGCTGCGGTTGCCGCTGAAACGCAGCAGCTTGTCCCACAGCGTTTGCTGGCTGGCATCATTGCCGGGCAGTTGTTCCATGCCTTCGGCACGCAAAGCCTGAGACAGCAATTTCTCCCCCAGGTTTTGCGACTCGGCTTGCGCCATCGTCTTGAGGTAGTGGCGAATCTTCGAACGCGCCTTGCCGGTGCGCACCCAGCCCAACCAGGCGGGGTTGGGCGAGGACAAAGGCGCGGTGATGACTTCGATCACGTCGCCATTCTTCAGGGCCGTGCGCAGTGGGACCTGATCACCGTTGATTTTCGCGGCCACCGCACGGTCGCCCACTTTGCTGTGCACAGCATAGGCGAAGTCCACCACGGTGGCACCGCGCGGCAGTGACATGATCTGGCTCTTGGGCGTGAACACATACACCGCGTCGGGAAACAAATCGACTTTCACGTGGTCCCAGAACTCCGCCGCGTCGCGGGTTTCCTGCTGGATGTCTAGCAGCGATTGCAGCCACTTGTTGCCCAGGCGGTCACCGCCTTCAGCCGCGCCCTTGGTTTTGTAGAGCCAATGAGCCGCCACACCGGACTCGGCCACCGCATGCATCGGCTGGGTCCGCATCTGGAACTCAATGTTCAAGCCCGACGGTCCCACCAGCGTGGTGTGCAGTGACTGGTAGCCGTTCTGCTTAGGAATGGCAATGTGGTCCTTGAACTTGCCCGGCAGCGGTTTGTAAGTCTGGTGCAGCAGGCCTAGCGCGACATAACAATCGGCCACGCTGGGGACGATCACGCGAAAGCCGTAGATATCGGTCACCTGGGCAAAGCTCAAGTGGCTGTCGTCCATCTTGCGGTAGATCGAGTAGAGCGTTTTTTCGCGGCCCGACAAGCGCATGTCGATCTGCGTGGTGGCAAACACCGCCTCGACATCGCGCTGGACTTTTTGAATCAGGTCGCGCCGGCGGCTCCGTGCCCGGCTGACGGCCTTGGACAGCACCGCGTAGCGCCAGGGCTTGAGGTGCTGGAACGCCAGGTCTTGCAGCTCGCGGTAGGTTTGGTTTAGACCCAGGCGGTGGGCAATGGGCGCGTAAATGTCCAGCGTCTCCGAGGCGATGCGGTTCCATTTGCTGCGCGGTGCATCGGCCAGAGTGCGCATGTTGTGGCTGCGGTCGGCCAGCTTGATGAGGATCACCCGCACATCACGCGCCATCGCCAGCAGCATCTTGCGAAACGATTCGGCTTGGCCTTCTTCGCGGGTGTCAAACTGCAATTTGTCGAGCTTGGTCAGGCCGTCGACCAGCTCGGCCACCGGCGCGCCAAAGCGCTCAATCAGCTCGGGTTTGGTGACGTGGCAGTCTTCAATCGCGTCGTGCATCAGCGCCGCCATCAGTGCCTGCGAGTCCAGCTTCCATTCGGCGCATTGCGCCGCCACCGCAATCGGGTGGGTGATGTAGGGCTCGCCGCTGTTGCGGATCTGGCCCAGGTGGGCTTCATCGGCAAAGCGGTAGGCCAGGCGCACTTGCTCGATGTCGGCCGCGTCCAGATAGTCGAGCTTTTTCGTCAGCGCGGCGAAGCTGGCCGCAGCCGCATTCATGGCGGCTGGGCTTGGCCCACTCACCGGTAGCGGCGCAAGTGCCTTGGGCCGGGTTCGCAGAGGGGTTTTAGGCAATTTTGCGTCGATCATCACCTCACCACTGTAGCGCGGCGCTGACATGCCAGTGACATATGGCTGAAAGGCCATAAAAAAAGCACCTCTAGAGGTGCTTTTTGCGGCAATGGCAGGGGTCTCAGCCGGGGACTTTTTTCAGCATTTCAATGCCGATTTTGCCTTCAGCAATCTCGCGCAGGGCGGTGACGCCGGGTTTGTTTTTGCTCTCTATCTTGGGCGCGTGGCCTTGGCTGAGCATGCGGGCGCGGTAGGTGGCGGCCAGCACCAGCTCAAAGCGGTTGGGGATTTTCTCCAGGCAATCTTCTACCGTGATACGGGCCATAGAAATCTCCAAAAGTTAGGGGGCAAGGAGCGATTTGAAGGTGTCGGCGCAGGCCTGTTGTTGGGAACAGAGTCGAAGGCGCTGTGCGCGAACAATCGCTTTGAGGTCAGAGAGCGCGGTTTCAAACAACTCATTGATTATAACGAAGTCGAATGCCGTGACGTGGGCCACTTCGGTAGCCGCGTTGCGCAAGCGCAGCGCAATCACCTCGGGCGTGTCCTCGCCCCGGCGCTCAAGCCGGGCACGCAGTTCATCCCAGCTGGGCGGCAGTATGAACACCAGCACCGCTTGGGGAAAGAGCCGGCGGATTTGCTGCGCGCCCTGAAAGTCAATCTCCAGCACCACATCATTGCCTTGCACCATGCGCTCTTGCAGCATCTGGCGTGAGGTGCCGTATTGCTGTCCGTGGACATGCGCCCATTCGACAAACGCATCGTTTTTGACCAGCGCATCAAACGCTGTTGGCGTGACAAAGTAGTAAGCCTGCCCATCACGCTCCTGCCCGCGTGGCGCGCGCGTGGTGTGCGAGACGCTGGCGCGCAGCCGCGCGTCACCCGCCAGCAAGGCTTTGACCAAACTCGACTTGCCTGCGCCGCTCGGCGCGGCGATGACAAACAAATTTCCGGTGTTGTCCATGAATTGATCGTGAGTGATGCTACTGATTAATGAGCATTATTCGATGTTTTGCACCTGCTCGCGCATCTGCTCAATCAGCACTTTCATGGCCATCGCGATCTGGCTGAGTTCCAGCGCGGTCGATTTGGAACCCAGGGTATTGGCCTCGCGCTGCAATTCCTGGATCAAAAAATCCAGCCGCTTGCCCAGCTCGCCGCCCTGCGTGAGCAAGCGCTCGATTTCGTCCAGGTGCGAGGCCAGGCGCGTCAGTTCTTCGGCCACGTCGATGCGGATGGCAAAGGCGGTGGCCTCTGACAGTGCGCGCTCTTGCGCCGCTTCGGGCAGCACGCCTTGCTGGCCGATGTCCAGCGCCTCTTGCCAGCGCTCCAGAAAGCGCTTTTTCTGCTGCGCCACCAGTTGCGGAATCAGCGGCTTGGCCTGCCCTGCCAGCGTGCGCAATTGCGCCAGCCGCTCCAGCAACATCACCGCCAGCCGCTGCCCTTCACGCGCCCGCGCTGCCAGCAGTTGCTGCAAGGCCTCTTGCGCCAGCGCGATCAGCTCACCGCTGCGGTCGGCGGCGCTCTCGGTGCGGCCCGTGTCCTGCTCTTGCGCCGCGCACAGGCGAATCACCTCGGCCACAGAGAGGCCCGCAGCGCTGGGCAACCAAGCCTGAATAGTGTCCTGCAGGCTGCCCAGGCGCTGCAGCAACTGCACATGGGGCGGCGGCAGCGCCTGCGCGGCGGCTTGTTCCGCCCAGACCCGCAGCTCCAGTTTGCCGCGCCGGATGCGCTGCTGCACCACGTCGCGCAGCGCCGTCTCGTGCGCCCGGAACTCGTCGGGAAGGCGCAGGCTGAGGTCCAGAAAACGGTTGTTGACCGCGCGGATCTCCAGCCCCAGACGGGCCATCGGCGGGCTGTTGGCGGCTGCGGGTGAGGCACCGTTTGGTGCAGGCAACGTGGCCTCTTGCTGGGCACTTGCGTAGCCGGTCATGCTGTAAACTGCCATGCGGTTTGTGAGTTTCTGTAAAGGGTGGCCAGCGGCTCTTGGGGCTGGAATCATGGGGCTGGAGACATGCCAGCCGTAAAAATTACCGGATAGTCTTGCAGTTGGACTTGTTGGCCGTACTGAACCTCAAATTATGTCAAAGATCAAGCCCGCACCTTTGCCACCGGATACGGTCATTGGTGGTTACCGTGTGGTGCGCAAGCTCTCGTCGGGCGGCTTTGGGGTGGTGTATCTGTGCGTTGACACCGAGGGCCAGCAGGTCGCCATCAAGGAATATTTGCCTTCCTCGCTTGCCTCGCGCTCACCGGGCGAGCTGCTGCCGCAAATCCAGCCTGAAAAACTCTCGCTCTACCGCCTGGGCCTGAAGAGCTTTTTTGAAGAAGGCCGCTCGCTCGCGCAAATTTCGCACTCGTCGGTGGTTAGCGTGCTGAATTTCTTCCGCGAAAACGAAACCGTCTACATGGTGATGAACTTCCTCGACGGCGACACGCTACAGGATTTTGTCGTCACCGCGCGCGAGCTCAAGCAGCAAAAGGTGTTCCGCGAATCGACCATCCGCTCGCTCTTTGACGAGATTTTGCGCGGCCTGCGCATCGTTCACCAGCACAAGATGCTGCACCTGGACATCAAGCCCGCCAACATCTTCATCACCGACGACAACAAGGCCGTGCTGATCGACTTTGGCGCCGCGCGCGAGGTGCTGAACAAAGAGGGCAACTTTATCCGCCCGATGTACACCCCCGGTTTTGCCGCACCCGAGATGTACAAGCGCGACAGCAGCATGGGGCCGTGGACCGACATTTACGCCATCGGCGCGTGCATCTACGCCACCATGCAGGGCTACCCGCCGAACGACGCGCCGCAGCGTCAGGAAAAAGACCGCCTGAGCCTGGCCCTCTCGCGGCTGCGTGGCGTCTATTCCGACAATTTGATAGAGGTGGTCGAGTGGTGCATGGCGCTGGATGCAAACACCCGCCCGCAGTCGGTGTTTGCGCTGCAAAAAGAGCTCAGCCGCGAGGATGAGCGCCGCTACACCCGCTTGTCGGTCACCGAAAAAATGCGCTTGCAACTCGACAACATCGTCACCGACACGCGCAAGCAAGTGGCCAAGGCCACCGGCTTTGGCGGCCGCGCAAAATAAACTTTTTATTCATGAGATTCTCCGTATTCCAGATCAGCCGCAAGGGCGGGCGCCAGCTCAATGAAGACCGCATGGGCTACTGCTACACCCGCGAGTCGGGCCTGTTTGTGCTGGCCGACGGCATGGGCGGCCACCCCGAGGGCGAGGTGGCGGCGCAAATTGCGCTGCAAACGCTGTCGTCGCTCTATCAAAAAGTGGCCAAGGCCATAGTGCCCGATCCGGTCGAGTTTCTGGAGCATGCACTGCTGGCCTCGCACCACCAGATCCTCCGCTACGCCAGCGAAAAAGGCATGCTGGACACGCCGCGCACCACCGTCGTGGCGGCGCTGGTGCAGGGCAAAAGCGCCTGGTGGGTGCACTGCGGCGACTCGCGCCTGTACGTGGTGCGCGGCGGCAAGCTGCTCACGCGCACGCGTGACCACTCCTACCTGGAGCAGCAGGGCGAGGCGGCCTTTCGCAACGACATGGTCAACCGCAACATCCTGTTCACCTGCCTGGGCTCGCCGACCAAGCCGGTGTTTGATCTGACGGGGCCGGTGGACTTGCAGAAGGGCGACAAAGTGCTGCTGTGCTCCGACGGCCTGTGGGGCACGCTCAGCGACGACGACATCGTCAAGCAACTCGGCAAGCACTCGGTCTCGGTCGCAGTGCCCGACCTGGTTGAGCAGGCGCTGCGCAACGGCGGCGCGCATGGCGACAACGTCACGGTGGTGGCGTTTGAGTGGGAAACCCCCGACGCCGTAGAGGCCACGCACGACGTACAGACCGACAGCATTCTGGACGGCGTGTTCGCATCGACCATCCAGTCCGGCGGCCTGGACAGCATGGAGGGCGAGCTCGACGACGCCGCCATTGAACGCTCGATCGCCGAGATCAACGAGGCCATTCGCCGCTCGGCCGGCAAGACGAATTAATCCCGCACACCATGACCGCATTCACCCGCTCCTCCCTCAACGCGCTGGACCCCGCCAGCCCGGCCCGCGCCGCCGACCAGTTGCGCCCGGTGCGCATCACCCGCCACTACACCATGCACGCCGAGGGTTCGGTGCTGATCGAATTTGGCAACACCAAAGTGCTGTGCACCGCCTCGGTCGAAGAGCGCGTGCCGCCGCACAAAAAGGGCAGCGGCGAAGGCTGGGTCACGGCCGAATACGGCATGCTGCCGCGCGCCACCCACACCCGCAGTGACCGCGAGGCCGCGCGCGGCAAGCAAAGCGGCCGCACCCAGGAAATCCAGCGCCTGATCGGGCGCAGCCTGCGCGC
>JBJXED010000161.1:0-31686 GCA_046155225.1 Burkholderiaceae bacterium
GTCAAGTGGGCGCGTCAGACTTGATAGCGGTTCATCGCTTGCGGGTCGTGCTGGATACCAATGTGCTGCTGTCTGCACTGGTGTTTACAAACGGACAATTGGCGCAGTTGCGGGTGCTCTGGCAAACGCAAGCGTTGACTGCATTGACTTCCAAAGATGCCATACAGGAACTGATTCGGGTGCTGAATTACCCCAAATTCAAATTAGACGATGCAAAGCGGGAGAGCTTGCTGGCCGATCATTTGCCTTATGCGCAGGCCGTGGAGGTTACTGACTCGGCGCTGCTAACCCCGCCAATGCCGCAATGCCGCGACCCCAAAGACCAGATGTTCCTGAGTTTGGCTCAGAGCGCAAAAGCGGACTTTTTGGTAACTGGCGATGAGGATTTGCTCAGCCTTAGCGAATCCAGTTTGAAGCAGGCAACGTTTCGCATCATCACACCTGCGGCACTGCTGAAGGCGTGTTGAATTACTGAAAACGAATCCATGACCCACCACAAAATCCTCATTCTCGACTTCGGCTCGCAAGTCACCCAGTTGATCGCTAGGCGCGTGCGCGAGGCGCATGTGTATTGCGAAGTGCATCCGTGTGATGTGAGCGAAGACTGGTTGCGAGACTACGCGGCTGACGGCACGCTCAAAGGCATCATTCTGTCGGGCAGTCACGCCAGCATTTACGAGGAAACCACCGACAAAGCGCCAGCCGCTGTGTTTGATCTTGGTTTGCCGGTGCTGGGCATTTGCTACGGCATGCAGGCCATGGCGCAGCTGCTGGGCGGCAATGTTGAGGGCGGCCATCAACGCGAATTTGGTGCAGCCACGGTGCGCGCACGCGGCCACACGGCCCTGCTCCGTGATATTGCCGACCGCACCAACATAGACGGCCACGGCCTGCTGGATGTGTGGATGAGCCACGGCGACAAAGTCACCGCGCTGCCGCCCGGCTTCAAGCTGATGGCCTCGACTTCCAGTTGTCCCATCGCCGGTATGGCCGACGAAGCGCGCAGGTTCTACGGCGTGCAGTTTCACCCCGAAGTGACGCACACGACCCAGGGCAAAGCCATTCTTGAGCGG
Organism: Burkholderiaceae bacterium; assembly: GCA_046155225.1. GTDB lineage: Bacteria > Pseudomonadota > Gammaproteobacteria > Burkholderiales > Burkholderiaceae_C > JAKFVA01. Next base: position 1,074 of record JBJXED010000161.1, read on the forward strand.
TTTGTACTGGACATTTGCGCCGCCAAGGCCGACTGGGTCATGCAAGGCCATATTGCGGAAGCGGTGGAGAAAATCCGCGCCCAGGTCGGCAGTGAAGAAGTGATCTTGGGCCTGTCGGGCGGGGTCGATTCGTCGGTGGCGGCGGCGCTGATACACCGCGCCATTGGCGGCCAGCTTACCTGCGTGTTTGTGGACCACGGTCTGCTGCGCCTGCATGAAGGCGACAGGGTGATGGACATGTTTGTCGGTCAACTGCACGCGAAGGTGATACGGGTTGACGCCAGCGCGCAGTTCATGGGCCAGCTGGAGGGGGTGAGCGAACCCGAGGCCAAGCGCAAAATCATCGGACGCGAATTTGTCGAGGTGTTCAAGGCGCAGGCGGCGCAACTGCAAAACGCCAAGTGGCTGGCCCAGGGCACGATCTACCCTGACGTGATCGAGTCGGGCGGCGCGCAGGGCAGCAGTGGCGGCAAAAAAGCCGTCACCATCAAAAGCCACCACAACGTCGGCGGCCTGCCCGAGCAGCTGGGCCTGAAGCTGCTGGAGCCGCTGCGAGATTTGTTCAAGGACGAAGTCCGCGAGCTGGGCGTGGCGCTGGGCCTGCCGCCTGCGATGGTGCATCGCCATCCGTTTCCGGGACCCGGTCTGGGTGTGCGCATTTTGGGCGAGGTCAAACCTGCGTATGCCGATTTGCTGCGGCGTGCCGATGCGATTTTCATGGAAGAGCTGCGCCACACGCGCGATGAAAAAACGGGCAAGACCTGGTACGAACTGACGAGCCAGGCGTTTGCCGTGTTCTTGCCGGTCAAAAGCGTCGGCGTGATGGGTGACGGCCGCACTTACGACTACGTGGTCGCGCTGCGCGCCGTGCAAACCAGTGACTTCATGACCGCCGACTGGGCCGAGCTGCCCTACGCATTGCTCAAAAAAACCTCCAGCCGCATCATCAACGAGGTGCGCGGCATCAACCGGGTGGTCTACGACATTTCGAGCAAGCCGCCGGCCACGATCGAGTGGGAGTGAGGGTTCTATGCTATTTATTTTTATAGCAACACCTGCAATAAACACCTTGGCTAGAGGCCAATTTGATGCATAAAGCCGGCTTAAAGTGCTTATTTTTGGCCGTCAGCGCCTTTGGCGCGGCTTGGCCATGACACCGGGCTACCAGACCAAGCGCGAGCAGATTGCGGTGCTGGGCGTGGCTGACTTGCAAATCCGCTCGCTACTGGACCGCCAACAGTTCTACGACCCGCAGGGCCGGGCCAGCCGCTTGGGCATTTCGTCCGCCGCCTGGCCGCTGTTTGGCCAGCTCTGGCCGTCGGGCGTGCAGCTGGCGGCGCGGCTGGCGCTGCGGCCCGTGGCGGCGGCTGAGCGTATCTTGGAGATTGGCTGCGGCCTGGCGCTGGCCAGTCTGGTAGGCCACCGGCGCGGTGCCGACGTGACGGCCAGTGATTGCCACCCGCTGGCGGCAGATTTTTTGCGCCGCAATGTGCGCTTGAACCACCTGCTGCCAATGAAATACCGCCACGGCCGCTGGGGCGCGGCGCAGGCCAGTCATGGCGCACCCGACCTGCTGCTGGCCCGCGCGGTGCACGGTGAGTACGACTTGATCATTGGCAGTGACGTGCTCTACGAGCGAGACGATGCAGGCCTTCTGGCCTGCTTTATTGCAGCGCATGCGTCGCCGCAGGCTGAAGTCTGGATCGTGGATCCCAACCGCGACAACCGAAGCGCCTTTACCCGGCACATGGCTCGGCTGGGATTCGGCATGCGGCAAGAGTTGCTGCACAGCCTGGCGTCGGTTAGCACCTTGGCCTATCGCGGGCGCTTGCTGGTCTACAAGCGCAGCGCTGGGTCAGTAAGCACACAAGCCGCCTGATGGCGGATGCGATTGCGCTAAAGTCAGGTAATACCTACGGTTTTCTCACGCTTTTCTACTGATGCTGCCTGCCCCCATTCCCGATGGCGATGAAGAACGCGTCGCGCAATTGCGCGAGTTTTACTGCGTTTTCGCGCCGCGTGAGGAGCGTTTTGACCGCATTACCCGTCTGGCCCGCAAGCTCCTGGAGGTGCCGCTGTGCTGCATCTCCATTGCCGATGACTACGAGGTGTGGTTTTTGTCCGAGCAGGGCTTTGCTGCCAGCCGAACGCGGCGCGACACCTCGCTGTGTGGCCACACCTTGGGTGCTCGTCACCTGCTGACCGTGACCGACACCTTGCTGGACGACCGCTTTGTCGACAACCCACACGTCGCCGCCGCCCCTTTTATGCGCGCCTACGCCGGCGTTCCGCTGGAGATTGAGCCTGGCTTGTATGCCGGCACCTTGTGCGTGATGGATACCACGCCGCGCCAGTTCAGTCCCGAAGAGCTGCAAAGCCTGCAAGACCTGGCGGCCATGGTGGTGGCTGAAATCCGGCTGAATATGAATATTGACCGGCGCAGCTTGGGCGATCATTTCTTGCGCGGACTCGGTCACAACCTGCGCGCGGAGTTGATCGACGCTGTCACCGGCTGCTGGAATTCGATTGGCCTGGCCGAATTGCTGAGGCGGCTGGACAATTCCCCTCCCGGCAAGCCGCTGACCCTGGTGCGTCTGCAGGTCGAGGTATTTGCCAGACTCAACGCTTTGTTTGGGCAAAAAGCGGACTTGGTCGTTAGCGCCTTGGCTCAGCAAATTCGCCGCACTTATTCAGAGCGAGCCGTGTTTTGCCGTCCTTTTGACAACAGTTTTGTGGTTATTTTCGAGAGTGATGTCGCGCTCGCACAGAACCTGTTTGCCTGCGCTCTGCGGCCGCATTTGCAGCAGGAGCGCTTTGAAGTAATGCTGCCGTCTTTTCCGCGCCCGTTTGAAATTTTGACGCAGTCTGCGGCGGTGGTTTTTAACCCAGCCAGCGGAGAAGCCTGGTGCGCTGCTGCGGCATGGCAAGCGGTTGGCGAGGCGCTGGCCGCACAGCCGCCGATGCCGCGCAAGAAAGTCCTGGCATGAAAGGGCTGCTCGGTTTGGCGGGCTTGTTGTTGACGCTGGCCGTGGTCGGTGTGCTGGTGAAAAAGCAGTTGGCCGCGGTGTCACAGCCCGTGCCTGCACTCACCTTGCCTGTCCCCGCTGGTGCCGCCAGCGTGGCCGCTCCGGGCACCAGCCAGAGCCCGCAAGCCTTGCCGCAGCAATACAAACAAGCGGTGGAAGGCGCGTTGCAGCAAGCCCGGCCTATGCCTGATGGCCAGTGATGCCCGCCGCCGTACCCACCACCCCATGGATGCAGCAAGCGCTTGCGCAGGCCAGGCTGGCGCAAGCGGCAGGTGAGGTACCGGTGGGTGCCGTGGTGGTGCATGCGGGGCAAGTCATTGCGCGGGGGCACAACACCTGCAGCGCGCGAAATGACCCGGCCGGCCATGCAGAAATCAACGCGCTGCGGGCTGCGGCGCAGGTACTGGGCAATTACCGGCTCGATGAATGCGATCTCTATGTGACGCTGGAGCCTTGCGCCATGTGCGCCGGTGCCATATTGCATGCGCGCATCAAGCGGCTGGTGTTTGGCGCGCCCGAGCCTAAAACCGGCGCGGCCGGCTCGGTCATCAACCTGTTTGCGCAAACCCGTCTCAACCACCAGACCGAGGTGCAGGGCGGTGAGTTGGCGCATGAATGTGGCCAGTTGCTGAGTGACTTTTTTACACACCGCCGCCAGGAGAAAAAAATGCTGACCGACCCCTTGCGCGAAGATGCCTTGCGCACCCCCGACGCCGCCTTTGCCAACCTGCCGGGCTACCCCTGGCCAGCGCACTACATCAGTGATCTGCCCAGTCTGGCGGGCCTGCGCATGCATTACCTGGATGTCGCTGCGCAGGCCGCCACGGCACCTGCTGCCGATGCCGATGCCGCAGCGTCCACCACTTGGCTGTGCCTGCACGGCAACCCGGCGTGGAGCTACCTGTACCGCAAGATGATTCCGCCGCTGCAAGAAGCGGGCAGGGTGGTGGTGCCCGATTTGATCGGTTTTGGCAAGAGCGACAAGCCCAAAAAAGCCTCGGCGCACAGCTTTACTTGGCACCGTCAGGTGCTGCTCGAATTCATCGAACGGCTTGACTTGCGCAATGTGGTGCTGGTGGTGCAGGACTGGGGCGGCCTGCTGGGCCTGACCTTGCCCTTGGCAGCGCCACAGCGCTACAAGGGACTGCTGGTGATGAACACCGCGCTGGCCACGGGCGATGTGCCGTTGTCGGCCGGGTTTTTGGCCTGGCGCGCCATGTGCGAGAACAACCCCGATTTCGATGTGGCCCGCTTGTTTGCGCGGGGCAACGCCCAACTGCCGCCAGACGAATGTGCCGCCTACAACGCGCCATTTCCGGACACCGGCCACCGCGCTGCGCTGCGCGCTTTCCCGCCGATGGTGCCCGAGTTTGAAGACTCGGACGGTGCCGCCATCTCGCGCCAGGCGCGCACTTTTTGGCGTGAGCAGTGGACAGGCCAAAGCCTGATGGCCATTGGCGTGCAAGACCCGGTGCTTGGCCCGCCGGTCATGCACGGTTTGCGCAAGCTGATTCGCGGCTGCCCCGAGCCGGTGCTGCTGGAAGAAGCCGGGCATTTTGTGCAAGAGCATGGGCAAGGCATTGCGCAGCGTGCGGCGGTTTATTTCAAATAACGCCCGGCGCATTCCAAGCCGCCGGCCAGTGGCCAGAAAATCAACGAATGGGATACTCGCAAGCTGTGAGCCCACATATTTACATTTACTCTCCCAGCGGCGCGGTGCGTGACAAGGCAGCGTTCAAGCGCGGCGTCCGCCACTTGCAAGCACACGGCTATGCGGTGGAAATTGACCCCAGCGCGCTGCACAGCCACCAGCGCTTTGCCGGTGACGACAGCACCCGTCTGGCGGCCATTTCGCGCGCTGCGGCCAGCGGTGCCGACGTGGCACTGACCACACGCGGTGGCTACGGCTTGAGCCGCTTGCTGCCGCAGCTTCCCTATAAAGCCATTGCCAAAAGTATTGCCAAAGGCACGCAATGGGTCGGTTTCAGTGACTTCACCGCCCTGCAACTGGCCTTGCTCGCGCAAATCGGCGCCGTGACTTGGGCCGGTCCGGCACTGGGGGAGGATTTCGGTGCCGCGGCCGGTGCCGACGACATCATGCAGGCGTGTTTTGAGGACTTGCTGCTGGGGCAGGGGGAGGGTGCGGGTTGGCGCTTGGGGCGTGAAAAAGCCAATATAGCTGCCACCAGCGTGGCTAGCAATAATTCAAAAACTATAGCACTACCGGCAAGTAATACATTGGCTAGAAGTGATTTTCATATAAAAAAAGCACATTTATGGGGTGGGAACCTGTCGGTACTGGCCAGTCTGGTCGGCACCCCGTATTGCCCGGATTGGAAGCGCCAAACCCAGCGCGGCGTACTGTTTTTGGAAGACGTGGGCGAGCATCCGTACCGCATTGAGCGGCTGCTCACGCAGTTGTTGCACATGGGGGTGCTGGCGTCACAGCAAGCTGTCGTTCTGGGCCAATTCACCGGCTACCGGGCTGTGCCGCACGACCGCGGGTTTAACTTTGCCAGCGTAGTGCAGTGGCTGCGCAGCCAACTCAAGATTCCCGTGCTGACGAATTTACCTTTCGGCCATGTGGCCACCAAAGTGCTTTTGCCCGTCGGCGCAACCGTGAGTTTGACGGTGGAGGGCAGCCAGGCTTTGCTCTTCTGGGGTCACCACCACTGAGCGTACTGGCGACTTGCCTACGCCAAGGCGCAATCAGCATTAAAGTGCTGGCTGCTGTTTTACTTCACTCCCCCTCTTTGCCATGACCACCTACCCTTTTCACTACATCAACGGCCAATGGGTTTTGGCCACTTCCTCAGAGCAGTTTTTGGTGCACGACTCCAGCACTGAGGCGGTGATGGCAGCTGTACCCGTGGGCACCGCGCTAGAGGCCGAGCAAGCTGTACTGGCAGCGCGCGCTGCCTTTGATGGCTGGTCCCGTTTGCCGGTGGAGACCCGCGCGGCGTATCTGGACAAAATCTCTGCCGGCCTCAAAGCCCGCAGCGAAGAAATTGCCACCGCGATTGCGGGTGAGGTCGGCATGCCGCTGAAGATGGCGCGCATCGTTCAGGTGGGCGCGCCGGTTTGGCACTGGGCCAACTTTGCGAAGGTCGCCCGCGAGTTTGTATGGGAAGAAAAGGTCGGCAATTCGCTGGTCGTTCGCGAGCCGGTGGGGGTGGTCAGTTGCATCACGCCTTGGAATTTTCCGCTGAACCAGATCACGCTCAAAGTCGCGCCGGCACTGGTGGCGGGCTGCACGGTAGTGCTCAAGCCCAGTGAACTGGCCCCCGTCAACGCCATGATTTTGGCCGAAGTGATTCACGAAGCGGGTTTGCCGCCCGGCGTCTTTAATTTGGTCAACGGCACCGGCCCCGTGGTCGGCGAGGTGCTCGCAGGCCACCCCGAGGTCGATATGGTGAGTTTTACCGGCTCCACCCGCGCCGGCAAACGCGTAGGCGAGCTGGCCAGTCAAACCGTCAAGCGCGTTGCCCTGGAACTGGGCGGCAAATCAGCCAGTGTGATCTTGCCTGATGCCGATTTGGAAGCGGCTGTGAAAGGTACGATTTCGGCTTGCATGCTCAACAGCGGACAAACCTGCAGCGCGCACACCCGCATGCTGGTGCCGCAAGCCCGTCTTCAGGATGTCAAAGCGCTGGCGCAAACGGCGATCGCCAAGCTGACCTTGGGCCCCAGTTTGGACGAAACCAGTAAGATCGGCCCTCTGGCCAGCGCTGCGCAGCGCGACCGCGTGCTGAACTTTATTGCCCTGGGCATCGCCGAAGGTGCGCAGTTGATCGCTGGCAGTGTTGACAAACCGGCGTACGAGACAGGTTATTACGTGCAGCCCGCCGTGCTGCATGTACAGCCTAGCGACACGCTGGCGCGCGAGGAAATTTTTGGCCCGGTGTTGGTAGTGCTGACCTACAAAGACGAAGACGAAGCCGTTCAAATCGCCAACGATTCCATTTATGGCCTGGGCGGCGCTGTGTGGGGCGCTGACCAAGACCACGCCGTCGCTGTGGCCCGTCGCATTCGCACTGGGCAGATCGACATCAACGGTGGCCCGTTCAATAGCCACGCGCCTTTTGGTGGCTACAAACAATCGGGCAATGGCCGTGAGAACGGAGTGTTCGGTTTTGAAGAATTCCTGGAATTCAAGTCTTTGCAATTCAAAGTGGTTTGAGGTAAAGCGGCTGAAAACGCCTAGTACTTGATTCAACGCGCAGAGCAGTGCATCGTGGCAGTAGACTATTCACATTAATTTAATTAAACATAATGCGCATCGTGCGATTCATTTTGCCCCACTGGCAGAGGACTTCAAAGCGCTTTGCAATATCTGAATCGCATCGGGCCTGCTTCCAAGTCTGGCAAAGTCGAGTGCATTAAGTTGCAATTGATTTTTAAGCGTGACATCGGCGCCACGCTGTATCAGCAGCCGGACCGCTTCGGTGCTTCCGTATTGGGCGGCCATCATCAAGGGCGTCGTGCCATTGGGCGATTCAGCGTCAATGTAAGCGTGGTGTTGCAGCAAGAGCTCAATCAGGGGCGTATGCCCGCCGGTGGCCGCATAGTGCAATGGCGTCCAGCCGGTTTTATTGACGTCGGCATCTTTCTCAATCAGGCGCTGCGCGATGTCTACATTGCCGCGCAGGCTGACCAACATAAGCGCGCTTTCGTCCTCTTCATTTCTGGCTTCCACTTTAAGTTTCGGTGCGCCAAGCAAGGCTTGCATGACATTGAAGCTGGATTCGCGCGCGGCCAAAACCAGTGCGGGGATGCCATTTTCATTGGGCGTGTTAGGGTCAAATCCGCGCTGCAATAAGCGGCTGACAGTAGCCGAATCGTCGAAATGCAGTGCTGTGAAAAAATCTTCGTAAGAGCCTGCAAAAATTACTGAAGAAAATAAATTTAATTGAATAAAAACATATATTTGAAATAAACTTCTAATGTATTTTCTCAATTCAAAACTCTCCCGAAAAGCCGCTCAAAATTGCGACTTGTTGCCTGCGCAACCACTTCGACGGGCAGTTGTTTAATCTGCGCGACTTGTTTGGCTACCCAAGGTACATAGGCCGGGCTGTTGGTTTTCCCGCGGTGCGGTGCTGGTGCAAGGTAGGGGCTGTCGGTTTCGATGAGTAGCCTGTCCATCGGCACAAAAGCCGCCACATCGCGCAAATCTTGGGCATTTTTGAAAGTCAAAATTCCTGAAAAAGAGATGAAAAACCCCCGGTCCAGTGCACCCCTGGCGACCGCTGCGGTTTCTGTGAAGCAATGAAACACGCCGCCCGCTGATCGGGCACTGGCGTCTTCGCCCTCCTCCTGAAGGATCGCCATCGTGTCCTGCGAAGCGCTGCGGGTATGTATGACCAGCGGCAGGCATGATTGCTGCGCTGCGCGAATGTGGGTGCGAAAGCGCTTGCGTTGCCATTCCATGTCGGCCACCGAACGCTCGCCCAAGCGGTAGTAGTCGAGCCCGGTTTCGCCGATACCTACCACTCTGGGGAGCTGGGCGCGGAATACCAAATCGTCCAGTGTCGGTTCCGTAACGCCTTCGTTGTCGGGATGGACTCCTACCGTTGCCCAAAAGTTATCGTAATCCATAGCCAACTGGTGCACTGCGCCGAATTCTTCTAGCGTGGTGCAAATGCACAGTGCCCGGTCCACCTGGGCCTCAGCCATGGCCTGCCGAACGGCGGGTAACTGGCCCGCCAGTTCAGGAAAGTTCAGGTGGCAATGCGAGTCGGTGAACATGGGGCGTAGATTCTGATGTCCAAGGGCTAGTCACTGCTGCGGGGCTTTGGTAGCGCGACCGCTGAAGCGCTGCGCCCGCATCAAATCGTTTGAGTGGGCCGACCAGACGCCAGATGCGCGCCCAGAATTTCCTCAATCTTGTTTTTCAGCAGCCGCGATTTTTCATCTGCCGGAAAACGGATGCCGACCCCTTGGGTGCGATTGCCCGAGGTGCGTGCTGGTGTTACCCAAGCTACCTTGCCCTGCACCGGGTAGCGCTGGGTATCGTCCGGCAGGGTGAGCAGGACAAACATGTCGTCACCCAGCTTGTAGTCTTTTACCGTGGGGATAAAAATGCCCCCATCGTTGAACAAAGGGATGTAGGCCGCGTACAAAGCCGCCTTTTCCTTGATGGCGAGCTGGATGATGCTGGGGCGCGGGGTGGACGCTGTGGCCGTGGTAATCGGTGTGCTCATGGCGGCTTGCTAGGGTGAAAATCAATCGGCTTGAACATCTTGCAGATACGAGTCTAAGGCGAGACGCGCTTGCTGCGCCAGTGATTCCAACATAAGCTGTGCATTCAAGGGATGTTCCGCGATGCGGGCACTGCGCACCAGCGCTTTGGACCATGTGAGCAAAGCGGCCAAATCATCACCGCCACCGTTGTGGCGCTTGGCCGGCGGTAAGGGCAAGTCGGCACGCGAAAAAAAGCGCGGCGGTGCACCCACCCGCTGGGCGACCAAGTCATGGCAGAGTTTTTGCAAACGCTGCGTGGCTTGTGCAGGCGTGCAGCCCAGCAGTGCCAGGCCATTGGCTTGCCGAATAGCCAGGGGAAATTTCGCCCATTGATCGGCTGTCATGCCGGCTTGCGCCGCATCCCAAGCGGTTTCAGGCCGCCCGCCTGCCGCTCGAAGCGAGACAACAGCATCTTTTTCACCAAGGCCTTGCTGCTGCAGCCACGCCAATGACTGCACCTCTTGCGGCCAAGCCATGGTGTGGCTGATGCAGCGGCTGCGGATAGTGGGCAGCAGCAAGTGCGCGGCTTCGCTGGCCAGTACAAAGCGCAGCGCCCCAGGTTCACCTGGCGGCTCTTCCAAGGTTTTTAATAATGCATTGGCGGTGGCAACATTCATGCGCTCGGCCGGGTAGATCAGTACGGCTTTGCCCCGGCCACGCGCGCTGGTGCGTTGGCAAAATTCAATCGCCTCGCGCAGATCGTCAATCCGGATATCCCGGCTGGGTTTGCGCTCTTTGTCTTCACCGTCTTGCGCAATCCTGTTGATGACTGGCCAGCCGAGCGAAGTTTGGAGTGCCTGCGGCACCAGCAGGCACAGGTCTGAGTGGCTGTGCACGTCGATAGCATGGCAACTCTCGCAGCTGCCGCAGGCTCCCAGCGGGCTCGGTCGATCACACAGCCAAGCCCGCACCAATGCCATGCCCAATGCCCACTGGCCCAGGCCCGAAGGGCCCTGCAACAGCAGCGCAGGGCTGTTTTGTGTGAGCAATGTTCGCAATTGCGGAGCGAGCCAAGGCACCAAGCTGCTACTCATGGATGCGGTGGCGTCATGATGGAGAGCCAACCCCGGCGTACCAGCGCTTGGGTAATTTGTTGCCAAACGCTGTGCCTGTCCAGTCCCGCGTCAATCCGCACCATACGGCCATTCGATGTCGCCATGCGCTGTGCATAGGCCTGCGCGACACGGCGGAAAAACGCCAGCGGTTGGGCTTCAAATTTATCGGGCAGACGGCTGCCGACCAAGCGCTCGGCAGCTTGTTCTGGGGCCAAGTCAAACCAGAGGGTCAAGTCGGGCTGACGCAGTGCGGCTTGGCTGGGCAGGCTTTGCACCCATTGCTCCAGCTGCGCCAAGACGGCCGTATCAAAACCGCGTCCGCCGCCTTGGTAGGCAAAAGTGGCGTCGGTAAAGCGGTCGCACAGCAACATGTCGCCTCGCGCCAAGGCCGGTTCAATCACCCGTACCAAATGGTCGCGGCGAGCCGCAAACATCAGCAGCACTTCAGTCAAATCGTCCATGCCGTCACCCAGCACCATGGCGCGCAACTTCTCCGCTAAGGGCGTGCCGCCAGGCTCACGAGTTTGGCACACCGCCCTGCCCTGTGCCTTCAAAGCGGCCGCCAGACCCTCGATGTGGGTGGATTTGCCAGCCCCGTCGATGCCTTCAAAACTGATAAAAATGCCTTGTGCCATGGTGATTTTGACTCTTCAGCGCCCGCGCTGGTAGCGGTTCACGGCGCGGTTGTGCTCGTCCAGTGTGGCGCTGAATTGGCTGCTGCCATCACCGCGCGCCACAAAATACAGTGCTTGGGTCACGGCGGGCCGCACAGCCGCGCGCAGCGCTTGCAGGCCTGGCATGGCAATTGGTGTGGGCGGCAGGCCGCTGCGGGTGTAGGTGTTCCAAGGCGTATCGGCCAGCAAATCGCGCTTGCGCAGATTGCCGTCAAAGGCTGCGCCGAGCCCATAGATCACTGTAGGGTCGGTCTGCAGAAGCATGCCTTTGCGCAGGCGGTTGGCAAATACACCGGCAATTTGGGCTTGATCGCTGGCTTTGCCCGTTTCTTTTTCCACAATGCTGGCCAAAATCAGCGCCTGGTCCGGCGTTTGCAAAGGTACATCAGGTGCCCGCTGTGACCACGCTGCGGCGAGTTTTTTGTCCATGGCCAGCATGGCGCGGCGCAGCACGGAAAGGTCACTGGCACCTTTGGCAAAGTTGTAGGTGTCGGGGAAAAACCGGCCCTCGGGATGCAGGCCGGGCTTGCCAAGCAACGACATCACAGCGTCATCACTTGCGGTTTGCGTGTCGGCCCGCAAATATTCGGTTTTGGCAAGTGCCTCGCGCACTTGCCGGAAAGTCCAGCCTTCGACCAGTGTCAGCGCCCGCAGTGACTCTTCGCCGCGCACCAGCTTTCCCAGCAATTGCCGGGGCGTGGTGCCTGGCTCAATTTCGTAGTTGCCCGCTTTGATGAGCCGGCTTTGGCCCGACAGCCGAAACCACCAGAACAGCGCATCGGCACGGGTCTGGGCGCCTGCTTCCACCAGTGCTTGTGCAACGCCCCGGGGCGTGGTGCCAGGCTCGATCGATAAATCGAGTTTGGGCGAGGCAAACGCGATGGGCTGGTGCAGCCACCAAGCCGCTGCGCCCGAGATGACCAGGCCGAGCGCTAGGCCGAAACCGATGAGCGTTAGCAGCAAACGTCGCACAACCCTGATGCCTTATTGAAAAACCATGGGGCATGATAATTCAGTCATGGACACTGATTCTGCTGCAATTGCCCCGCTTCTTAATGGCGTCGCCCGCTTGTCGGGCTGGGGCGTGGTACGCGTCAGCGGCGAGGACGCCGCTTCTTTTTTGCACCACCAGTTGACGCAAGACTTCTTGTTGCTGGACGCCTCAGAGGCGCGGCTGGCCGCACTGTGTTCGGCCAAAGGCCGGATGCTGGCGAGTTTCATTGGCATCAAGCGCAGCCCGCAGGAGCTGCTGCTTTTGTGCAGCCAGGATATTTTGGCTGCTACGGTCAAACGCCTGAGCATGTTCGTCTTGCGCGCCAAGGTCAAACTAAATGATGCCACGGCTGAATTTTCGCTTTTTGGCCTGGCGGGAGATGCCATCAGTAGCATAGCTACGGGGGCAGAAAATACCTGGGCTAGAGTTGATTTTGATACCGAAATTGCCGTTTTTCTCTATCCAGCGATGGGTCAGGCGCGTGTTTTGTATTTGGCCCCGGCGGGGTCTGTGCCCGCCTCACTGGCTGCTTTTGCCCCCATGGACGAGGCGCTTTGGCTGTGGAGCGAGGTACGCAGCGGTGTAGCCACCCTCACCCAGCCCGTGGTCGATGCCTTTGTGCCGCAAATGCTCAATTACGAATCGGTCGGCGGCGTGAGTTTCCAGAAGGGCTGCTATCCGGGGCAAGAGGTGGTGGCACGCAGCCAATTTCGCGGCAGTTTGAAGCGGCGCGCCAGTTTGCTGCACAGCGAGCAGATTTTGCAGCCAGGCCAGGAGATTTTTGCCGATTTGACGCAGGGTGCGGCACCCAGTGACGCGCAGCCTTGCGGTGTGGTGGTGCAAGTTGCCGCAGCGCCTGGTGGCGGTTACGACGCCATTGTCTGCTTGCAAACGGCTGTTCTGACGGCCGCGCCAAGTGCGACCTTGCCCGAGCTAAGTGTGCCGGCGGCGCAGGTCGAAGTTTTACGCCACCTGGCCTTGCCTTACGCGTTGCGCGATGACCTCTGAGCTTTAGCGGGCAGCTGAGGCGGCTGGGGCAGGCTTTGCGGCTGCAGGCTTGGCTTGCAGCTTGGCATGAAAGACCTGCGGTATTTGTGCCAATAAATTGGCCCGCTGCGCTTCCGGCGTGATTTCCAGCGCGTCTTTAAAGCTGGTCAGCGCTTTGGCGTCGTCCTTGATGGCGGTGTGCTGCATGTTGCCCAGCTGCACCAGGCCTGCAGCTTTTGATTCGGGCCAACCTTGCAGGCGGTATTCCATGCTCTTGAGTGCCAAAGGATAGTCCCCGGCGCGCCAACCGAGAATAAAGGCGGCATTGAGCAAGTCAAAGTCATAGATTTTTTTCTCCACTGCATCGCGGGCCAGATCAAGGGCTTCTTTTTCTTTGCCCGAGCGGCTCAGCAAAATCACTTCAAGCGAGCGCACGGCACTGGCGGTGGGCTGAATCTTTTTCGCGGCCGCCAAGTGGCCCAGCGCTTTCTCGGGCTCGCCGGTCGAGGCATAACCCCGCGCGGCGTTGGTCATCAACGCCACCACATGCTTGCGCGAGGAGATGACGGATTCCCAAATCCAGGTGGCATTTTTCCAGTCACCCCATTTGGCGAGTTCGTCAGCCACCATCGGCGTGATTTTGCGGTAATGCGGATTGATGTCAGTCCCCTCTTTGATGAGCCGGAGCATCTCGGCCTTGGCGCGGTCCCACTTGGGGTTGTTCGGGTCTTGCGAGGCAGAAATGCCCAGCGCGAGCTTGGTTGCCTTGACGATTTTGCTTTCGCACTCGGCGGCTTGCTGGGTAATGTAGGCGGCCAGCGCGGTACACATCATCAGCGCAATGGCGAGGGCCTGTGAATACGCCGGTTGCCAGTTCAGGCGGAAGACGGAACCAAAACTGCGGTAGCCCAGGCGGGCGTCCGAGGCAGCGAGAATCGCCAAACAGAGGGCGAAAATCGCGGCCGTGCTGGCCAGCCGCCACGGAAAGCCGGCGTTGCTGATAATCAAAAATGCCAGCAAGCTCAGCAGTGTCAGGCCGCGCAGCGGCACCTCGGCCAGGCCTTCGGCGCTGCGGTTTCGCACGGTTCGCCACGCTGCCAGACTGAGGTAGCCCAGCAGAAGCAGCAGGAATACCCAACCCACCAAGCCGTACTCAGCGAGCAACTGCAAGATTTCGTTGTGGACGTAGTAATCGGTCTCGAGCTGCGAGCCTTCGGCTTGGTAGAGCGGAATATCGGCTTCCCATGCGCCCGCTCCAACGCCCGTCAGAGGCCTCTTTTCGATAATCCGGCCGGTGGCTTTCCACATGACGAGGCGCACCGAGAACGACTTGACGGTGTACTCTTCTTTTTGCGCTATCGAGACCGTTCGGGCAAAACCCCTCTGCAGTGGTGTCAAGCCGCGCTTTTCGGTGGCGTGGTCTTCGACCATGCGCGGGTTGCCCGTAGGAATAATGCCCAGGCCCACCACGGTAGCCAGCAACAACCCGATGGCCAGAATGCGTTGCCCGCTGTCCCAAGTGGAAAAAGCGAACTGTTTGCGGTAAATATACAGAACCACAGGCAGGATGACAGCGATAAAACCCAGCGCAATCAGCGCCGAACGCGTGCCGGTCATCAGCAACGCAATGAGATTGAATGCCAAGGTAAACGCCAGCAGCGCAATACTGCTCGACTGCCGGGCACGGGCCAGCAAATACACACTGAAAGGCAGCGTGCAGACCACATACTCGGCAAAAAAGTTGCGGTTGACGAATGTCGAGGCAGGGTTGGGGCCTTGAGGGAAGTACTTGAAGTCGACCCAAAATTGCAGCGCTGTCCAGAGCGACGCCACCACCGCGCCAAAGTGAATGCCCCAGGCCAGTGTGGGCAGGCGGTCGCGGCTGATGGTGTTCATGCCCAGCCACAGCAGCAAACTCAGCACAAACCAGCGGATGGCTTCAACCCCGGCTAAATAGGTGTGCGACCAGATCATGCTGCCGAGCGCATAGACCATCAGCAGCAAGGTCAGGCCCATCAAGCCGTGCCAGCGCAGGCCTTCACGGCGGTTGCGCTGGTTCCAGAAAAAAGCCAGGCCGGCAATCAGCGCGCCAAACGACACCACCGCTGATTTCAAAGTGTCTTGCAGCATCTCCTCGTGCGGCACGCCCAGCGCAGGGGCGAAAAACATCATCAGGCCGAGGATCAGCACGGTCCAGTCGCCGCGCACCACTTCGGTGGGCAGCGCGGCGGCAGCAGGCGCAGGCACTGGCGGCTTGGTGGACAGCTTTGCAGCGGGAACCTGCGCAGGTTTGCCGAGGTGGGACAGGGCGTCGACTACCGCAGCAGCGGGATTCGCCAAGCTGGCAGTCGCAGTGCCTGCAGCGATGCTGGCGGCGCTACCTGCGCCGTTGGAAGCGGCACCATTGCTGGAGGCTCGCGGGGTGGAAATACGTTTTTTCTTGGCCATGACTGCTAGCGGAAAGCAAAAGCGTTGACAGCGCTCATGCGCTCACGCTGAATAACAAATAACCGCATATTGTCACCGCTGGCTGCGGCAGTTCCGCGTCAGCGGGGAATTTCAGGCGATTGCCCGCCCAGCGGCATGAACATTTCGACATGCGGCAGCCCCGCGTCGTCAAATACCGGCCCGCGCGGCGTGAAACCCGCGCGGGCATAAAAGCCCTGGGCACTGCACTGGGCGTGCAACACCACTTGCGCATGGCCCTGGGCAGCGGCGGTTTGCAGCAGGCTGTGGAGCAGCCGCGTGCCCACGCCGCTGCCGCGCAAGACGCGGCAGACAGCCATGCGGCCAATGCGGGCGGTGCCGGTGGATTCCTGCGTTTCCTGCAGCAATCGAGCGGTTGCCACCGCCAGGCCCATGCGGTTGTAGGCCACTGCATGCAGTGCTTGTGGGTCGCGGCCGTCCCATTCATCGGCAGGCGATACGCCCTGCTCTTGCATGAACACGGCTTCGCGCAAGGCGGCGGCGTCGTGGCCAAGCGCATCCCAAGAGCCCAGCCGTACTTCGACCATCTGCTGACCGGCCTCAAAGCCGAGCAAAACCTCTCGCAGCACAGCGGGGACGGGCTGCGATTTTTGCGTACTGGGGTCGGCAAACACATACAGCAGCTCGCCGCTGACGAGCAGCGTCTCACCGCGAAACACCGCGCTGGCAAAGCGCATCGATGAATTGCCCATGTGCTCGCACTTGATCGCCACTTCGAGCGTATCGTCATAGCGGGCCGAGGCATGGTATTCAAGGCTTGCCTTTTTGACGTACAAGTCACCGCCCAACTGGTGCATGGCGGCTTCATAGGGTAAGGCCAGTGCCCGCCAGTAACCGCCGACCGCCGTATCAAAGTACAGCAAATAGTGGCCGTTGAAAACGATTTTTTGCATGTCTACCTCGGCCCAGCGCACGCGCAGGCGTTCAAAAAAGCGGAAATGCTGGCGGGTGATGGCACTCATGGTTTGGCGGGGAGTGTGTCGATTTTGATGACGCTGATCATGCCACCGGCCAGCGAGCACGGCGTGTCTGGTAGGCCGCGCAAACGGCACCACCCCACAAAAACAGCTCAAAATTGAGAAATGATTGAAAATTTAATACCAAATTGACCGCTAGCCAATGTATTTACTGCCCGTAATGCTATGGTTTTTTAAGATTTATCCCAGTCATCCAAAGACCCGCCGGAGTGCGTAGGCGGCGTTTTTGATGCTTGCCGGTACGGGCTATCGCACATGCGACGCGCATCAGGGTTTCCGGGCCAACCATGGGAGTCTCCTGCAAATATAGTGGTGACTTCCTGCCCATCCTACCCAAGCTTGTTTGCCATGGCCTACATCTACTACCTCACCCACATCCAGTTTGAGCACGGTGCCATCCAATTGCTGAAAAAAGAATGCGAGCGTGTGGGCATTACCCGCCCGCTGATCGTCACCGATGCCGGCGTCAAAGCGGCCGGCATTTTGCAAAAGGCATTGGGTGCCCTTGCAGGGATGACCGTGGCGGTGTTTGACCAAACCCCCTCCAACCCAACCGAAGCTGCAGTGCGCGCTGCGGCTCAATGCTACAAAGAAAATCGCTGCGACGGCTTGATCGCCGTGGGTGGCGGCTCGGCCATTGACTGCGCCAAAGGCGTGGCGATTGCCGCCACACACGAGGGTCCGCTCACGCATTACGCCACCATTGAAGGCGGCTCGCCGCGCATCACCGAGCGCGCTGCGCCGCTGATTGCCGTGCCCACCACCAGCGGCACCGGCAGTGAGGTGGCACGCGGCGCCATCCTCATCGTCAATGACCACCGCAAACTGGGCTTTCACTCGTGGAACATCCTGCCCAAAGCCGCCATTTGTGATCCTGAACTCACGCTCGGCTTGCCCGCCAAACTCACTGCCGCCACGGGCATGGACGCGGTGGCGCATTGCATGGAAACCTTCATGGCACCGGCCTTCAACCCACCGGCCGACGGCATTGCGCTGGACGGCCTGGCGCGTGCCTGGGCGCATATAGAGCGCGCCACACAGGACGGCAGCGACCGCGAGGCACGCTTTCAGATGATGAGCGCGTCGATGCAAGGTGCCATGGCCTTTCAAAAAGGCCTGGGTTGCGTGCATTCACTCAGCCACAGCCTGGGCGGGGTTGACCCGCGGCTGCACCACGGCACGCTGAATGCGGTGTTTTTGCCCGCCGTGGTGCGATTCAACGCCCCTGCCGAATCCATGCAAAAAGACCAGCGGCTGGCACGCATGGCGCATGCAATGGGACTGGCGTCAGCAGGCGACATACCCGAAGCCATCAAGGACATGAACGCCCGCCTGGGCCTGCCTGCTGGCCTGGCGGCACTGGGTGTGCAAACCGATTGGTTTGAAAAAATCATCAACGGCGCGCTGGCCGACCATTGCCACAAGACCAACCCGCGCATAGCCACGGGCGGGGAGTACGAGGCAATGCTGGGCGAGTCGCTGTAAACATGCTCCGCTGAGAATGGGCAAGTCAGGCCCGTAACTTTTGTAAGACTCAGGCCAAGGTGCGCGACTGACGGGATTGCAGTGCATTTTGAATTTCTCGATTTGTCTGCACCACCCTCAGGAGTCTCGATGAAATTCCCTTATTCACGTATGGCCCGCAGCGCCGCGCTGGTCGGCACGCTGGCCGCTGGCAGTACCGTAGCCCTGGCCCAAACATGCACTGTCAAATCCGGTCCAGCACTCATCCCGGTCATTGAGCTCTACACCTCGGAAGGTTGCAGTTCCTGCCCGCCCGCCGAGCGCTGGGTCTCGACGCTCAAAGGCCAGGAAGGCAAAGCCGTGGTGCAGGCGTTCCATGTCGGCTACTGGGACTACATTGGTTGGGTTGACCGTTTTGCCTCGCCTGTGTTCACAACGCGGCAGCGGCAAATCGCCAGCGCCAACGGCCTGCGCAGCATCTACACGCCGCAACTGGTGCGCAATGGCCGTGATTTTCAGGATTACAGCCGCGCGCTCAGCGGCAGCGAGCCCGCGCTGGCCAGCCTGACACTCACGCGCCTTGCCAGCGGCCCCGAAGGCGATCAGTTTGAAGCCACCGTGACGCCGCTGGACGGTGCCCCTGCTAACTGGACGGCTTACTGGACCGTGACCGAGCACGGCCATAGCTCCAAAGTCAATGCGGGCGAGAACCGCGGTGAATTCCTCAAGCACGACTACGTTGTGCGCCAGTACACGCCCGCGGGTGATTACAAGGGTGCCCAAAAGTTGACATTCCGCTCGATTGCCGCCGATCCCAAGCACCCGCGCCAGATCAATTTGGTGGTGATTGAGCCTAAAACCTTCAAACCGCTGCAAGCCCTCAGCCTGCAGTGCTGAAAACTGCCCGCCGCAGTGTGGCGGCAACTTGTCCGCATTAAACTGGCCGGATGCAATCCAGCGAAACCCCAGACAGCATCCGGCTTTTTTGGTTTGGAGACTTGCCGGACGACGGCGAAGTCGCTGCGGCCCAGTCCAAACTGTGGTGGGGTAAAAATCCCGCGCAAGACCAAGCGGTGCGCCAGCGTTTTGAGCCGAGTCTGCAAGCAGCTGCAAGCGGTGAATTGGACGTATGGCTGCATGAGCCACTTGGCCGCCTCGCCCTGATTTTGTTGGCTGACCAATTCACCCGAATGGCCTGGCGCGACACGCCGAAAGCCTTTGGCCTGGACACTCTGGCGAGCCGCTGGTCACAGCAGGGCGTTGACTTGGGACAGCATGTGCAATTGCGCCCGATTGAGCAGGTGTTCTTCTACATGCCCTTGATGCACTCCGAAACCCTGGCTGAGCAAGCGCATTGCGTTAGTTTGTTTGACGCGCTGGTGAAAGTCGCGCCTGCCGCCCACCGTACGCTGTTTGAGGGCAACCTGGACTTCGCGCGCAGGCACCAGGCCATCATTGACCGGTTTGGCCGCTTCCCGCACCGCAACCTCACTTTGGGCCGGACCTCGACGGCGGAAGAACTGGCTTTTTTGCAACAAGCGGGTTCGTCGTTTTGATGAAATGGCGGGCGCTCGACTGTCCGGATGAAGTGCAATGGACGGCCATTCGCGCCCAGGGCGCAGGCGGGCAAAACGTCAACAAAGTCTCCAGCGCCGTGCATTTGCGCTTTGATATCGCGGCCTCCTCGCTGCCGCAAGATGTCAAAGACCGGCTGCTGGCGCTGACAGACCAGCGCATCACCTTGGGTGGGGTCGTGGTCATCAAGGCCCAGACCAGCCGCAGCCAGGAGATGAATTTACTGGAAGCGCTGGAGCGCTTGCAATTGCTGGTAGACAGCGTGGCAGCGCCTCCCAAAGTACGCAAAGTCACCCGGCCAACCAAAGCCTCTGTGCGCCGACGGGTCGAGGGCAAAGTGGCGCGGGGACAAACCAAACGTTTGCGCGGCAATGTGTCGGGAGAGGTGTAGTCTCTGGTTGCCGGCTCAACCGGCAAAATGGTCGACCAAAATCGCCTCCCGCATACGCACGGCCAGCACTGCGGCAAAGGCTTGTGTCAAGACCAGCGCCAGACGCGGCAAGCGCCTGCTGAGCTTTTCATAACGCTCCCAACTCAGCGCCCAGGCCATGCCAGGCAGTGCGGCCACCACATCGGCACTGCGGGTCGCGCCTGAGAAAAATGCACCCTCGCCTACCACGGTGCCGGGTTTCAGGGCGGCCAGCACGGTATTGCCCAGCCGCACATGCAACTCGCCCTCGGTCAAAATAAACAAGACGCGCTCGGTTTCACCGGCCCGTATCAAGGTGTCACCAGGCTGCAAGAAACGCATGCTGAGGTAAGGTGCAATTTGCTTCCAGTCGTCCAGCGGCAGTTTGCAGGGCAGCGCGTCAGTGGCGTCGAGGGCTTCGATGGCGTCAATCAGCTGTTGTACGTTCATCGCCAGCCCTTTATCGCGCCCAACCTGCAGGGCGCCCCAGTTCAAAATTCTCAACTGCTTGGGTACGGCCATACCAGTCGGCTCCCATGCGGGAGACCAAGTCGAGTTTGTTCGGGTCCACCTGCTGCTGCGCCCCCGGCGCGACACCTTCGGGCAGCGGTGCCAGAATCGATTCGTCAATGTGCGCAGCCAGCACCTCGCCCAAAATAATGACGCAAGACGGGTTATTGGCCGGGTACGGCATATGCTGTACCAGCTTGCATTCAAACGACACCGGTACGCCCTTGACGCGGCGAGGCTTGACCAGCGTACTGACCTCACTGTCAACCTTGGCGGCGTCAAATTCGCTCGTCTCGCGGCCATAGCCAAACGAGGTTTCGTTCATTTGGTTCACCATGGCGTGCGGCACCAGATTCACCACAAACTCGCCGGTGGCGGCAATATTGAGTGCCGTGTCCTTGAAGGTCTTGTCTGCGCCATTGACCAGCGGGCAAATCATCAGCGTGGGGGGCGTGCCCGTGATCACCTGAAAAAAGCTAAATGGTGCCAGATTGGGCACGCCGTGTGCAGACAGGCTGGACACCCACGCAACAGGGCGTGGCGTGACGGTGGAAGCCAGCCAGAAATAACCGCTGCGCGGTGGAGCGTCTTTGAAATTGATAAACATGCATCAAAGCAGCCAAGACTGCGTACCAAAATAAAAACAGCATTAATTATGTCTGCTATTTCGTTTGCAGCAGCGCGTCCCAGCCTGCGGGCCTGCGGCTTTGGGCGGAGTACCAGGGCGAACCAGTTTGGGCCGCTGCCCAGTTGCGATTCACTGCCCGCATAACTCTATTGGAGCGGGACTCACGGCATTGCCAACTTGGCCCTTAGTTTTTCCCCCAGCTCCGGCTTGTGAGCAAATGGGTCGCTCGGGTTGCGGCCTTGCACAATGTCTTCCAGCCGGGTTTGCACCGCGCCCAGTGCTTGCGGGTGGCTGTAGATGTAGAACTGGTTCAGCTGCACCGCATCCATGACTTTTTGTGCTACTTCGGCCGCAGTGACTTTGCCTGAGCTCACGGCTTTTTCGCTCATCGCCTGGGCAATCAACTGGCTTTGCGTGGGCGCTGCGTGTACGACATCTGCGTCCGGTTTGTTGCGGTGGCTTTGGCTGATACCAGTGGGCACAAAGTACGGACACAGTACCGAGCAGCCAATCTGCGTAGTAACGAGTGCCAAGTCCTGGTAGAGCGTCTCGGACAATGCCACCACGCCGTGTTTGACGACGTTGTACACCCCCATATTGGGCGCGCAGACGAGCCCGGCCATGCTGGCGGTGTTGGTGATGTGGCCGCGCCAGGCCGGCTCTTGCTTTGCAGCCGCCAGCATCATGGGGGTGAAGACACGCACGCCGTGAGCCACGCCCATCAGGTTGACGCCCACCACCCAATTCCAATCCTGCGCCGTGTGCTCCCAGATCAAGCCCCCTGCCCCGACGCCGGCATTGTTGAAAACAAAATGCGGCGCGCCAAAACGTGCCAGGGTGGCGGCACCGAGCGCTTCCACTTGCGCGGCTTGGCTGACGTCCACCCGCTGCGCCAGCACCTGCACGCCTGAAGCCCTTAATTCCCCGGCGGCTTGGTCCAGCGCATCTTGCTGCACATCGGCCAGCACCAGGTTCATGCCCAGGCTGGCGGCAATGCGCGCCACTTCCAGGCCAAAGCCCGAGCCTGCGCCAGTGAGTACGGCGGTTTTGCCTTTGAAATCGCTGATCACACTCCCTCCGCCTTCTTTAAAACAAAGCCCACGCGCGGAAAGTGCACATGGACGGTGCCGGCGCGCTCGTCAGTGCGGCGCAACGTGTAGTGCATGCGGGTGGCGGCCAGCAGTTCACCCTGCGTGATTTCCAGGCCAAAGCTCTCGGCGGTGATGCTGACCTGGCTACCCAAGGCCAAGCCGTGCTCGTTTTGAAATGGTTCGTCCTGCAGCGGGGCGGGCTCGGCGGCTGCGGCCACAGTGATGGCGTCAGTCGAACTGCAGGGTTGCGAGATACCGTGGCCGAGCGCCGCCATGCGGTCCATCCATGGCAAGAGGTTGGGCGTGGCGCTGAAAATGTCAGCTATCGCCGGGATATTGCGCGTGAACCACAGCGGGTGGTAG
Source organism: Burkholderiaceae bacterium (assembly GCA_046155225.1). GTDB lineage: Bacteria > Pseudomonadota > Gammaproteobacteria > Burkholderiales > Burkholderiaceae_C > JAKFVA01. Next base: position 23,557 of record JBJXED010000161.1, read on the forward strand.
CAAGAAAAATCGGCCAGGCATGGCGCTTCGCCAAACAAAAAGTCTTGGTCGTCGAGCATGTTGGCAAGGCGGCGCAAATAGCTTTTGTAAGCCGCTGCCGCGTCGCCAGGGTACATGCGCGGCGCACCGCCGCGCATGGCCGCGCGGTCTACCGCAAAGGCTTTGGCAGTGTCGGCTCCCATGCCCTGCACTTCAAAGAAGGCCGCAGCGCCCTTGGGGCTGAAGTTGTGGGCCATGGCAGTGGTGAACAGCGCGCTATCGGCCCACTGCGCCACGATGCGCGCCGCGCCTTTGAGCTGCTCGGGGTAGAGCGTAGGGCTGGGTTCGATGTGTTCGAGCACATCGGCAATTAAAGCGGTGTCGCAGTAAATATCGGCGCCGATTTGCAGCACGGGTGTGCGGCGGTAGCCGCCGGTGAGCGCCTGAACGTCGGGCTTGGGCATGACATTGGGGATCAGCACAGAGCGCCAGGCCAGCCCCTTGAAGCCGAGCATGAGGCGGGCTTTTTCGGCAAACGGCGACACCGGGTAGTGGTGCAAGATGATTTCAGGAGTCGAGGTATCAGACACGGGCTTTCCTTGGTGCAAATATCAGGTTCAGGGTATCACCGATGTGGCGCACTTCCGCGCCCTGCAGCGCGCCTTTGTCCTGCAGCAGTTTGTGCAGACGCGGCAGGTTGTAGTGCGGCACGGCGGGGTACAAATGGTGTTCCAGGTGGTAGTTGACATGGTGCGGGAACAGCACCATGCGTCCCAGCCAGTTGACCAGCGTGCCGCTGGTGCGGTTGCTGCGCGCCGCCGTCAGCGGCGACGACAAATCCACCACCGCACCATGTTCGCAAATGGCCCGCAGCCGCAAGATAGGCTGCAGCACCGTGACCAGCGGCAGCAGCCAAAGCACGGCGTACATCAGCAGCGCTTGCGAGCCGCCGAGGATGAATGCCAGCAGCGGCGCACTCAGGTGAAACGCCACCACCATCCAGCGGTCAGAGCGCGCGGCGGCGCGCAACTCGGGCGAGGTGTCATCCAGCGGGCGAATCTCTTGGTTGGTGCTGGCATTGATGGCGGGTGCGCCAAAGAAATAGGCGAAGGTTTTCCAGGCGTTCAGACCCAGGATGTCTTGCCCCAGCTTCTTCCACAAATAGGCTTTGCCGCGTGGGTAGCCGCCGTGGATGGCAGTGTCAGGGTCTTCGCTGGTGTAGAGGTTGTTGTGGTGCAGCCGGTGCGTAACGCGGTAGGTGCACAGGCTGATACCGCCAGCCATGCCAAAAATTCGGCCCGCAGCGTCGTTGAGGCTTCGGTTGGGCAACAGGCGGTAATGCGCCGCCTCATGCGCCAGGATGAACAAGCCGTGCTGCGCAATGCCGATGGCTATCACGCTCAGGATCATCCAGGGGCTGGGCCAGGTAGCAATTGCCAGCGCTGCCGCAGCAGCGATCAGGCCAATAGTCTGTGCAATAGCCAGGAGCGAGCGGGTAATTGAGAGCTGTGTCAGGGGAGCCAATTCTTGTGCGCTGAGCAGACGGCGCGCCTGGGCATTACCCGAGCCGACCCTGGGTGGAGTGTGCGCAGCTACGGCAGCCACTGCCGCTTGCAGCGGCCGCAAGTCATTGCGAAATTCTTCACCCTCGCGTTGTGCATCCATGGGGCGGCTTATACCAACTTGACCAATTGCTTGCCAAAGTTCTTGCCCTTGAGCAGGCCCAAAAATGCCTCGGGCGCAGCGGCAATTCCCTGCGCCACGCTCTCGCGCGCCTTGAGTTTGCCGGTGGCCAGCAAGGTGCCCAACTCCTTCAAAGCCTCGGGCCAGACTTCCATGTGTTCGCTGACGATGAAGCCCTGGATTTTCAGGCGGTTCACCAGAATCAGCGCCGGGCTCTCCAGCGGCGAGGTGGCACCGTCGTAACGAGAGATCATGCCGCAGACCGCCACTCTGGCAAACGCGTTGGTGCGTAGCAGCACGGCGTCGGTGATCCAGCCGCCGACGTTTTCAAAATAGCTGTCAATGCCGTTCGGGCAGGCTTCTTTCAGTGCTTTGCCAAAGGATTTGGGGTCGCTGTGCTGCTTGTAGTCAATGCAGGCGTCAAAGCCGAGTTCTTCGACCACGTATTGGCATTTGTCAGGCCCGCCCGCTATGCCCACGGCGCGCGCGCCGCGCGCTTTGGCGAGTTGCCCCACCACACCGCCGACCGAACCGCTGGCAGCGCTGATCACGACGGTTTCACCGGGTTTGGGTTCGCAAATTTTGGTTAAACCGTACCAGCCGGTGACGCCGGGCATGCCGACTGCACCAAGGTAGGCTTGCAAAGGAATGTGCTGGGTGCTGACTTTGCGCAACGCGCCGACTTCGTCGCCGTTCACGACGCTGTATTCCTGCCAGCCCCCCATGCCGACCACAGGGTCGCCCACTGCAAATTTGGCATGGCGCGACTCCGCTACCTCGCCGACTGTCCCGCCAATCATCACTTCGCCCAGCGCTTGCGCGGCGGCGTAGCTTTTGCCTTCGTTCATGCGGCCGCGCATGTAGGGGTCCAGGCTGAGGTAATGGTGGCGCACCAGCACCTGGCCTTCCTGCAATTCAGGCGTGTCGGTGCTGACGAGTTTGAAGTTGCTGGCAGTGGCTTCAACTTCCGGGCGGTTGTCGAGCAGGATTTGTTGGTTGCGTGGCATGAGAGTCTCCAGGAAGGGTGGGTTGAATACTATGTTATTGATAGCATTAGGGGCAGTAAATACTTTGGCTAGCGTGTGTTTTTACTTAAAATTTCGGTGTTTTGAGGTGTTTGGACGGTTCTGAGTGCTCTGGCGGGCAGCGGCCTTAGTCGGTGGAAATCACGCTGAGCGGCGGGCTGTTTTTGGGCGACACTGCCAAGCGCTTGACGTATTTAAAGGTGCCGCTGGCATGGGCACACGCGCGGCCTTGTGCGTCGAGCACGGTGGCTTCGGTAAACGCCAGCGTCGCGCTGCGGTGCATCAGCCGGCCTTTGCCGCAAAGTGGCGTGCCGTCGCCAGGTGAAGGGCGCATGAAACTGGTTTTCATCTCGATGGTGACTACGCCCATGTCCTTTTCTACGCTGCGCGCAGCCAGTGCCATTGCCACGTCGAGCAGCGTCATCACCACACCGCCGTGGGCGACGGCGAAGGAGTTGAGGTGCTCGGGCTTGGGCGTATAGGCAATTTCGGATGCACCGCTGTTGAAACTCACCAGCTCGAAACCGAGGTGGTGAACGAAGGGAATGTCAACGCCGAATTTCATGGAACGCAAGTGAAATAGGGCCGCCGCGCCGGGCCGCCCCAAGCAAGGCCGCCGCTCCCTCGGGGGGCAGCGCAGCACGCGAAGCGTACAAGCGTGGGGGCCACATCAGCCGCCCGTAACTGCACTGACACCGCCGTCCACCGCCATGCATTGCCCGGTAATGTGCTTGCCCGCGTCGGAGGCAAACAACAGCGCCAGGCCTTTCAAGTCCTCGTCGTCGCCCAAACGCCTGAGGGGTGCGTGGGCAGCCAGCTTGTCTTCGCCCAATGCCTTCAAAGTCCCTGCCGTCATCCTGCTGGGGAAGAAGCCAGGGCAAATCGCATTCACGTTGATGTTGTACTTGCCCCATTCAGCGCCTAGCGTGCGGGTGAAATTCACCACCGCGCCCTTGGAGGTGTTGTAGGCAATCGTGGTCATCTCGGGCGGGTTGCCGCCCAGCCCCGCGATGGAGGCGATGTTGATGATGCGCCCGTGTTTGCGCGGAATCATGCTCAGTTTGGCAACCTGCTGGCTGAGCAAAAAATAGCCGCGTATGTTCAGGTTCATCACCTTGTCCCAGGCCTCCACCGGATGGTCTTCCGCCGGGGCTCCCCAAGCGGCACCTGCGTTGTTCACCAGTATGTCGATGTCGCCCATGCGCTCCAGGGTTTCACGGGCCAGGCGTGCAATGTCGCTCTCGCTGGCGCAATCAGCGGCGATCCAGCGCGCATCAATGCCCTGCCCTTGCAGCACGGCCACAGAATCTTCCAAATCCGCCGCCTTGCGCGAACTCAGCATGATTCTGGCCCCGGCCTCGCCCAGCGCCTGCGCCATTTGCAGGCCCAGGCCTCGCGAGCCGCCAGTGACCAGCGCGGTGCGGCCGGTCAAATCAAACAATTGCTGGACGGTGCGCGCTGCGCTGGGCAGGGGTGTTGCAGTCATGCGGTCTCCAAGATCTTCAGGGCTAGAACAAGGGCTTGATTGTGCGGCAGCGGACGGGCTGAAACTGTCCCGGTGGCGATATGGAAAACCCCGACCTATCGCCCTGCAAAAAGCCCGCGAATGACTTGCGTCTGTCATCACATCAGCGTGCTGCAGGCCTAGACTGACTGGCGCTCATCTGCTGCACGCGCACACAGCCTCACCCCCCGTTTTAACCCTCAGGAGTCCGCATGAACACCGAAAACTCGAACCCAGAAATGAACAGCCAGGAACACGCCCCCGGCGAAGTGCATGAGCAAGCAATGGTGCCCGCACCCGAGCAAGCGCAGGCCGAAACCGAGCACCAGGAGCAAATGGAGCAGTCCGCCGAGCAAGCCATGGACCAAGCCGAAGACGCCGCCGAACTGCAAGCTCAGCAGATGGCCGACACGGGTGAAGAAGGTGGCCAAAGCCTCCTGGGCAGCATTGGTGACAGCCTGCAGCAAGCTGGCGACGCCGTGGTGCACGCTACCGAAAAACTGATCGGCAAAGACCTTGACGGCGACGGCCAGATTGGCTGAGCTAGTTTGATGTCGGGCAACTAGCCTGTTCCGCAGCGCAATCTCAGTAGGTGTTGCGCCCCGCCATCACCCCGCCATCAACATCCCAGACCGCGCCCGTTACCCACGCGGCGCGGTCTGACAATAAAAACACACTCACCTGCGCCACTTCCGCTGGCGTGCCAATCCGGCCAATCGGGTGAAAGCTGTCAAAGCCCTTGAGCGCCATTGCAACCTGCCCCACTGGAATAAAACTCTCATAGATTGGCGTAGCCACGACTGCCGGCGCTACCGCATTGACGCGGATTTTGTGCGTTGCAAGTTCGATCGCCAAATGTTGTGTCAGCGCGTGCAAACCGGCTTTGGCCATCGAATATGCTGACGACGGCGTGGCCTGCACCGCTTGCTTTGCCCACATAGAGCCCACGTTGACGATAGCGCCTGGGCGTTCTGCGCCCAGCAGTTGCTGGGCGAATTGCTGCGTGATGAAAAACAAGGCGCGATTGAGCGCGTGGTAGGCATCAAAGTCGCCCGGGCTGTGCTGCAAAAACGCCTTCGGCGAAAAAATTCCGGCAGCATTGACCAGGAGGCTGACGTCTCTGTGCTTCTCAGCAATCTCGCGTTGCACGTGTTGCAAACCGTCCGCTTGGGCAATGTCGCCGCAAATCACATCGACTTGGCCTATTGGCGACAGCAGTTGCCGTGCCGCCTCGGCTTTAGCCGCGTCGCGGCCTGTCACCACCACTTGCCCGCCGCCTTGCAGCACCTGCTCCGCCACCGCCAAGCCAATGCCACTGGTACCGCCGACGACCAGTAATTTCCGGCCGCTAAACTCGTTCATCATTGTCAAAATCCTCGAAAAAACGACCAATCAATTGGTCAGTAAAACACCTAAAAAAACGGGCTGATGGCATCCGTCAAGCCCGCAAAGAATTGATTAAGCTCGTCGCCGCAGTCTGTGGGCCGACCTCACCCGCCTCAGCTTCCAACCCCCGCCCTACCAACATCGCTCCTTCGAGTACCGACAAAAAAACAAAAGCGTGCGTTTTGGCATCAGTTTGCGAATGGAATTGGCCCGATGCCTGCCCTTGTTGCACCACTTGCGTCAGCCAGTCCAGATTGCTGCGGAAAAACACCGTAACTTCAGCCGCCACCGCAGGCGGCAAGGCATCGGCTTCGGCCCCCAGCATGCCGCAGACGCACAGGCGCCGGTCCTGAGCATATGTTTGGGCGAACAAGTCAGCGTAGGCGGCCAGTTTGTCAGCCGCTTTGGCGTGCGTGCCGTCAATCCGCAACAAACGCTCGCGAAAGCGGTGCGTGTAGCGCTGGGCCACCACGGTTACCAGTTCGGCCTTGGTCGGGAAATGGTGGTGAATGCCGGGCTTTTTGATGCCGATCAGCCGCGCGATGTCGTCGTAAGAAAAACCGTTATAGCCATGCTGCTGCACTAGACCTTCAGCAGCATCGACGACTTTTTCAGCAGCGGGCGAGGTTTCGGAGAAATGCTTCATGACGCCGCCGCTTACAAGGCTGGCCCGGGCAGCAAGTGCCCGGTTTTGACAAAGATGGTGCAGCCCTGGCGGCTGAATGGGCGGTGCTGGCTTAGGTGTGGACTGCGCAGCCAGGTGCCAGCAGGATAGTGACCGTGCTCGTCTTCAAAAACGCCGCTGAGGACAAAAATTTCTTCGCCGCCATAGTGCCGGTGTGCGCTGAACACAGTGCCAGGAGCCCAGCGCACAAGTGCTGTATTTTCCGTGCCATGCGCAGCCAGCGGCAGCACCGAAAGTCCAGCCACCAAACCGGGGTGCCAGGCAGCTTTGCGGGTGTCAATCGCAATGGTTTGCAGATCATCGCTTTGGAATTGCGCCAGTTTGACAAATAACAAACAGCCGTCTCTAGAGAACGGAGCGTGGCGCGAGCCGGGCGGGTTTCTGAGATAGCTGCCTGCGCTGTAGTCGCCCGATGCGTCTGAAAAGGTACCCTCCAGCACCATGATTTCTTCACCCGCGGGATGCGCATGCTCGGCAAAGCTGGCTCCAGCCGCATATGAAACCACCGACGTGGCACGCCCTGATTCGCTAGCAAAACGCTCGAGCGGGCGGCGTTTGACTTGCGGCGATGGCGAGTCCAGCCATTCCATTTCAGCGGTATTGATCGCCAAACGTTCAGATAAATTGGTATTGAGTTGCATAGTGACCGTCTAGTTGGTCAGTATTGTGCCGACGTCACAATCTCCAAGGCTCACTGCCAAATTAAACCCAAGCTCCCGCGAGGGGATTACTCGGCGGCCCGGGCTGGCTTAAAACGCTGCTTCAGGCAAGTCTGCACACGTCCTGTCGCGGGCGGATACGACTTGCAGCCAAGCGCCGATTTTGGATAATTCATAGTGATAGAAATAGGCGGTAGCGCCCGTTCTACCTGCACACGCCGCATCGTTTTTAGTAGCGTCTGATGAATCTCCGCCTTCAGCGTCTACCAATGCCACATCCAACCAAATCCACGCCAGCACGGTGTGGCCAAAAGCTTGCATGTAGGGCACCGCGTTGGGCAGTGCATCGGCTGGCTGTTGGGTGGCCCAAGCAGCCTCGGTGGCGGCATGAATCTGCTGCATAGCCGAAATGAGTGCTGCGCCATATCCCGCCAAGCTCGGCTGCACCAGGGCGCGCTGCGCAGTAGCCGTGATGCGCGTCGCCAGCAATTGCAGGCCGCGCCCGCCTTCCATCAACACTTTGCGGCCGAGTAAATCGAGCGCCTGAATGCCGTGGGTGCCCTCGTGGATCATGTTCAGCCGGTTGTCGCGCCAATACTGCTCCACCGGGAAGTCACGCGTATAGCCGTAGCCGCCGTGGATTTGAATGGCCAGGCTATTCGCCTCCAGACACCATTCGCTCGGCCAGCTTTTGGCAATCGGCGTCAACACTTCCAGCAGCAGGCGGGCATCGTCCGCAGACGCTTGCGTCCCAGTGTGCTGCTCGTCGACCAGCCGGGCGCAATACAGCTCCAAGGCCAACGCGCCTTCGCAATACGATTTTTGCGCCAACAGCATGCGTTTGATATCGGCGTGTTCAATCAAGCGCACCTGCGGCTGGCTGGCATCTTTACCGCCCTGACCCGCGCTGCTGGCGGCGCCTTTCATCAGCCTGCCTTGGGGGCGATTTTTGGCGTAGTCAAGCGATGCGTAATAGCCCGCCATGCCCAGCATGGTGGCGGCTGTGCCCACCCCAATGCGCGCCTCGTTCATCATGTGGAACATGGCCCGCAAACCGTCGCCGGGCTGGCCGACCAAATAGCCGATGGCACCCGCGCCGTTACCGTACGGCCCCAGCTTCCCCACGGGGTACTTGCCCTCACCAAAGTTGAGTAGCGTATTGGTGGTGCCACGCCAGCCGAGTTTGTGGTTCAGGCCCGCCAGGGCAAC
>JBJXED010000162.1:0-12093 GCA_046155225.1 Burkholderiaceae bacterium
GGGCGCTCTTTGGTGGCATGTACGCCCAAGATCGCGGATTGCGGCGGGTTGATGATGGGGGTGGAGAGCATGGAGCCGAAGACGCCGCCATTGGAAATCGAGAAAGTGCCGCCGGTCATTTCCTCGATGCTGAGCTTGCCGCCTGCGGCCTTGCTGCCGAATTCGGCGATTTTCTTTTCGATGTCGGCAAAGCTCATTTGGTCGGCGTTACGCAAAATCGGCACCACCAAACCGCGCGGGCTGCCCACCGCAATGCCAATGTCAAAGTAGCCGTGGTAGACGATATCAGTGCCGTCCACGCTGGCGTTCACCGCAGGGTATTTTTTCAGGGCATGAACAACGGCTTTGACGAAAAAGCTCATAAAGCCGATCTTTACGCCGTGCTCTTTTTCAAACTTCTCCTGAAAGCGCTTGCGCATCTCGATCACCGGCGCCATGTTGACCTCGTTGAAGGTGGTCAGAATCGCGTTGGTGGCTTGCGATTGCAGCAGCCGCTCGGCCACGCGCGCACGCAGGCGGCTCATGGGCACGCGCTGCTCGGGGCGTGCGCCGAGTGAATCGGTCAAATGCACGGCTGGGGCCGCTACTTGAGGCAATAAAACGGCTGAGGCCGATGCAGATACTGCCTGTACAGCTACTGTTTTGGTAGCAGTTCCAGCCGCTACCGTGGCCAGTACGTCGCCCTTGGTGACGCGCCCGTCTTTGCCGGTCCCGGGCACAGAACCGCTCGCCAACTGGTTGTCGGCCATCAGCTTGGCTGCCGATGGCATGGCGACATCGGACTTGCTTGCGGCCGCAGGTGCTGCCGCAGCCGTGACGGCAGGGGCACCAGCAGCCGCCACAGGCGCTGCTGCGGCTGCCGCAGTCCCTGCCTTGCCTTCGGTATCAATGCGCGCAATCACCTGGTCACTGGTCACCATGCCGCCATTTGCGACGACCAGTTCGGTCAGCACCCCCGCCGACGGGGCAGGGACTTCCAGCACCACTTTGTCGGTTTCAATCTCGATCAGGATTTCATCCACGGCGACGCTGTCGCCCGCTTTTTTCTTCCACTGCAACATCGTTGCCTCGGCAACCGATTCAGACAGTTGCGGGACTTTCACTTCTACGATAGCCATGTTGTTTGTTCTCGCTAAGGGGGTTTGGTTGTTATTTGGTCAGGACAAAGCCCTTGAGCTTGCCAAAAGCGGCGTCCACCAGCGCTTTTTGCTGCTCCTGGTGCAGGTGCGCATAGCCCACTGCCGGCGAAGCCGAGGCGGCGCGGCCGGCATAGCCGAGCTTTTGACCTTCCAGCATGTTCTCGTGGATGTAGTGCTGCACAAAGAACCACGCACCCTGGTTTTGCGGCTCGTCCTGGCACCACACAATTTCGGTTGCATTCGGGTATTTTTTGAGCTCGTTGGCAAACACCTTGTGCGGAAACGGGTAGAGCTGCTCAACGCGCAGCAACACCACGTCATCGGTGCCCTTTTCCTCGCGTTTTTTGGCCAGGTCGTAGTACACCTTGCCTGAGCAGCACACAATCCGTTTGACTTTGTCGGCTTTGTTGATCACCTCAAACTTGTGCTCAGGGATGATGGTCTGAAAACCGCCTTTGGTGAACTCCGACAGCGGCGAGGTCGCGTCCTTGTTGCGCAGCAAGCTCTTGGGCGTCATGATGATCAGCGGCTTGCGCAGCGGGCGAATCATCTGGCGGCGCAGCACATGGAATATCTGGCTGGCGGTGGTGGGTTGCACCACCTGGATATTGGTATCGGCGCTGAGTTGCATAAAGCGCTCCAACCGGGCGGATGAGTGCTCTGGCCCCTGCCCTTCGTAGCCGTGCGGCAGCATCAAAGTAATGCCGTTGACACGGCCCCATTTAACCTCACCCGAGGCGATGAACTGGTCGATCACGACCTGCGCGCCGTTCACAAAATCACCGAACTGCGCCTCCCAAATCACCAGCGTGTTGGGGTCGTTCGAGGCATAGCCGTACTCGAATCCCAGCACCGCTTCTTCCGACAGGATCGAATCAATCACGATGAACGGGGCCTGGTTTTCCGTGACGTGCTTCAGCGGCGTGTGTGTGCCGATGTCCCACTTCTCGCGGTTCTGGTCGTGCAGTACCGCGTGGCGGTGTGTGAACGTGCCGCGTCCGCAGTCTTCACCCGACAGGCGCACCGGATAGCCGCTGGCCACCAGCGAGGCAAACGCCATGTGCTCGCCCATGCCCCAGTCCACATTGACCTCGCCCCGGCCCATGGCGGCGCGCGCGTCGAGCACGTTTTTGACCAGGTTGTGCGGGGTAAAGCCTGAGGGCAGCGTAGTAATCTTCTCGGCCAGGCGCTTCCACTCGGTGGTGGGGACGGCGGTGTCGGCGGCATCGGTCCACTTTTTATTCAGGTAGGGCGTCCAGTCGACCGCGTACTTGCTTTTGAAATTGGTCAGCACCAGATCGATGGTGTTTTTGCCTTCGTCGAGCGCGGCGCGCATGGCCTTGACCATGTCGTCACCCAAGGTGGCACCCATACCCTGCGCTGACAACTTGTCGGCATACAGCTTGCGAGTACCGGGGTGTTGTGCAATTTTCTTGTACATCAGCGGCTGCGTCAGCGCTGGCGTGTCTTGCTCGTTGTGGCCAAGTTTTCGAAAGCAGATGATGTCAACCACCACGTCTTTGTGGAACTCCATCCTGAATTCCAGCGCCAGTTGCGTGGCTAGCACCACGGCCTCGGGGTCGTCGCCGTTCACGTGCAGCACGGGGGCCTCAATCATCTTGACGACGTCGGTGCAGTACAGCGTTGAGCGTGAGTCGCGCGGGTCGCTGGTGGTAAAACCAATCTGGTTGTTGATGACGATATGCACCGTACCGCCGGTGGAGTAGCCGCGCGTCTCGGCCAGTGCCAGCGTTTCCATCACCACGCCCTGCCCGGCAAACGCCGCGTCGCCGTGCACCAGCACCGGCAGCACCTGCAGGCCCAGCGGGTCGCCGCGCCGGTCCATGCGGGCGCGCACCGAACCTTCGACCACGGGGTTGACGATCTCCAGATGTGAGGGGTTGAACGCCAGCGTCAGGTGCACCGGCCCGCCGGGCGTGGTGACGTCGGAGCTGAAACCCTGGTGGTATTTCACATCACCGCTGGGCAGGTCTTCGGGTGCGGTGTGGTCGAATTCGGCAAACAAATCCTTGGGCATCTTGCCCAGGGTGTTGACCAGCACATTGAGCCTGCCGCGGTGCGCCATGCCGATGACTACCTCTTGCACGCCCTTGCTGCCGGCCAGCTGAATCAGCTCGTCCATCGAGGCGATAAAGCTCTCGCCGCCTTCGAGCGAAAAGCGCTTCTGGCCGACGTATTTGGTGTGCAAAAAGCGCTCCAACCCCTCGGCGGCGGTGACGCGGTCAAGGATGTGGCGCTTTTTCTCGGCGCTGAACTGCGGCTTGCTGCGAACCGACTCCAGCTTTTGCTGCCACCAGCGTTTTTGCGGCTGCTCACTGATGTACATGTACTCCACACCGATGGTGCCGCAGTAGGTCTGGCGCAGGGCATTGAGCAAGTCGCGCAGAGACATCGTGTCTTTGCCAAAAAAAGTGTTGCTGGTGTTGAAAACAGTTTCCTGGTCGGCGTCCGAAAAGCCGTAGAACGACGGCTCCAGGTCGGGGATGGCGGGGCGCTCGGTGCGCTTGAGCGGATCCAGGTCAGCCCAGCGGGCACCCACATTGCGGTAGGCGGCGATCAACTGCTGCGCAGCCGTGCGCTTGCGGCCCATTTCAGCGTCCTGACTGGCCACCACCACTTTGGTCGTGCCCTGCTTGGCGCGTTCGGCAAAGGCATTGACCACGGGCAAATGCGCGACGTCTTTGGCGTTGCTGCCATCGGTGGCGGGTACGTTTTGCAGCGCGTCAAAGTAGTCGCGCCAGTTGTCCGGAACGCTGCCGGGGTTGGCCAGGTAGTTTTCATACATCTCTTCGACATACGGCGCGTTGCCGCCGAAGAGGTAGGTGCTGGCTTGGTAGCCAGCGTAGCCCGTAGCTGCGCTAGGGTTGGACGGGACGGGGGGAGTTGCGCTCATATTCTGCTGACCTCCGTTTCCCTTTTGGGAAACATTAGCTGGTTGATTAACCTTCCGCGGCACGGCTTGACCGGTTGGCGGATGAGACTGCGACTGGAAGGGCCATGTTCGGTTTGATTGTGCCATTCTTTAGTCGGCGGTCTGTACCACTTCATACAGATCGCTGATGGGCTTATGCGCCATGCTGGTGGCAGCTCGGGAAGCTGACTAGTTGCTACAACATTAGCAGCAGTACCAGCAAACAATATCTTGGCTACAGGCGAATTTGGTCATTTAGTCCGCCAAAAACAGGTCTTTGATCTGCTGCAGCGCCTGTGGGTCTTCCATCGTGGTCAGGTCACCCGTGTCGCGCCCCTCGCAGACGGCTTGTATCGCGCGTCGCAGCAGCTTGCCACTGCGAGTTTTGGGCAGTGCGCCGACAAAGCGCACGCGGGCCGGGCGGGCCACCGCGCCAAGCTGTGAATCAACGCGCTTCATGATCTCGCCCTCCAGCCTCAGCCTGGCCGCTTCATCTTGCAGGCTGCGGGTGTCTTTGACAATCACAAACGCCATCGCCACCTGGCCCTTGAGCGCATCCGCCACGCCCACTACGGCCACCTCGGCCACATTCGGGTGGCTCGAGATGCTTTCCTCAATCTCGCGCGTACCCAGGCGGTGCCCGGCAACGTTGATCACGTCGTCGGTGCGGCCCAGAATAAAGTAATAGCCATCTGCGTCTTTGATGCCCCAGTCAAAGGTGCTGTAGACCAGCTTTCCAGGTACGCTCTTCCAGTAAGTGTTGACGAAGCGCGCGTCGTCTTGCCAGATGGTTTGCATGAAGCCGGGTGGTGTCGGGCCCTCCAGCACCACCACACCTTTTTGATTGGGCTCGGTCAGTTCTTCGCCAGTGGTCTCGTGCAGCAGCTTCACGTTGTAGCCGTACATCGGGATGCCGGGGCTACCGAATTTGCTGGGCATTTTCTCCACGCCGTTGGCCACTGTGAGCAGCGGCCAGCCGGTCTCCGTCTGCCAGTAGTTGTCGATGATGGGCACACCCAGCGCCTCACTGATCCATTTGGCAGTGGGCTCGTCCAGCGGCTCACCGGCCAGATACAGGCCCTGCAGGCTGGAGAGGTCGTATTGCTTCAGGTAGGCCGGGTCTTGCTTTTTAAGTACCCGCACCGCCGTGGGCGCACTGAACATCCGCGTGACCTTGTACTTCTCAACCAGCCGCCACCAGATCCCGGCATTGGCACTGCCGTCCATCTCGCGGGTTGGCAAGCCCTCGTACATGATGGTCGCCATGCCCGCAATCAGCGGGCCGTAGATGATGTAGCTGTGGCCCACGACCCAGCCAATATCGCTGGTGGAAAAATAGGTTTCGCCCGGCTTGCCTTCAAAAATATGCACCATGCTGGCGGCCAGCGCCACCGCATAGCCACCCGTGTCGCGCTGCACGCCTTTGGGCCGGCCCGTGGTGCCGCTGGTGTAGATGGTGTAGCTGATGGCGGTGGCGTCGAGCCAGACGCAAGGCACGTGGGCGCTTGAATACTTTTCGCGCAAGGCCGCGTAGCCATGGTCGCGCCCCGCCACGCTGGTGAAAGCGGCCAGGCCGCGGTCGACCATCAGCACCGCCTCGGGTTTGTGGTTTGACAGCGCAATGGCTTCATCGAGCAGCGGCTTGTAGGGCACCACTTTGCCGCTGCGTGAACCGGCGTCGGCACTGATGATGAGTCTGGGGCTGGCATCTTCAATCCGCGATGCCAGGCTGACGCTGGCAAAGCCGCCAAACACCACCGAATGAATCGCGCCAATACGCGTACACGCCAGCATGGCAAACGCCGCCTCGGCAATCATCGGCATGTAAATCAGTACGCGGTCGCCCTGCTGCACACCCAGCGCCTGCAAAATGGCGGCCATGCGCTGGACCTCGGTGTGCAACTCGGCAAAGGTGTAGGTTTTTTCAATGCCCGTTTCGCTGGACACGTAAATCAGCGCGGCCTGATGGGCGCGGCCCGGAAGGTGCCGGTCTACCGCGTTGTGGCACAGGTTGGTGGTGCCGCCTTTGAACCACTGGGCAAAAGGGGGATTGCTGTAGTCGCAAATCGGCTGGCCGCCCAAGCCGGGGAAAGTTTGCCAGTCGATCAGCTTGGCTTGCTCAGCCCAGAAAGCATTGGGATTTTGCAAGGACTCGCGGTGAAACTCGGAAAAAGTGGGGTTGGCAGGCGTCATGGGGTCTCCGTATTTTTATAGCGGGGCGCAGCAGCGACCCGTATCCCCATTATTTGCCCTCGGCTTGCGGCCAGCTTACCGGCAAGGGCAAAACACCTTGAAGTCAAGCGTGCGCTAGCCCTTCTTGACGCCCAGCACCAAAATCAAGCCGCCCGCCAAAATCGCAACCACGCCAGCCCACAAGGGGACATTCACCGATTTTTTCTCTTTCACCGTCAATTCCAGAGGCCCCAATTTGACCGCCGTCGTGTCCTTGGTATAGCTTAAGCCGCCGTAGGCCAAGGCCAGCACGCCGGCCAGGATCAGCGCAACACCCACCATTTTTATTGCATTCATGTTGTCTTCGTCTCGATTGACCACGGCCTGTTGGGCACCGGCGGAACCCATGCCGTGGAGGATGGAGATTGTCGGTTGGGGCTCGGGCCAGGCTGTAGGACGCAGCCACCTCCCTACGTCAGTCACTACCCCGCTTCTAGTACCCAGCCTCTACTACCCTGCTTCTGCCACCCAAACGAATCTCGGCGTCAACTGGCCACGCACCTCAATGCGCTCAAAGAACATGGCGTGCGGGCGTACCCACCATCCGCTGGCGCTGTGCAGCGGCTTGTAGACCACCAAGGGCTCCAGTGTTTCACTGTGCCGCGCCAGACCCAGCACCTCGTATTCGCCGCCCTTGTAGTGACGGTAAATACCAGGGTGAAGCTCAGGCAGTGGATCAAGCAGCGGAGCCGAGGCACTCATGTCAGGCACGCGCGAGCCGAATGTCGACCTCGCGCTCGACATACGTCCATTCGGGCGACGCGCGCAGGCGAGCCAGCAGACCGTCAAAACTGGCCTCATGCTCGGGCGCGAATTCAAACCATGTCAAAAAGTCAAACGGCTCGCCCAAATCGCGGCTGTGCATCAACTGCCGCGCCACTTGCGGCAGGTACTCCAAACCCACCGCCGTGTGGTGCGACTGCTCCTCAAAAACAGCCCGCCGCTCGTCTTGCGGCATCGCCCACCATGCGGCGTTCTTCTTGATGGGAATCAGCGCCGCCAGCGTCGATGCGCTGCGGCCCAGACCTTCCTGGCTGGCCCGCAACTGGGTCACCTCACTGCGCACGGCATAGCGCACATTGCTGGTGAAACCCTGCAGCAGCCACTGCCCTGCATCCGCTACGGCCAGCTTGGGTGCGTTGACCACATGCAGGTGCGTCACCGCTGGCAAAACCTCGCCAAGCACCGGCAAGATTTTGGTGACCCGCCATTGGCCTTGCGGCCCGCCGATGAATGAATGATGGTTGTCCATGGTGCTTGAGTAGCTAATAAAAAATCACATTATGTCGACGGCAATAGGCTGCATGGGCACGTGCAAATAAAACTTGACCTGAAAACCCGCATTGCCGAGCCTTAACAATAGCTATCTAATCCATAGCTGCACCGGCAAGTAAATCATTGGCCAGAAGCCAAAAACACTTAAAAATCAGGCCTAAAGGCCCGAAAACAGGCGCGCCGGCTGCCTGACCCGCACGGCTGCACTCAACTGCTGCCGGCTATTTGCCGGTAATGCCTGAGCGCCGCCGCAACGCCCCATCCAGCAACCCAAACGCCGCTTCAAACAGCAGCGCCAGCACGGCCGATGGCACCGCCCCGGCCAGGAGCAAGTCGCGGTCATTCAGCGCCAGGCCGGTAACGATGCGCTCGCCGTAGCCGCCAGCGCCAATGAAGGCGGCAATCGTCGCGGTACCGACCGCAATGGTGGTGGCGGTGCGCACACCGGCCAGCAGCACGGGCCGGGCCAAGGGCAGTTCCACCAGCCACAAACTTTGCCGGCGCGTCAGGCCCAGCGCCTGCGCTGCCAGCAGCAGGCCGCGCGGCACCTCGGCCAAACCGGTGCAGGTGTTGCGCACGATGGGTAACAAGGCGTAGAGCGTCAGTGCCACCAGCGCCGGGCCTGCGCCAATGCGGCCCATGAGCGAAATGAGCACCGCCAGCAGCGCCAGCGAGGGGATGGTTTGCAGCGCGCCGGTAGCGCCCAGCAACGCGGCCCGCAGGCGTGGGCGGGATGCCACAGCCAAGGCCAACGGCACACCGATCAGCACCGCCAACGTGACCGACGCCAGCACCAGACCCAGGTGCTGCAGCGTCAGACGCGCCAGGTCGGGGCCGAACAGCTTGGGCCAGAAACCGGGGCTGGCGGGCGCCTGGGTCGGCACGCCGGATGGCGGCGCAGCATGACGGCGCGCCAGATGATCCCGAGCAATCACATCAAACGCTGCCTGCTCAATTTCGGCGCGCGCGTTCATGGCAATCATCGCGGGCTCGTCGATGCTGCCTTGCAGCGCTTGCAGCGCCGCCCAGGCCTGGGGGAATCGCCGGGGCACATCGAGCCGGTACAGCAGCACTGCGTCGTAACGGGGAAAGTGCTGGACATCGTCTTGCAGCACGCGCAGTTTGAATTGCGCGATTTTGGCATCGGTGGTGTAGATGTCCATCACGTCAATTTGCTCCGCTGCCAGCGCGT
Source organism: Burkholderiaceae bacterium (assembly GCA_046155225.1). Classification (GTDB taxonomy): domain Bacteria; phylum Pseudomonadota; class Gammaproteobacteria; order Burkholderiales; family Burkholderiaceae_C; genus JAKFVA01. The sequence goes on from JBJXED010000162.1 coordinate 8,771, forward strand.
CATACGCGAGGCCATGGTCCAGCCCCTGCGGGCGCTGCGGCAGCTGGTAGCGCTGCGCCAGACCGGGCCAGCCGTCGGCGCGGCCGATGAATTCATTGGACAGGCCCAGCCGCAGCGCGGGGTGCCGCGCCAAATCAGACAGCTTGCCGATGCCCAGCCGCGTGGCCACATCGGCGCGCATCGCCAGCGCATAGCCGTTGTGAAAACCCAGCCGCACATCCACGCCCAGGCCCAGGGGTTGCAATTTCTCGCGCAATGCGGTCAGGCTGGTGGCCGCCGGGTCTTTCACAATTTCGGCGGCGATGGTGCCGCTGTATTCGGGGTAGATATCAATGCTGCCCGCACGCAGCGCCGCATAAACAATGGCGGTGTTGCCCAGTCCCGCTTTGACTTCGACCTGGGTTCCTGCGGCGCGCGCGGTCTGCGCCAGGACCTCGGCGAGGATGTAGGCCTCAGTGAAGCGCTTGCCGCCGATACGCAGCGGGTCGGGCGGCTGTGTTTGCGCCTGCGCAACCACTGCGACCAGCAACAGCACGCATGAGCACAGCGCATTTCGTGAAAGCCGCATGCCTACAGCCGCTTCAAATTGTCGCCTGCCGCTCCGTGCACCGTACTCAAAGCCACCCGGTGATCCAACGTGACCAAGCAGGCTTTGTGCGCCACCGCCAGCGCCAGCAGGTAGGCATCGGTGATTTGGTTGTGACCTAAAACGCGTGGCCAATCAATGAGTTTGTCATCACGCAATGAAAGGTGATCAGCCCAGAATTCATGATCCAGGCTCTGGCAAACGTCACGCAGCTTATTGCGTACCGTCTCAAAGCCCACCGCACCAAATTTGCTGTACGCGGGCATGTTCATCACCCGGATCACGCCGTTTTCGATGATGGGGCAGGTGGCTATTTTGATTTTCGGCTTGCGCATAAACGCCAGTGCCAGACTGTTGTGCACATGCGCATCATCGAACAGCGCCACCCACACGTTGACGTCAAGCAAATAACGCATAAATTGATTTGATGCGCGGGTTACAAGCCGTCTTGATCAAGCAGCGCGCGCACATGCTCGGTGCTGATCATTTCGCCGCGCACTGGCATCAGTGAAAAAGCGCTCTTGAATTTGAGTTTGGCGGCGGGCTCAACGTAGCTGCCTTGGGCCTGAATACCGCGCCGGGCCAGCCGCGACATCGCCTCGCCAATGGAAATACGCTCCTGCTGCGCATGGTGACGCACATAGACAAACACGTCATCGTCAATAGCCAGGGTGGTTCTCATGGCAAAAGTCTAGCATCAAAAAATAAAATTGATGCTGCCCAATCAGCGCTGAGACGGCACTCTATTTGATCAACCCCTGCACCGCCTTGAACTGCGCATGTTCCGCGGTGCGCAGCCATTCAAACGCCACCATCTCGGTGGTGAGCAGTTCGGCCCCGGCGGAGGCGAGCCGGTCGAACGCGGCGTCGCGGCTGCGCTCGGTGCGTGAGGTGCAGGCGTCGGTCACGACCCAGACCTCAAACTCCTCGTCCAGCAAGTCCAGCGCCGTTTGCAGCAGGCAGACATGCGCCTCGCAGCCCGCCACCACGATGGTGTTGCGGTGGTTGCTGCCACTGTCGGGCGGTTTTTGCAGGTGCTTGGGCAAGCTGCGGGCATTGCCGCCCTGCGCGGGTTTGACAGGTGGGCGCAGCAATTCGGCCAAGCCATCGGCACACGCGCTGAAATGCATCTTGGCGAGCGTGGCGTCGCACAGGGCGCGAATCTCGGGCGCGTTTTCACCGAGCTTGGCGGGGTTTTGCTCGGTGCCGGTGACGGGCACTTGCAGCAGCCTGGCCATCTGGCCCAGGCGCATGCCGTTGGCCAGCGCAGCGGCACCCTCAAACAGCGCGGGCATCAGGCGGATTTGGTAGTCAATCAGCACCAAGTGGGAATCTTGCACGTCAAGCAGCATGGGTGGTGGCTTTCATTTCAAAAGGGGGGCACCAAGGCGCTGGGCCAGGTGGCGCAAGTAGTCGCCGAACAGCGGCTTGGCTTCTTGCCCAAACATACGGATGCGGCCCGTGTGCTGGAGCAGCAGCAGGCCCACGCCGTGGGCAAACAGCGCGGTGTTCTCGCGCAGCGCAGCCTCGGCGGGCAGGCCCAGGGCCACCATCGCAGCCTCTGCGGGGGCCATGCTGTCGCGCAGGCGGCGGTTGAGTTGCTGGTTCAGTTCAGACGTCAGGCCACGCGGCTGCATGCCGCGCGCCAGGTAGAAACCCAAGTCCAGCACGTGCGGATTGCTGGCATAAAAGTCAAACCAGGCCAAGGCGTTGGCTTGCAGGCGCTGTGCGGGTGACCCCGGCACATCGGCCAGGCTCACGCAAGCATTCAAACGCTCGAGCGACTCGCCCAGCAGCGCGCCGTAGATGGCCTCTTTGCTCTCAAAATACGAATAGATTGCACCCGGCGTGTAGCCCGCGCGGCGGGCAATCTCGCGGATGCTGGCCCCCTCGATGCCCAACTCGGCAAACACGTTGCGGGCCACGTCCAGCACCATCTCGCGCCGGGCGTCACTTTGGGTTTGGAGTCGCTGCTGCCTTTCTTGCATGGCCAGACTATACGCGGTTGAAACCCCTGTTTTTGGGCGCTATTAAACGCTTGACCACTCAATTGAACAGTGTTTAAACTTGGCAAAATTACCCACGGAAACCGCATGAACGCTCCAGAACTTGGTCCCCTGCGCCAGAGCACTCGCAACGGCCATTTGATGAGCGGCGGCGACTACCGCGAATCGCTGCGCCGCTACAAACCCAATATCTTTGTTGATGGCCGAAAAGTTGATAGCGTGGTCGACGAACGCGCCTTCGGCCCCGGCATCAACGCGCTGGCCCTGACCTATGACTTTGCCCTGCAAGAGCGCTACAAGCCGCTGATGAACGCGGTGCAGCACACCAGCGGCAAGGTGGTCAATCGCCTCAGCCACATCAACACCAGCGCGTCGGATTTGCTCAACAAGCTGGAAGCCGTGCGCCTGGTTTGCCAAGAAACCGGCTGCGCCCAGCGCTACTTGGTGCACGACGCCATGAACGCGCTCGGCCAAGTTACCGCGCGGATTGACGATGCCCGGGGCAGCACCGAACACAGCGCCCGTTTCCTGAACTACCTGCACACCATCCAAGACGAAGATTTGACGCTCGGCATCGCCATGACCGACGCCAAGGGCGACCGCAGCCGCCGCCCGCATGAGCAGGCCAATGTGAACAGCTATGTGCATGTGGTGGAGCGCAACGCACTCTTCAATGGCAAGCGCGGAATCGTCATCAGCGGCACCAAAGCCATCGTTACGGGCGCGCCCTA
>JBJXED010000163.1:0-5059 GCA_046155225.1 Burkholderiaceae bacterium
TGCGCCAGTACGCGGGCCAGGTGCTGCTGATCGTGAACACCGCCAGTGCCTGCGGCTACACGCCGCAATTTGCCGGCTTGCAAGACCTCTACACCACCTACGGCTTGCGCGGCCTGGCGGTGCTGGGCTTTCCGTGCAACCAGTTCGGCGCGCAAGACAGCGGCAGCAACGAGGAAATCGCCGAGTTTTGCTCGCTCAACTACGGCGTGAGCTTTCCCATGATGGCCAAGATCGACGTCAACGGTGCCAACGCCCACCCGCTGTACCAGTGGCTCACGCGCGAGGCACCGGGCCTGCTGGGCAGCCGCGCCATCAAATGGAATTTCACCAAATTCCTGGTGGGGCGCGATGGCCGCGTGCTCAAGCGCTACGGCTCAATGGACGCGCCCGAAAAGCTCACCAAGGACATTGAGGCCGCGCTCGCGGCGTAGCGCTTGCTGCAGTGCCCGGCGCACGGGCTGAAAACAGGCTTTTTCGCCTGTTTTGCCGATTTTAACGGTCAAATCAGTCTGTAGCCAAGGTGTTTACTGCCGGTGCAGCTATTTATTCAGTAGCGTTGCTAAGCGCTGAGTCCAGCACTTCGACCCAATGCTTGACCGGCACGCGGGTGCCGCCTTGCAGGTGCGTGATGCAGCCGATGTTGGCGCTGACGATGACCTCGGGCGCCAGTGCGTCCAGGTGGCCCAGCTTGCGGTCGCGCAACTGCTGCGCGATCTCGGGCTGCAGCACCGAGTAGGTGCCGGCCGAGCCGCAGCACAAGTGCGCCTCACTGGCTGCAGTGCGCACATCAAACCCGAGAGCCGCCAGATGCTGCTCGACGCCGCCGCGCAGTTGCTGGCCATGCTGCAAGGTGCAGGGGGGGTGAAACGCCAGTCGCGGCCAGGCTTTCGCCTCTCCCGGCGACGGCAGTTGGCGGCGCAGCGGCTCGACCATGGCGGGCAGCAGCTCGCTCAGGTCACGCGTCAGCTCGCTGATGCGGGCGGCTTTGGCGGCGTAAGCAGCCTCGTCCTTGAAGATGTGGCCGTATTCCTTGACGGTGACGCCGCAGCCTGAGGCGTTCATGACGAGGGCTTCCACCGCGTCAGCGCCGCCCTGCAGGTAGGGCCACCAGGCGTCGATATTGGCGCGCATTTGCGCTTTGCCGCCGTGCTGGTCGTTCAAGTGGAATTTCAGCGCGCCGCAGCAGCCCGCCTGCGGCGCGAGCAGGCTTTGAATGCCGGCCCGGTCCAGCACGCGCGCGGTGGCGCTGTTGATGTTCGGCATCATGGCGGGCTGCACACAGCCCGCGAGCAGCAGGACTTTGCGGGCATGCACCCGGCTGGGCCAGGTGCCGCTGGCCTGACGGGCAGGCACTTTGGCTTGCAATGCCGCAGGCAACAGGCCGCGTACGGCTTGCCCAAGCTTCATGGCCGGGCCAAACAGCGGCGACGGCAAGCCGATCGCCAAGGCCTGGCGCAGCAGCTTCTCGCCCGTGGGGCGCGGCACTTTCGCGTCCACCAGCTTGCGGCCAATGTCCACCAGGTGGCCGTATTGCACGCCGCTGGGGCAGGTGGTTTCGCAGTTGCGGCAGGTCAGGCAGCGGTCCAGGTGCAGCTGGGTCTTGCGCGTGGGCGCTTGCCCTTCCAGCACTTGTTTGATGAGGTAGATGCGCCCGCGCGGGCCGTCGAGCTCGTCACCCAAAATCTGGTAGGTGGGGCAGGTGGCGGTGCAGAAACCGCAGTGCACGCACTTGCGCAAAATCGCCTCGGCGTCCTGGCCGTCAACGGTGTTTTTGTACTCGGGGCTGAGGTCGGTTTGCATCAAGAGTCCGCAGGTCAAAAAGTCGGCGCTTAGAAATCGGGATAAAGGCGGCCGGGGTTGAAAATCCCCGCCGGGTCAAATTCACGCTTGATCTGCCGCATGATGCGCAGCAGCGGCGGCAGCGGCGCATCAAAGCGGTTGTCAGGCGGCTCCGCAGCGGCACCGGTCCTGAACAGCGTGGCATGCCCGCCGAGTTGCGCGGCCAGTGCCCGCAACTGCGGGCCTTGCCCTGCGGGCAACCGGTACCAGCGCTGCGCGCCGTGCCACTCCACCAGCGGCGGCTCCAGCGCTGCTTCAGGCCACTCCAGCACCGGCGCATCCGCCGGTACCGACACGCGCCACAGGTCGCGCTCGCCGCGCGCTTCAAACCAGGGCAGGCGCTGGTCGCGGCAGGCCGCCCAATCGGCCGCCGCCTGCTGCGGCGGTATCTGCTCACCGCCCAAGGTTTTGCAAGCGGCTGCCACGGCGGCGGCCGCACCGCGCAGGCGCAAATACAGCGTGCCCACACCCGCGTCCTGCCGCCAGCAACTGGCGTTCAGCGGCAGCGGCTGGCCGCCCCAGCGGTTCAGCTGCGCCAGGGCCTGCGCCTGCGAGCATTCAAATTGAAGGGTGGCCTCACCGGGCACGACCGGCAGCACCTTGAGGCTGAGCTCGGTCAGCACGCCGAGGCAGCCCAGGGCGCCGACCATCAAGCGGCTGACGTCATAGCCCGCGACGTTTTTCATGACCTGGCCGCCGAAGGTCAGGTGCTGCGCGCGCCCGTCGAGCAGCGCCAGGCCCAGCACGTAATCGCGCACGCCGCCGACACTCGCGCGGGCCGGGCCGGCCAGGCCAGAAGCCACCATGCCGCCGCAAGTCGCGGCGGGCGCTGGGTCTGTGCTGGGAGAACTGAAGTGCGGCGGCTTGGCATCGGATTCGAGCTGCACTGCACTGAAGTGCGGCGGCTTGGAATCGGATTCGAGTCGCCCTGCACTGAAGTGCGGCGGCTCGAAGGGCAGACACTGGCCTTTTTCGGCGAGCACGGCCTCCAGTTCGGCCAGCGGCGTGCCGGCCCACAACGTCACCACGAGCTCGCTGGGCTGGTAGCTGGTGATGCCGCAGAGCGGGCGCACATCGAGCATGGCCGCAGGCCGCACTTGGCCATAAAAGTCTTTGCTGCCGCCGCCGCGAATGCGCAGCGCCTGGCCATCCGCGGCTGCGGCGCGCACTTGCTCGCACAGGCGCTGCAAGGCGGGGTGGGCGTGTAATGTCATGCCTGCATTGTGCCTACAGCCAAGCGCCCAGGGCACCCGGCGACTCCATTGCCCCATGAAAATGGCCCGCTGCGCTCGTCGCGCAGCGGGCCACTGGAAGTGCATGCCGCCGCTGCTCGCGGCGGCGGCATCCGTTTAGCGGTTGTAGGCGGTTTCGCCGTGTGAGCTGATGTCCAGACCTTCGCGCTCTTCTTCTTCGGTCACGCGCAGGCCAATGACCAAGTCCACCAGCTTGAAGGCAATGAACGACACCACCGCCGTCCAGATGACGGTGGTTATCACCGCCTGGAACTGGATCCAGAGTTGCGCGGTGATGCCGGGGAAATCGGCCACGTCGCCGCACTTGTTGGTGACGTAGTTGCAGATGCCGGTGCCGCCCAGCGAAGGTGAAGCAAACACGCCTGTCAGCAATGCGCCCAGGATGCCGCCCACGCCGTGCACGCCGAACACGTCGAGCGAGTCGTCTGCGCCGAGCATGCGTTTGAGACCGTTGACACCCCAGAGGCAGACGAAACCAGCGATCAAGCCGATCACGATGGCCCCCGTCGGGCCGACAAAACCGCAGGCCGGTGTGATGGCAACCAAGCCTGCCACGGCACCCGAGGCAGCGCCGAGCATCGACGCCTTGCCCTTGGTCAGGGCTTCACCGGCGATCCAGCTCAGGGTGGCAGCAGCGGTAGCGACCAGCGTGTTGATGAAGGCCAGCGCGGTGACGCCATTGGCTTCGAGGTTGGAGCCGGCGTTAAAGCCGAACCAGCCAAACCACAGCATGGAAGCACCGACCATCGTGAGCGTCAGGCTGTGCGGCGTGAGTGACTCCTTGCCGTAGCCCAGGCGCTTGCCGACCACATAGGCACCCACCAGACCAGCGACACCGGCATTGATGTGCACCACCGTGCCGCCAGCGAAGTCCAGCGCGCCTTTGGCCCAGAGCCAGCCCGCGTTGGCGGTGACCGTCTCCAGCGTTTTGGCGTCGGTGATGGCGTCCGGACCGTCCCAGTACCAGACCATGTGCGCTATGGGCAAATAGCTGAAGGTGAACCAGAGCACGCAAAAGAGCAGCACCGCAGAGAACTTGATGCGCTCGGCAAATGCGCCAACGATCAGCGCGCAGGTGATGGCGGCAAAGGTGGCCTGGAAAGCAATGAACGACAACTCCGGAATCACCACGCCCTTGCTGAAGGTGGCGGCAATCGACTCGGGCGTGACGCCTTTGAGGAACAGCTTGTCAAACGAGCCGATGAACGGGTTGCCTGCCGTAAACGCCATGCTGTAGCCGTAGATGACCCACAGCACATAAATCATGGCGGTCACGACGAACACCTGCATCAGCACCGAGAGCATGTTCTTGCTGCGGACCAGGCCGCCGTAGAACAGGGCCAGGCCGGGCAAGGTCATCAAAATCACCATGGCGGTGGCCATCGTCATCCAGGCGGTGTCGCCCTTGTTGGGCACCGGCGGTGCCGGGGTGGCCGCAGCAGGTGCTGGCGTTGCAGCAGCAGCCGCTGCAGCGGCTGGGGCGGCGTCGGCAGGCTTGGCGGCTTCTGCCGGTTTGGCAGCGTCGGCCGTGGCGGCAGGCGCAGGGGCGGCACTTGTAGCGGGTGCCTGGGCCAGTACAGCGGTACCGGCGAGCAGCATGCCCAGCCCGAGCGCCAGAGAGGCGATTAGTTTTTTCATGATTTTTTATTCCTGTTGCTGTGGTGTGCTCAAAGCGCTTCTTTGCCGGTCTCGCCGGTGCGGATGCGCACAACCTGCTCGAGGTCGTACACAAAAATCTTGCCGTCGCCGATTTTCCCGGTGCGTGCGGCGGCCTCCACGGCCTCAATCACGCGCTCGATCAACTCGTCGGCCACCGCCGCCTCGATCTTGACCTTGGGCAAAAAATCGACCACGTATTCCGCGCCGCGGTACAGCTCGGTGTGGCCCTTTTGGCGACCAAAGCCTTTGACCTCGGTCACCGTGATGCCTTGTACGCCAATGCCCGAGAGGGCTTCGCGCACCTCGTC
>JBJXED010000164.1:0-24715 GCA_046155225.1 Burkholderiaceae bacterium
GAGCTCGTCAAGCGCAACATGATCAGTTCGGCCGAGGCCCGCGGCAAAGCCAAAATCCCCGAAAATTTCCCAGGCTGAGCGGGGCCACTGCGCCAAAAAAAGCACAGCCAGAAAGGCACAACATGAAAGGTATTTTGGGGCTTCTCAGGCGCAACGCGCAGCAACCCGGCGAGGACAAGCCCGACTCGATGCTGTTCACCACCGCCTTTGCCGACTACGGCATTGACCCGACTTTGCTCATTCCGTGGGAAGCGCGGGCCAATGAAGTCGGCGCGCGGCAGCTCGGCAGCGGCAGCGGCATGAAGCTGCTCAAGGCGCTCTGGGCCAAGGACAAATACATGAGCCGCCTGGACGCCGCGGCCATTGGCCGGCTCGAGCAGTTTTTCACTTTTGCCACGGTGCAGGCCGACCGCGACGTGATCCGCCAGGACGAGTACGGCAACTTCATGATCGTGCTGCTGACCGGCACCATGGCGGTGGACCGGCTGCAGCCTTGGGGCGGGAGCTACCGCCTGACCGAGGCCCGCGCGGGTGATATTTTGGGCGAGATGTCGCTGCTCGACAGCGGCAAGCGCTTCTCGCTTTGCGCGACCCTGACCGAGTGCGAGGTGGCGGTGCTCAGCGCCCGTGCGCTGGACGAAATGATGGTCGCCGACCCGGCACTGGCCGCCAGTTTGGTTGCCCTGCTGGCGCGCAAGCTGTCGATGCGGCTGCGGGTGGTCAGCACCCGGCTGAGCGACGCGACGGCGCAGCGCAGTGACAACCTGGCCGGCCAGACGGACCGACCCGCTGAATTTGATGATTTGCCCGACATGCTGCCCATTCCCGACAGCCGCCCCGCACCGTTGTCGGGTGCCAGCCCTGACCAGTCCTGACAAAGCCACAACAGCTATGACCCTGCACCCGAGGAGTGACCACCATGGAACGCGACCAGGCCAGTAAATTCATCAACGACTTGCTCAAGCTGATGATCGGCCGCAAGGGCAGTGATTTGTTCATCACGGGCGACTTTCCGCCGGCCATGAAGGTGGACGGCAAAGTCACCAAAGTCTCACCGCAGCCGCTGAATGCCGGGCACACGCTGGCGCTGGCGCGCTCGATCATGAGCGACAAGCAGGCGGCGGAGTTCGAGCGCACCAAGGAGTGCAATTTCGCCATCTCGCCGCCAGGCATCGGGCGCTTTCGTGTCAACGCCTTTGTGCAGCAGGGCAAGGTCGGCATGGTGATGCGCGTGATCCCCACCACCTTGCCCACCATCGACGCTCTGGGCGTGCCGCAGGTGCTCAAGGACGTGGTGATGAGCAAGCGCGGCCTGTGCATTTTGGTGGGGGCCACCGGCTCGGGCAAATCGACCACCCTGGCCGCGATGATCGACTGGCGCAACGAGCAGTCTTACGGCCATATCATCACCATCGAAGACCCAGTGGAGTTTGTCCATCCGCACAAGAATTGCGTCATCACCCAGCGCGAGGTGGGGCTGGACACCGACAGTTGGGAGGCGGCGCTGAAAAATACGTTGCGCCAGGCGCCCGACGTAATTTTGATGGGCGAGATCCGCGACCGCGAAACCATGGAGCACGCCATTGCCTTTGCCGAAACCGGCCACTTGTGCATGGCCACGCTGCACGCCAACAGCGCCAACCAGGCGCTCGACCGCGTCATCAACTTCTTCCCCGAAGAGCGGCACCAGCAGTTGCTGATGGACTTGTCGCTCAACCTCAAAGGCATGATTTGCCAGCGCCTGGTGCCCAAGCAGGACGGCAAGGGCCGCGCGGCCATGGTCGAGATCATGCTGAACACCCCGCTGATCTCCGATCTGATCTTCAAAGGTGAAGTCACCGAGATCAAGGAGATCATGAAGAAAAGCCGCAACTTGGGCATGCAGACCTTTGACCAGGCGCTGTTTGATGCCTACGAAACCAACAAAATCAGCTACGAAGATGCGCTGCGCAACGCCGACTCGGTCAACGACTTGCGGCTGCAGATCAAACTCAACAGCCAGCGCGCCAAGTCCCAGGACTTGTCGGCGGGTACCGAAAACTTTGCCATCATTTAAGGTTGCTTATCCCCATGTCGATTGCCGCCAAAACCTACGAAACCACCCCCTCCCGCCGCGTCGCCTTTTTGGGCCTGGGCGTGATGGGCTACCCCATGGCCGGGCACCTGGCGCAGGCCGGCCACCAGGTCACCGCGTACAACCGTAGCGCTACTAAAGCCGTAGCGTGGTGTGCAGAATTTTCCTTGGCTACAGCATCAAAAGACCTTAAAAATACGTTGACGCATGCCGCTACACCCGCTTTGGCGGCGGCGGGGGCCGAGTTGGTGTTTTGCTGTGTCGGCAACGACGACGATTTACGCAGCGTCTGCCTCGGCGAGCAGGGCGCGTTCAGCGGCATGCAGCCCGGCGCGGTGTTTGTAGACCACACCACCGCGTCGGCCGAGGTCGCTCGCGAGTTGCATGCCGCAGCGCAGGCGCGTGGCCTGCACTTTGTCGATGCGCCAGTCTCGGGCGGCCAGGCCGGGGCGCAAAACGGCCTGCTCACGGTGATGTGCGGCGGTGATGCACCCGCGTTCGAGGCGGCGCGCCCGGTCGCCATGGCCTATGCCAAGGCCTTCACTTTGATGGGCGGTAGCGGCGCAGGCCAGCTGACCAAAATGGTCAACCAAATTTGCATTGCCGGGCTGGTGCAGGCGCTGGCTGAAGGCATTGCCTTCGGCCAGCGTGCCGGGCTCGACGTGCATCAGGTGCTGGAGGTGATAGGCAAGGGCGCGGCGCAAAGCTGGCAGCTCGACAACCGCGGCAAAACCATGGCGGCCGACAAATTTGACTTTGGCTTCGCGGTGGACTGGATGCGCAAAGACTTGGGGCTGGTGCTGGATGAGGCCAAGCGCAATGGTGCGCGCCTGCCGGTGACGGCGCTGGTGGACCAGTTCTATGCCGATGTGCAGGCCATGGGCGGCCAGCGCTGGGACACGTCCAGCCTCATCAAACGGCTCGGCTAAGTATTCGGGCCTGTTATTGGCCCAGCCGCTTACTTCTGGCTGGACGGGGCCTGCCCCGACAAGCGCTGCGCGTCTTGCTCGGAGATCAATTCAAAAATCCGCACCACGCGCTGCACGCCGCTGGTGGCGCGCGCGATCTGGGTGGCTTTCTCGGCTTCGCGGGCGGTGACCAGGCCCATCAAATACACCGTGCTGCGCTCGGTCACGACGCGAAAGGCATTGGCCGAGAGTTCTTTGGCGTCAATAAAACCCGCCCGCACTTTGCCGGAAATCAAGATGTCGTTGCCACGTGCCGAAATCGACGCATTGCCGAGCACTGCCAGTTCATTCACCACCGCACGCACGTTCTCGACCTTGGCGATAGTTTGCTCGGCCAGCAGTTTGTCGGCCTCGGTGGGCACCTCGCCGGTGATCAGCACCTGGCGGTTGTAGGCGCTCAGGTTGATGTGGCCGCGCTCGCCCAGCACCTGTGACAGGCGGCTGGCCCCGCGCAATTCAATGCCTTCGTCTTCGAGCTGGGTGCCCGAGGTGCGCCGGTCAGTGGCGACCAAACCGGTGGCCACCACGGCGCCGCCGATCAGCACCGCGCAGCCACTGAGGCTAAAGGCCAGCGCGAGACCCAGGGCGGCCAGCCAGCGTTTGGCAGGGGTATGTACGGAAATGGATTTGACACTCATTCGGAAGGCTCCAGTTCACCCAGCAATTGGGTATCAACACCGTCGCACAGGCAATGCAGCGTCAGGAGGTGAACCTCCTGGATGCGCGCCGTGCGGTCATGCGGGACACAAATATGCACATCGGTCTCACGCAGCGCCTGCGCGATCTGGCCGCCGCCGCGGCCCGTGAGCGCCACCACCGTCATCTCGCGCTCGTGCGCGGCCTGCACGGCGGCCAGCACATTGGCCGAGTTGCCGCTGGTGCTGATGGCCAGCAGCACATCGCCTGGGCTGCCCAGGGCGCGCACCTGTTTGGAGAAGATGGCGTTGAAGTGGTAGTCATTGGCAATCGCCGTCAGGATCGAGCTGTCGGTGCACAGCGAAATCGCCGCCAGTTCGGGCCGCTCGCGCTCAAAGCGGCCCACAAATTCAGCGGCGAAATGCTGCGCGTCGGCGGCCGAGCCGCCGTTGCCGCAAGCCAGCACCTTGCCGCCGCTGGTGACACAGGTCAACAGCGCCGTGACGGCTTGCGCAATGGGTTTGGACAGGATTTGCGCCGCCTGGTATTTGAGGTCGGCGCTGTCGATGAAGTGCTGTTGAATGCGTTGCTCTTGCATGGCGCGATGATAACCGCGCAGGGGCTTGATTTGCGCCGCGCGAGCGGTGCGGATTTCAGCCCTGTGCGCGCAGTTCGGCCAGCCGCGCTTCCAGTTGCGCGATCAGGGCACGCGCTTCGTCGCCCTCGGGGATGGCGCGGCCGCTGTCGCGCCACTGCACAGCGTTTTTGAAGCCCTCGACCTGCGCCTGGCGCCGAAACCACATTCCCTCGGGGTTGTGCCGGGTGATGCCGTCAAAGACGGTGGCCAACATCTGGGTTTGCTCCAGCCCCATTGACAGCCAGACCTGGTTGATGACCAGCTTGTGCATCATGAGCTGCGATTTGGGTACCCCGGCGATGCGCTCGGCGAGCTGTTGGGTGGCGCTGTCCAACTCGGCCGCAGGCACCGCCATGTTGGCCAGCCCCCATTCGGCGGCCTGGGCGCCGGTGATGGTGTCGCCGGTGAACATCAGTTGCTTTGCGCGCATCGCGCCCAGCCGGTAGGTCCACATCGCGGTGGTGGGGCAGCCCCAGACGCGGGTCGGCATGTAACCGATTTTGGCGTCATCTGCCATCACCAGCAGGTCGCAGCACAGCGCGATGTCGCTGCCGCCAGCCACCGCATAGCCGTGCACCTTGGCAATGGTCGGCTTGCTGCAGCGCCACAGCGACATGAACTCCTCGGTGTGGCGCTTCATCAGCGCGTAGTCGAGCATCGGGTCCCAGGGGGTTTTCTCCTGGCGGCAGGGGTGGTCTTGGGTGATGTTGGCGGGCATGACGCTGGCGTCATTGGTGGGGCTCACGCCCTCGGCGTACTCATGAAGGTCGTAGCCGGCGCAAAACGCCCGGCCCTCGCCCTCGACGACGATCACATGCACCTCGTCATTCGCCTCGGCCCACTGCACTGCGGCGCGGATGTCGCCCGGCATGCTGCTGCTGATGGCGTTGAGTTTTTCGGGGCGCGACAGGCGCAACCTGGCAATGCGCGGCTGCTGCGCGTCGGCTTCGATGTGAACGGAGGCAAAGCGGGGCATGGAGGCTCCAAATAGCGTGGGCTAAACAGTGTTCACCACTATAGGAATTTCGGGCCGAATTACGCGTTGCGAGCCGGTCTGTTTTGACCCGTGTTTTCCCTTGGGCTGGCGCTGCCAAGCCTACGGAAAGGGTCAAAATGCCGTTTTAACGAATTTTTAGAGTGATATTGAACGCTGGCCAAGGTAAATACTGCCAGGATAGCTATTAATTACGTAGCATTTGGCGACGCGCCAAGCTCAGGTCGCCGAGCCGCCCTCGGCCAGGGCGGCCGCCTGCAACCCCAGCGCCTGTGCATACAGCGCATTGCGCGGCTGGCCCGAGATCTCGGCGACCAACTTCACGGCGGTTTTGAGCGGCAGCTCGGCCAGCAGCAGCGCCAGCAAGCGGTCGGGTGCCGGGGCGGCCGCTGCGGCTGCGCTGGGGTGCAGCACCAGGACAAATTCACCGCGGGTGCGCTGCGGCTGGGCTGCCAGCCAGGCGCTGAGCTGCGCGGCGGGCAGGCGGGCGATGTCTTCAAACTGCTTGCTCAGCTCACGTGCCAGTGTGAGTTCGCGCGGCCCCAGTACCGCCAGCGCCGCAGCCAGCGCTTCGATGCGGTGCGGCGCTTCCAGCAGCACCACGGCGCGCGGCTCGCGCGCCAGCAGCGCAATGGCGGCCTCGCGTGCCTGCGCTTTGCTGGGGAGAAACCCGGCAAACACAAAGCCCTCGGGCAGGGCACCTGCCGGGGGGTGGGCGTCGCCGCTGCCACTTTCGGCCGCCACGCCGCCTGGCAGCGCGCCCTGTGCCGCCGCCAAACCGGCCACACTGAGCGCTGCCGTCACGCTGCTGGCCCCTGGCAGCGGCGAGACCCGCAGGCCCGCAGCCTGCACGCTGGCCACCAGTCGCGCGCCGGGGTCGCTGATGGCGGGGGTGCCCGCGTCGCTGACATAGGCCACGCGCTGGCCGCGCTGCAGCCGTTCAATGACGGTGTGCGCGGCCTGCGCCTCGTTGTGCTGGTGCAGCGCCAGGCATTGCGCGCCGGATTTGTCGATGCCGTAGGCGCGCAGCAGGCTTTGCGTGTGGCGCGTGTCTTCGCAGGCCACGGTGTCGGCCAGCGCCAGCACATGCAGCGCGCGCAGGCTGATGTCGGCCAGGTTGCCGATCGGTGTGGCCACCATATACAGCGTGCCGCCGGGGTGTTGCTGGCGGCTGCAGGCGGCATGCGCAGCAGCCAGCGCCAGGCCCAAACCTTCGGCTTGGCCTGCCGCCGTGCTTCCCATAAACTCGTTCACACCGTGCCCTTCAAAAATTCCCTACCGGTTGCCGTTGTCACCACCAAAGTGCGTGGCGACGCCGCCGAGCAGCGTGCGCTGGACCATTTGCAAGCCGCAGGTTTACGTCTTTTGGCCCGCAATTATCGAACCCCCGGCCGCGGCGGCGGCGAAATCGATCTGGTCATGCAAGCGCCCGACGGCACGGTGGTGTTTGTCGAGGTGCGCCAGCGCGCCAGCCGCAGCCACGGCGGCGCGGCGGCGAGCATCGGGGCAACCAAGCAGCGCCGCATTGTGCTGGCGGCGCGGCATTTCCTGCTGCGGCTGCGCACCCTGCCGCCGTGCCGTTTTGATTTGGTGCTGATGGAGCCCGAGCTGCTGTGGTTGCCCGCCGCATTTGATGCGCAAGGGTTTTGAGCGCGCTTAAATCGCCAGCGGATCGACATCCACAGCCCAGCGAATCACGCCCTTGCCCACCGGCTGTTTGCGCAGCGCGTGCAGCTGCGGCTGCCACTGGCGCAGAAAGCTTTGCAGCGCCCCGCGCGAGGGCGACTCGACCAGCAATTGCGCGCGCTCGACATTGGCCACTCGCGCCATCGGCAGTGGCACCGGCGCATACAGCGTGACGCGGGGGTGCGCTGCGCTGGCCAGTGCCTGGGCCCGCGCCGCCGCCAGAAAGTCCTGCGCCAGCGTTTGGCTGCGGGCATCGGCGCGCAGCAGTGCCTGAAACGCAAAGGGCGGCAGCCCGGCGGCCTGGCGCTCGGCCAGCAGTTGCTGCGCAAACCCGGCGTAGTCATGGCGGCGCAGTGCGTCAAACAGGGGGTGCGCGGGCAGCGCGGTCTGAATCCACATCTCGCTGGTGCCGCTGCGGCCGGCATCGCGCCCGGCCCGGCCGGCCGCTTGCAGCAGCAGCGAAAACAGGCGCTCCGACGCACGGAAATCACTCGAGAACAAGGCGGCGTCGGCTTCCAGGCAAGCCACCAGCGTGACGCGGCGAAAGTCATGCCCCTTGGCGATCATTTGCGTCCCGACCAGCACGTCCACCTCGCCCGCATGCACCTGCGCCAACTGCTGCGCCAGGGCACCTGCGGCGCGGCTGGCGTCGGCATCAATGCGCAGCAGCCGGGGCGGCTGGCCACCCGGCAGCGCCTGCTGCGCCAGCCAGTCGGCCAGGCTTTCTTCCAGCCGCTGCGTGCCTCGGCCGAGCGGCGTGATGTCCACGTTGCCGCAGGCCGGGCAGGCGCGCGGCACGCGCTCGGCCAAGCCGCAGTGGTGGCAGCGCAGCAGGCGGCCGCTTTTGTGAAACACCCGGTAGGCGCTGCAGTTCGGGCACTGGCTCTTCCAGTTGCAACTGGCGCAGGCCAGCACCGGCGCATAGCCGCGGCGGTTCAGCAGCAGCAGCGTCTGCTCATGCCGTGCCAGGCGTGCGCTGATGGCCTCCAGCAGCGGCGGGGCCAGCACGGTGCCTGGGGGTTGCTGCCGCATGTCGATCAGGCGCAGTTGGGCAAAGCCATGCGCGCCGCTTTGACCCACCCGCTGCGGCATGGCCAGGCGCAGGTAGCGGCCGCCCGCGCTGGTCTCGCTGCTGTCCGCCTTGCCCTCTTGCGGCGGCCGGCTGTGGTGCCAGCTCTCCAGCGATGGCGTGGCCGAGCCCAAAATCACCTTGGCCCCCTCCAGTTTGCCGCGATAGACCGCCAAGTCCCGCGCCGAATAGCGCGCACCTTCTTGCTGTTTGTAGCTGGGGTCGTGCTCTTCATCGACCACGATCAGGCGCAGCCGCGGCAAGGGCGCAAACACCGCCATGCGCGTGCCCAGCACAATCCGCGCGCGGCCAGTGTGCGCCGCCAGCCAGTGCGCCAGCCGCTGCGCCGGCGTCAGGCCGCTGTGCAGGGACGCTACGGCAGCGGCACCAAAGCGCGACTCAAAACGCGCCAGCAGCTGCGGCGTCAAGTTGATTTCAGGCACCAGCACCAGCGCCTGGGCCTGCGCATCACTGGTCAGCGCGGCGTGCACTGCGTGCAGATACACCTCCGTCTTGCCGCTGCCAGTGGCACCAAACAACAAAAACGGCCCGCTGTGCTGCGCGATCTGCGCCAGGCTGTGTGCCTGCTGCGGTGTCAGCGCGGGTGCGTCCGCGCCAGGCGCTGCGACGCTCGCAGACGGATTTTTGCGCCCGAGTCGGCGTGTCAGCTGCGCTGGGGTCAGGCTGCGTAAGGACGGCGGCAGCGCCGCCAGCGCGACCTCACCCAAAGAACGCTGGTAATAGCTGGCTGCGAAAGTTACCAATTGTCGCCACGGTGCCGGCAATGGCGGCAAGCCTTCCAAAAGCGCAGTGACGGGCCGCAGGCTGCTGGAGGGCGGCGACTCGGCGCTCTCAGGCGCGGCGTCCCACACCACGCCCAGGGTTTCACGTTTGCCCAAAGGCACACGCACCAGGCTGCCCGGCGCAAGTGGCAACTCACTTAAATAGCTGAGCGGACCGACCAGGCCGGTGTGTGCTGGCGTCTCGACCACCACCGGCCATACCCGTGCTTGCACCGAGGGGGTTTGTACCGGGTTATTCAAGTGAAAAAGCGCAATTGCAGCTTAAGTGGTTGATTTGTAAAGGAATCGTGAATGATTCATGTAATCTGTGGATAACTTTGTTGACAGTTTGCCTTGACCCGCCGCAAACCCGCATCAACAGGGCGCTTGGCTGCATTGCCTCTAATTCAGGCAAATCATAAAATCTCTTATAAATCAACAACTTGAAATTGCTACGGAGTTGATAGTAAAGCCTCTGGAAAAAAATCATGAAGCACTCCGGGAGATAGATTTTTGTGCATAAGTCAAGTGCCTGTGCAAAAAATCTCGCATCGTCAACCACCTAGGTACCCCGTACTTACCCGTTTGGATACCCGTACAGTATGCGGGCCTATTGGGCTCAAAGCACGGCGTTTTGCAGCCCGCGGATTCTGCGCGAATGCGCATGCACCGCCGCCACCAGCACCGCCACATGCTCTGGCGGGGTGAACTGGCTGATGCCGTGGCCGAGGTTGAAGATATGCGTGGGGCCGCTGCCCGCGCCCGTGTGCGGCGGGCCAAAGCTCTCCAGCACCCTGAGCGCCTCGGCCTCAATCTGCGGCGCATCGGCAAACAGCACGTTCGGGTCGATATTGCCCTGCAAGGCCTTGCCCGCCCCGCCAACCTGGCCGCCCACCCGCGCGCGCGCCTGGGCCAGGTTCACCGTCCAGTCCAGCCCCAGCACCTCGCAGTCCAGGCCGCCCATTTCGTCTAGCCAGAGGCCGCCGCCCTTGGTGAAGACCAGCCGGGGAATCTGCGCGCCGCCGTGTGTGCGGTGCAGTTGCGCCAGCACGCGGGCGGTGTAGGCCAGGCTGAATTGCTGGAAAGCGCCGTCGGCGAGCACGCCGCCCCAGCTGTCAAAAATCATCACCGCCTGGGCACCAGCCTCGATTTGGGCATTCAGGTACTGCGCTACCGCGTCGGCGTTGATGGCCAGCATCTGGTGCATCAGGTCGGGGCGCTGGTACAGCATGGTTTTAACGAGGCGGTAGTCGTCCGAGCCTTGGCCCTCGACCATGTAGCACGCCAGGGTCCAGGGGCTGCCTGAAAAACCGATCAGCGGCACGCTGCCTTGCAAGGCGCGTCTGATGGAGGCGACCGCGTCAAACACATAACGCAGCTTGGCCATGTCGGGCACCTGCAGTGTGGCGATGTCGGCCTCGCTGCGCACCGGATGGGCAAAGCGCGGGCCTTCGCCCTGCGCAAACGACAGGCCCAGGCCCATGGCGTCGGGCACGGTCAGGATGTCGGAAAACAAAATGGCGGCGTCCAGCGGGTAGCGGGCCAGCGGCTGAAGCGTGACTTCAGTGGCGAAATCCGGGTTGGTGGCCAGGCCCATGAAGCTGCCAGCCCTGGCGCGGGTGGCGCAGTACTCGGGCAGGTAGCGCCCGGCCTGGCGCATCAGCCACACGGGCGTATGGGGCGTGGCCAGGCGATGGCAGGCGCGCAGGAAGGTGTCGTTTTGCAGCGGGGGCAGGGCGGATAGGGTGCTCATAGACTGATTGTGGCAGGCGAAAAAAAGCCCAGGGCGTGCCTGGGCCGGGAAAGGTTGAGCGGGCAATGCCTTGGGGCATTGCTGCGGCGCTCAGCTCTTGTATTTCACCGTGCAGCCGTACGGCGCACTGGTCGCCACCGACAGCGGTTTGCCCGCCAGCGCTTCATTCAGGCCCTGCTTGATGTAGTTGGTCGCGGTTTTGATGTCATCAACACGGCCCGAGGGGATGCTGTCAATGCCGCCGGCATAGATCAGCGTGCCTTGCGGGCTCACGATGTACATGTGCGGCGTGGTGCGGGCCGCGTAGTTTTTGCCGATGTTGCCGTCTTCGTCCATCAGCATGGCGGTCATGGGACTGGATTTTTCCTTGACCCAGGCGCTGAGCTGCGCGGGGGTCATGTAGTCCTGGCTCTGGCGCTCGGTGGAGTTGATGGCCAGCCAGACCACGCCTTTGGAGGTGGCCTCTTTCTGAACCGCCTGCATGTTGTCGGAGTTGTAGTGCTTTTTGACGAACGGGCAGTTCGGGTTGACCCACTCCAGCACCACGTGCTTGCCTTTGAAGTCACTGAGCTTGACGGTTTTGCCCGACAAGTCGGTGGCGGAAAAGTCTGGCGCGGGCTGGCCCACCGTGGCGGCGGCTTGCGCCAGTGTGGCACTGAGCAACAGCGCACTGGCGCTGACAGCGAGGAAAGAAGACTGAATCAGGGAACGACGCAACATGGTGAACATCCTTTCAAGGGTTGAAACGCAAGGAACAAAACACGGGCGCTTGCCAATCGCCACGCGAAGCTAAAGCTTCGCAATGGCACGCGAAGTTACAGCTTCGCAATAGCACTGCGCACTTCAGGAACACTCAAAATCTCCGACAGCACCTGCGGCGGCTGGCCGCTTTTATAAAACACATAGACCGGCACGCCGCTGCGGCCCAGCTGGCCAAGCGCGGCGGTGATCGCTGGGTCGCGCCGGGTCCAGTCGGCACGCAGCAACACCACTTTTTTGGCCGCAAAGTCACGCATCACATCGGCGTTGACCAGGGTGGTTTTCTTGTTGTACTGGCAGGTCACGCACCAGGCGGCGGTGAAGTCAACAAACACCGGCTGGCCGCTGGCCAGGAGCTGGTCCACCCGGCCCGGCTCCCAGGCTTGCCAGCCGTCCGGTGCGCTGGCGGCCGCAGGCGCCGAAAAATCACTGAATTTAATGACATTCGGGCCAATAGCCCAGGTAAGTAGTGCCAGTGACGCTATGGAAATAGAAGCAACCACAGTGCGCGAACGGCCCGCCAGCGAAGCGCCCCACAGCACCATCGCCAGCGCGACCAGCAGCGCCAGCAGTGCCCCCGCGCCGTCAATGCCGGTTTGCTGGCCCAGCACCCAGACCAGCCAGGCGGTGGTGGCAAACATCGGAAAGGCCATGAACTTGCGGAAGGTATCCATCCACGCGCCGGGGCGCGGCAGCGCGCGGGCCACCGCAGGAATCAGGCTGGCGGCCAAATACGGCAAGGCCATACCCAGGCCCAAAAAGGCAAACACCAGCAGCGCCTGCCACCATGGCAGCGCCACCGCGAGGCCGAGCGACGCGCCCATGAACGGCGCGGTGCAGGGCGAGGCCACCGCCACCGCCAGCACGCCCGACAAGCCGGCGTCGAGCGCCGGGTTTTTGGCCTGCAAAGTCGCCACTCGGCTGGGCAGAAACTGGCCAAATTCAAACAAGCCCATCAGGTTCAGGCCAATCACCGTGAACAGCGTGGCCAGCGCCGCTACCACCCAGGGCGACTGCAACTGAAAGCCCCAGCCGAGCTGCTCACCGGCGGCGCGCAGCACCAACAGCAACACCGCTAGCGCCAGGAACGACAGCACCACCCCGGCGGTGTAGGCCAGGCCGCTGAGGCGGTGCGCGCGCCGGTTGCCGCCGTGCTGTGCAAAGCCCATCACCTTGATGGCCAGTACCGGGAAGACGCAAGGCATCAAATTCAAAATCAGTCCGCCCACCAGCGCGCCCAGCAACGCCGCCAGCAAGGACAAGCTTGCAGCCCCCTGGGCATTGGGCGGCAGGCTCTGCGCCGACACCGCGTTGTTGTTGGTCTTGAGCGCCTCGGCCAGTGCCGGCGAGATGCCGCCGGGCGCACCCACGGCGGGCCAATTGCCCTGCACCTGGGCCTGGCTGACCCAAGCCCCGGCGTAGCCGTCACCATTTTCGTTTTTGAGCGCCAGCACCACCGGCATTACCTTGGGGCTTTGGCTGCGCTGCGCTGCCAGCGGGATTTGCGCCGTCCATACCGCGCCCTGCCAGGCCTGGGTATAGGGCGCGCCGGTTTCAATCACTTCGGCGGTTTCCGGGAAGAACGAGAGGGTTTTGCCGTGCGCTGCGGCGGGCAGCCCGGCCACCGAAACTTCGATCGAGGTGGCCGACAGCACGACCTTGGCCTCGCCGTTGATGGGTTGGGGTTGCGCGGCAAATGCTGCCTCAAACGCGGCGCTGTGCAGGGCGTAGGAGCCTTGCGTCGGCACGCGCAGCGTGAATTCACCGTCTTCGGGGATGCACTCCAGGCGGCAGACCAGCCAGGCGGCGTTGAGCTTGATGGCAAGGTCACCGCCCAGCAACGGCGGCTTGTAATCGGCGGTGAGGGTCAGCGGTACCGGCAGCAGCAGCGTGCCCTCGTAGCCGTAATTGGCCAGTGCGCCGATCGGGATCTTTTTCGGTACCGGCCAGGCGATCTCGCCCGCCACCACGCCGGGCGGCAGGCTCCATTGCAGCTGCGTCGGCAAGCCCGAGTCCCCGGCGTTCTTCCAGTAGGTGTGCCACTCGGGGATGTGCTGCAACTGCAAGCCGACCCAGACCGTTTTGCCAGGGCCTACCCCCTGCGGCGCATAGGCCATCAACTCGGCCCGCACACGCTCGCTGGTGACCACACTTTTCGCGCTGCTGCTGACGCTGCCCTGGCCCCAGGCGGGGGCGCCAGCAAGTGACAGCAAAAGCAGCAAGCACGCGGCAGGCAGTGCCATGGCCAGCAGGGCTTTGAGTCGGAAGGGGAAATAAGGGTGCATCATTAAGTTAGTTAGCCCGCATAGGAGGGCCGGGCGGTGTTTGAAGTTCCCCAGCAGCGGCGGCTTTGCGCAGCAGACTTTACTAAGATAGCGCATGGAACTCAAATCCGCCTCCCTATTGCCCACGCCAGCGCCCTTGCCATCGCGCTATTGGGCCGAGCTGTGCAGCGCCGACTTTGCGCAGTTGCAGCAAAACGGCGCAGCCGCGCAATTGCTGGCGGTGCTGCCGCTGGCGGCCACCGAGCAGCACGGCCCGCACCTGCCCTTGAACGTGGACTGCGCGCTGCTCGGCGGCATCATTGCCGCCGCCCTGCCGCACCTGCCCGCGGCGCTGCCCGCGCTGTTTTTGCCGCTGCAAAGCGTGGGCCGCAGCATCGAGCACGTCGCCTACCCCGGCACGCTCACCCTGCCTTTTGACGCGCTGCTGCACTGCTGGACAGCGCTGGGCGAATGCGTGGCGGGCGTGGGCGTGCGCAAACTGGTGCTGCTGAACTCGCACGGCGGCAATGTCTCGTCAATGGACATCGTGGGCCGCGAATTGCGCGCGCGCTGCGGCTTGCAGGTCTGGCTGGTCAACACCTTCCAGTTGGCGCTGCCGCCAGAAGTGCAGGCGCTGTTCACGCCCGAAGAACACCGCTTTGGCGCGCACGCCGGCGCGCTGGAGACCTCGCTCATGCTGGCGCTGGCACCGCAGCTGGTGCGGCCGCATGCGCTGGAAAACTTTGTTTCGGCTAGCCAGCAACGCGCCAGTGCGCACCCCGTGCTGGCCCAAAACGGCGTCAAACTGGCCTGGGCCGCCGAGGACTTGAACCCCGCTGGCGCCGCCGGCGATGCGCGGCAAGCCAGCGCTGAAAAAGGCCAGGCGCTGCTGGCGGCGTATGGGCAGGCGCTGGCGCAGGTGCTGGAGGCGCTGGGAAAGTTCTAAAACGCGCCTTACCGCTATTTTTTAAGCGTTTTATGCCGCTGGCCAAGGTAAAGCTTGCCAAAGGCGCTATAGATTTCAAAGTGCTTTTAAGGTGCAGCGTGTGGGTTACTGCGCCGATGGTTTTCCCCCTACCAAACTTCCACCAATAACCGTGGCGGGGCTCGCTGCCGTAGGTGTTGAGCACGCTGAACTGGCCGGCGTCCACGTCAAAGGGCGGACGCCCAAAGCGGGCTCCTGGGTTAAAACTTGGAGAGAACTGACTCGGCCAGCGCAAAATCAGTCGGCTCCAAGTCCATGCTCTCAAGGAGAACTTTGGCCGGGTTTCTTGCGCACTGGTCAAGGCGGGACTGCATTATTCCTATCCAGGTCGCGCCCAGCAAGAGGTAGAGCGCGGTTTTTTTATGGTTGGGGTGGCGGGTCAAGGCCCGCAGAAAATCCTCCGGGTTGCGGCGCAGCAGACCCTGCACTTTCATGTGGGCCGGGCCGTTGCCAATGAGGTCTACAACCCCCTGGTCCAGGAAGTAGTTGGTGGTAGCGCGGCACGCGGTTGTAAAGCCGGGATTGGGGTGGACGGGCTCGGCCTCGAAGTCATGCGACAGGTAGGCAAGATTCCACGCTTCAAAACTTCCGGCAAGAAAGGGAGACTGGCCTGGCCCGACCAGCAAGCCTCCCAAGTTTAGGTCGTAGTCTTGCACTGGTTTGGGGGAATAGCGGTAGGCTCCCTTGGGGGTGTGGGTCTTTTTCACGTCTTAATCCCTTTGAATTCAGGGCTGGTTTTTGGTCCCGTCGAATACCTTGGCTTGCAAATGGTTGCGGTTTTGGGCCGACTTGGGGGCTTTGACAAGCTTGCGCAGAAAACGTGAGTAGGGCTAAAATTAATACTGTTATCAGTACCGAAAAGAGGCCAAATGAACGTCATCACCGTCGCGGAAATTAAACGCAGTGGCTTTGCAGTGCTGGAGACGGCATTAGCTCGCGGCCCGGTGCACTTGATGAAGCGCAACCGCCCGAGCGCGGTGGTGCTGCTGGAGGCCGATTATGCTAGGTTGTGTCGGCAAGCTGGCCAAGCGGTGCAGATGGATTCGGCGAGTGCTTTGGACATTTTCCTCAGCCAGCCGCTGGGGCCTGAGCCTGGGATGCTGGATGACGCTGCGATGCAGCAACGGCTTGCAGAGTTGCGCGAGGGTTGGAGCGAGCGGTGACGGTGTTTCTCGATGCCTGCGTGCTGATTTATCGCTTTGAGGGGCATCCCAATTTCAAGCAGTCTGCGGATGATCTGATTGTCCACTTGACGCAAGACCAGACTGCACCAGCGCTGGCGGTGTCGAGGCTAACGTTGCTGGAATGCCGGGTCAAACCACTGCGCGAGCGCAATCAGGTTTTGCTGCAGCGCTATGACGATTTTTTCCGCGCGGTGCGGGTGCAGGAGCTGAGCGCTGCCGTGGTGGGCATGGCCACAGAAATCCGCGCTCGCTATGGCCTCAAGACGCCTGATGCGCTGCAAGCTGCAAGCGCACTCACCTTGGAACAGCCGGTGGTCTTTGTAACGGGCGATCAGGTGTTTGAGCGGGTGCCGGGGTTGGATGTGCGGTTGATTGGGACGCGAGTTACGCGGTAAACCTCAGACGCGCTTGCCCTTGACCCAGACTTTGATTTTTTCATCCAGCCGTGCCAACTCTGTGCCGCAGACCAGATCAATGTTCAAGGCGCTCGCTAATTTCTTTTCGGCGTCCCGCAAAGGTCGATAACTGGCCAGCATGCCGCGTGTTCCGAGACCGCCAACGCGGCGACATACTTCGGCCAGCTTGAACAAGGTGTCATTAGCCTCAGTGTGTTGTTCTGCGTCCATTCGCGCGGTTTTGCATTCGATGACAAACAGTCGGTTGCGTGCCATGAAGGCGACGTCCATCTCGTTCTTGACGCCATCCCGGTCCAGCACCACGAAATTGGCTGCCTTGTCGCGCAAGGCCAGTTCCCCATGCAACGCGCGAACGCTGCGATAAACAAAGTGCTCCAGCCACGCGTGTCTGCAATCAGCGCGTACAAGGGTTCGGTGACGATTTGCGGGTTGAGTCCGCAAACCGCCAACAAAATCCTGCGCGGGAAATTGGCGGGGGCGGTGGGTCTTGCGCTGGAAGTGCTCATGGCGGCCAGTTTACGCAGCGTTGATGCCAGCACTTGAGGCGGCAAGCTTGCCGCCCAAAATTGAGCCCAAACGCTTAATTCCCGTTGTTTTTAAGCGTTTTATGCCGCTGGCCAAGGTAAAGCTTGCCGGATGCGCTATGAATTTTGAAGTGCTGAAAAAGGGCTTTTTGCCCTCGGCTTTCAGGCCCAGCGCTGCGCCCGATTGCCGATAACATCAACCACCGGTTGCAGCCGCAGCCACCGCTTTAGTTTTGGAGGATTTCATGGAAACCAAACCCCCTGTGCCGCCTTTTGATGCCGAGTCCGCCGCCAAAAAAGCCCGCATGGCCGAAGACGCCTGGAACACGCGCGACCCGGAAAAAGTGATCTTGGTCTACACCGCCGACACGGTTTGGCGCAACCGCGCTGAATTCCCCCAAGGGCAGGCCGAGATCAAGGCGTTTTTGCAGCGCAAATGGGCCAAAGAGCTCGACTACCGGTTGATCAAGGAAGTCTGGGCCTTTACTGGCAACCGGATCGCCGCACGGTTTGCCTACGAATGGCACGACGATTCGGGCCAATGGTTTCGCAGCTACGGCAACGAAAACTGGGAATTCAATGCGTACGGCTTCATGCAGCGGCGCATTGCCAGCATCAATGATTTGCCGATCAAAGAGGGCGACCGCAAATTCTTCTGGCCGCTGGGCCGCCGCCCCGACGATCACCCCGGTTTGAGCGATTTGGGGCTGTGACGGGCCACGGGGCGCAGTGAGCGCTTGGCAAATAGCCTATAACCTGCACCACCGTTGTGCGCACCATTCTGACGCGGGGCTTGCTAATAGAAGCGTATGAAGCAACGCATGAATTCCGGGCCGCCGCTTGTCGCCATGCAAATTGAGTCGGCGCACGGGCCTGACGCCGGGCATTGGTGGCAGCACCAGCTCGGGCTGCTGCTTGAATCGACCGGCGAGGGGATTTTTGGCATTGACCTGGACGGCCGCTGCATGTTTGTGAATCGCGCCGCCGCGCAGATGCTGGGCTGGGAAGCGGGCGAGGTCCTGGGCCGGAACATGCATGAACTGGCGCACCACTCGCACAGTTGCGGCGCGCACTATGCCGAAGTCGATTGCCCGATTTTCAAGGCCTTCCGCCAGGGCCTGCCGTGCCGTATCGACAGCGAGGTGTTCTGGCGGCGTGACCGCAGCGCCTTCCCGGTGGAGTATTCAAGCTACCCGATTCTGGATGCCGGCCAAGTGCGCGGCGCGGTCATCACTTTTGTCGACATCACCGAACGCAGGCGCACCGCGGATGCCTTGCACAAAGCCAAGCAGGAGCTGGAGCTGCGGGTGAGTGAGCGCACACAGGAGCTGTCTGCAGCGCTGGCCCAACTGCGCGAACTCTCGGCCTACACCCACACCGTGCGCGAGGACGAGCGCACCCGCATTGCGCGCGAGGTGCATGACGAATTGGGCAGCTTGCTGGTGGCCTTGAAAATGGATGTGAACTGGCTGGGCAAGCGTTTGGGTGCGCTCGATTCGCCCAGCGCCCCGCCGGGCCAGGCGCCTGCGGGCGATGCCGCTGCCGCCCAAAACCTGCACC
This sequence comes from Burkholderiaceae bacterium, assembly GCA_046155225.1. Lineage (GTDB taxonomy): Bacteria > Pseudomonadota > Gammaproteobacteria > Burkholderiales > Burkholderiaceae_C > JAKFVA01. Next base: position 18,292 of record JBJXED010000164.1, read on the forward strand.
AGGCGATGCGCGGCAAATGCCAGAACATGAGCCATCTGATCGAGACGGCGGTGGACAACGTCGGCCGCATCATCACCGACTTGCGCCCCAGCATCCTGGATCACCAGGGCCTGTGGGCGGCGCTGGAATGGCAGGCGCACGAGTTCGCCAGCAGCGCCGAGTTGCATTGCGACTGGGCGCTGCAGGTTGACGACCACCTGGCCCTGCCCGAGCCGCTGGCCATTGCCGTGTTCCGCATCTTTCAGGAAATGCTCAGCAACGTCGGCCGGCACGCCAAGGCCAGTGCGATCACCGTGCACATTGCCGCAAACAGTGAGCACATCACTATGGCCGTGCGTGACAACGGTGCGGGTGCCTCGCCAGGCGCGTTCGAGGCGCGCAGCGCCTACGGCGTGATGGGCATGCGCGAACGGGCCCGGCATTTTGGCGGTACTCTCGAAATTTCGAGTACTTTAGGCTTGGGGTCAACGTTTTGCTTGCACATACCGCTCTTAAATAAAGAGCAAACGGTGCCACTTCCAGCTCCTGGCAGCGTGCAGGCATGATCCGGATTTTGATCTGTGACGACCACCGCATCGTGCGCGAGGGCATCAAACAGATGCTGGCCGACGCGAGCGACATGCAGGTGCTTGCCGAAGCCGCCAGCGCGGAGGACGCGCTGGCGCAGATTGCACGGCTCGGCGCGGCGGCGCTGGATGTGTTGCTCGTGGACATTGCCCTGCCGGGCCGCGACGGGCTCGAATTGCTCCAGCACCTGAAACAACAGCACCCTGATTTGCCGGTGCTCATGCTGTCCACCTACCCTGAAAAACAATATGCGGTGCGCTGCCTCAAGCTGGGGGCTTCGGGTTACTTGAACAAAAGCGCGGATGAGGCCGACATGCTGGCAGCACTGCGCAAAGTCGCGGCGGGCGGGGTGTACGTCACCGCCAGCACGGCCGAAGCCTTGGCGGCCGCGGTGGGCAGCAAACCTGGCCCCGAGGCGCTGTCGCACCGCGAGCACCAGGTGTTCCGTTTGCTCACGCAGGGCTGTAGCGTGAGCGAAATTGGTGCGCAGCTGAAAATTGCACCGAATACGGTCAGTACCTACCGAACCCGAATTCTGGAAAAAACCGGCGCCAAGAACGATGTGGAGCTGGCTTTGTATGCGCAGCGCCATGCCAACACCCGGTTTTAGCGCCGCTGGCACCGGTCAACCAGCGGGGTTTGTAGTGCCAGCCCTACGCTGTGAAGTTGCAGGCGCGGCAATTTGGGCGTCCTGGCGTGAAACGGCCTGACCGGCACGCAATCAGGCCCGGCCCTTGCGTAAGTCATGGCTTCACTCCCTAACGAGGTGTTCCATGTCCCTACTACCCGCTTCCGCCACGGCTGCAGGCAGCGCCACAGCATCGGCCAGCCATGACCCTTACAACGCTGACCGCCCCTTGATGCTGCGCTGCGGCTGCGGCGAGGACCACGCGCCCGAGGCGCACGGCCAAGCCGCTGCCGCAGCCTTGTCACAAGAGCAGATGGGCAACAACTTCATGGAAGCGGCCTTGATCAAGGCGCTGTTTCCTGTTGATGAGGTGCGGCGCAATTTTCTGCGCGCGGTGGGCAGCAACACCGCCCGCGCCGCGATCGCCTCGTTGCTGCCGATCGGCGCGATGCAGGCGATGGCGCAAGACAAGGGCGCATTGGAGAAAAAAGACCTCAAGATCGGTTTTATCGCCATTACCTGTGCCAGCCCGCTCATCATGGCCGACCCGCTGGGGCTGTACAAGAAAGAAGGCCTCTCCGTGCAGCTCAACAAGACCGCTGGCTGGGCCCTGATCCGCGACAAGATGATCAACAAGGAGCATGACGCCAGCCACTTTCTCTCGCCCATGCCGATTGCCATGAGCATGGGCATCGGCTCGAATCCGATTGCCATGAATGTGGCCAGCATCCAGAACACCAACGGCCAGGCCATCACGCTGGCCAACAAGCACAAGAACAACCGCGACCCCAAGGGCTGGAAGGGCTTCAAATTTGCCGTGCCGTTTGAATACAGCATGCACAACTTTTTGCTGCGCTACTACCTGGCAGAAAACGGCATCAACCCCGACACCGATGTGCAAATCCGCGTTACGCCGCCGCCCGAGATGGTGGCCAACCTGCGCGCGGGCAATATTGACGGCTTCCTCGGCCCCGATCCGTTTAACCAGCGTGCGGTGTATGACGAGATTGGCTTCATCCACATCCTGTCCAAGGAAATTTGGGACGGTCACCCCTGCTGCGCGTTTGGCGTGTCAGACGACTTCATCAAGCAAAACCCGAACACGTTTGCAGCGCTCTACCGTGCCATATTGAGTGCGTCCTTCATCGCGAGCAGCCCGAAAGACCGCGAACTGATGGCCAAGGTGATTGCCCCCACCCAATACCTGAACCAGCCCGAGACGGTGATTGCGCAGGTGCTCACCGGCAAATTCGCCGACGGCCTGGGCGGCATCAAGAATGTGCCCGACCGGGCCAACTTTGACCCGGTGCCCTGGCAGAGCATGGCGGTGTGGATCATGACGCAGATGAAGCGCTGGGGCTACATCAAGGGTGACGTGAATTACAAGCAGATCGCCGAGAAAGTGTTTTTGCTAACCGACGCCAAAAAGCAGATGAAGATTGCCGGCTTCACGCCGCCCGAGGGGGCCTACAAGAAATACAAAATCATGGGCAAGGAGTTTGACCCCGCCAAGCCCGACGAGTATGTCAAGAGCTTTGCCATCAACAAAATTGCGGCTTAACGCATCCGAAAGCATTTTTTGCCCCATCTCCCTTTGCGAGGGAGGGCTGGGGTGAGGGAATCCCGGCATTCACAACACGGGCTACCCGCCCAAGCGCCATAGAGAAACACGCCATGTGGAAAACACTCAACTTCAGGGCAGGCCTCGTCACAGCCTTGATTTTTCTGTCCATCCTGGGCATCTGGTATACCGCCACGCTGCCCAGTGGCGGTGCCGCGGCCAATACGCCCAAGCTAACGCTGACGGCCGAGCAGATTGAGTACAACAAGCTCTTGGGCAAAGACGCGGCAGGGGCGAACACGAACAGCAAGACCACGGGCTTTCCCACGCTGGCGCAAATGGGCAGCACCATCTGGGGCCATGTCACCAACCCGGTCTATGACAACGGCCCGAATGACAAAGGCATCCTGATACAGCTGGGCCACTCGCTGGCGCGTGTGGGCCTGGGCTTCTTGCTGGCGGCGCTGGTGGCGATACCTTTGGGGTTTGTGATTGGCATGAGCCCGCTGCTGCGCCAGGCGTTCGACCCTTTCATCCAGGTGCTCAAACCCATCAGCCCGTTGGCCTGGATGCCGCTGGCGCTCTACACCATCAAAGATTCGTCGATCAGCGGTATTTTTGTGATCTTCATCTGCTCGGTCTGGCCCATGCTGATCAACACCGCGTTTGGCGTTTCCGCCGTGAAGCGCGAGTGGCTGAATGTGGCCGCCACGCTGGAAGTCAGCCCGATGCGCAAAGCATTTTTGGTGATCCTGCCTGCTGCGGCACCGACCATCCTCACGGGCATGCGCATCAGCATGGGCATTGCCTGGTTGGTGATTGTCGCGGCCGAAATGCTGGTCGGCGGCACCGGTATTGGCTACTTTGTATGGAACGAGTGGAACAACCTGTCGCTCACGAACGTGATTTTCGCCATTGGCGTCATCGGTGTGGTGGGCATGTTGCTGGACCTGACCTTCGCGCGCTTCCAGCGCCTGATTACTTATATTGAATAAAAACATGAACGCATGGAACGAAGCGCAATCGCAAACCGCGCTGGCTGCGCAGCAAGCGGCGCAGAAAAAGCAGGGCGGTGGGGACGGTTTCCTGAAAATTGAAAAACTCGGCAAGGCTTTTGTGGCCAACAAGCCGGTGTTTGCCGACGTGTCTTTTGCACTGGACAAAGGCGAGTTTGTCTGCATCATTGGCCACTCGGGCTGCGGCAAAACCACCATCCTGAATGTGCTCGCGGGGCTCGATGTCGCCACCAGCGGCCATGTGTTCATGGACCACCGCGAAGTGGTCGGCCCGAGCCTAGAGCGCGGTGTGGTGTTTCAAAGCCACGCGCTGATGCCCTGGCTCACCGTGCGCAAGAACATTGCCTTTGCCGTTAATTCGCGCTGGCCTGAGTGGACCAAGGAGCAAGTGGCCGAGCAGGTGGAAAAGTTTGTCGGTATGGTCGGCCTATCAGCCGCGATCGACAAAAAGCCGTCGCAACTCTCCGGCGGCATGAAGCAGCGCGTGGGCATCGCGCGGGCCTTTGCCATCCAGCCCAAGATGCTGCTGCTTGACGAGCCGTTTGGCGCGCTAGACGCGCTCACGCGCGGCACGATTCAGGACGAACTCATGGGCATAGTGCGGGCCACGCACCAGACCGTGTTCATGATCACGCACGATGTTGATGAAGCCATTTTGCTGGCCGACCGCATTTTGCTGATGAGCAACGGTTCGGAGAACGCCAACGGTTACACCCCTGGCGGTATTGCCGAGGTGGTTACCAACCACTTGCCGCGCGAGCGCACCCGTGCCGGTCTGCACCACTTGCCCGGCTACTACGAGATGCGCAACCACATTGTTGATTTTCTGGTGTCCCGCGCCAAAGCGGGTGCCGAGCACTGAGTTTGTATTTCCAATTCACCCACCCCCAAACAGGAGACACGCATGAACCGTCTGGAAGTTACCGAAAAAATCATCACCGCCAAAGTCAGCAAAGGCATTCAGTGGGCCGACGTGGCCACCAAAGTGGGCGCGTCCAAAGAATGGACGACCGCGCTCTGCCTGGGCCAGATGACCGCCACACCGGCGCAAGCCAAGGTGCTGGGGAAAATTTTCGGTTTGACCGTTGAAGAGCAGAAGTGGCTGCAAGTCGTGCCCTACAAAGGCTCGCTCAGCAGCCCCGTGCCGACCGACCCGCTGATCTACCGCTGGTATGAAATTGTGAGCGTCTACGGCACCACCATCAAAGAACTCATCCACGAAGAATTCGGCGACGGCATCATGAGTGCCATTGACTTTTCCATGGACATCCAGCGCCAGCCCGACCCCAAGGGCGACCGCGTGAATGTGGTGCTGTCGGGGAAGTTTTTGCCTTACAAGACGTATTGAAATGCGTTTTTAGTTGGGCATTTCAGCGCAGGAGTTGCACAGCCATCTTGTGTAACTCCGTGTGGATACAGTGAAAATTATCTGCAAGCGGGTCACTGGCTGGATCTGTTTTATCTTTGATGTGACTGGCAGTAACCGTACACTTTAGTTCGGCTTGTTTAACCATGGAAGTTCGTGCTTCGCCAGTCAAATCGGGCGGCACCTTTTCTGAAGTGATGCGATACATGAAGTCTGTTGCTAATCTTAGATTTGCAAATGTGCAACCAAAACCTAAGCCACCTTTCGCGTTGCAATATTTAGGGGCGCGGTTTGAGTTGTACGGGATGACATCAGGTTTCTCGATTCGCCTCGTTAAGGAATTAGCTGCTTCATGAAACTCGCGAAGCTCGCATCCCTGCCTCTCAACATTATTCATCGTGCCGTCGCCATTTCTTTTGTACGCAGCAGCGAGGACACGGTCGCATTTCCTCTTTATTCGGTTGTAAAGTTTGGTTTGGACTTGAAGCCGTTGCGTCGCAGGATATCGAATCGCTACTGCGCGTAAATAATAGTCTTCAGCCAATACTTTATTGGTCAGTGCGCAAGCTTCTAACGTCAGTGGCCCACTCATATCGCAGTATGTCGGTTGATCTAAGTCTGAGGTATAAAAAATGGCTTCAGATTGCGCAAACTCCGTTGCATATAGGCTACCAAGTCTTCCGGCCACTAGCGCAACGCTGAGCCATAGAAATACAAAAAATTTTGTCCGAAAAAGGCGGTCGAGGTGCATCGAAATTACAGAATCCGTCGGTCATCCTTGATGAAAATCGCTTGTAACTAGCCCAGTGAAGCCACTAACTCAATCCTTGTCGCCACACTCCGCACTACCTTCTCCACCCCGTGTCCCGGATTAACGCGCTTTTCCGAAATCAGTAGCCCGGCGTTCTCCAAGAAAACAATGTCCTTTGCCACGGCAGCGCGGTCACGTTGCAGGCTGCGGGTGAGCTCGCTGACCGAGTGCTGGCTGCGCATAACCTGCGCCATCAGCTTGCGGCGGCTGTCGCTTAGCGTGTTGAACATGGCTTTGGGGTCTTCAAAAGAAATCGTCAGGCCCGGCTCAATGGTTTCGTTTCGGTCGAGTTGCCGCGCCGTGCTCTTAGCGCGGGCAAAGAATTCTTCTGGCGTACTGGTGCGAACCGTTGTTTTTTGCATCTCACTTGCTCCTTGAATGCTTGGCCGCAATGGTCAGCCATTCAGCGGTGAATCGGGCGGTCGTGTCTTCAAAACTCACAAAATCTACCGGTGCCACCACGCCCATGCAATGC
>JBJXED010000165.1:0-12782 GCA_046155225.1 Burkholderiaceae bacterium
CGGTGTGGCAGCAGCCCGAGCAGGCCTTGCAGCAAAACCAGTTTTTTGAAGTGCTGCAAACCTGCATTGACCGTCTGCCGCCCAAAATTGGCCGCGTCTTCACCATGCGCGAATGGTTGGAGCGTGATACCGACGATATTTGCAGTGAGCTCGGCATAACCGCCAACAACTGCAGCCAAATGCTCTACCGCGCCCGCATGCAATTGCGCGCCTGCCTTGAAACCACCTGGTTCACCGCAAAACCATGAGCCTGCTGCTACCCGATTGCCAGGAGGTCTCGCGCCTGCTCAGCGACGGCCGAGACCAGCGGCTGCCACCCGCCGAGCGGGCCCGCCTGCGGCTGCATTTGGTGATTTGCAAAACCTGCCGCGGCGTGGATGAGCAGTTTGATTTTCTGCGCCGCGCGATGCAGCGGCTGGGGCATGGGCAGGAGCAGCCACCACCCGCCCCGAATGAAAAGAAGCCAGCGAACTGATGGCTAAACCCCTTGCCCCAGCATCAGCTGGGGATGGCACCACGCCCGTAGGCAGCCCTGCCCACACCCCCATGATGGCCCAGTACCTGGCCATCAAAGCCGAGTACCCGGACACGCTGGTGTTCTACCGCATGGGCGATTTTTATGAGCTCTTTTATGCCGATGCCGAGAAGGCGGCGCGGCTGCTGGGCATCACGCTCACACAGCGAGGGCAATCGGCGGGGCTGCCGGTTTCGATGGCGGGTGTGCCGTTCCATGCGGTCGACGGCTACCTGGCGCGGCTGGTCAAGCTGGGCGAGTCAGTGGCGATTTGCGAGCAGGTTGGCGAAGTTGGTGCCAGCAAAGGCCCCGTCGAGCGCAAGGTGCTGCGGGTCGTGACACCGGGCACGCTGACCGATGCGGGGCTGCTGGCCGACAAGCAAGACGCCACCCTGCTGGCGATCCACATGGGCCCGCGTCATCGTTCGAATGGCAGCCTGGGCCTGGCCTGGCTGGCGCTGACACAAGGCGTGATTCAACTGGCAGAGTGCTCGCCCGATGATCTGCCCGGCTGGCTGGCGCGAATCGGGCCTTCCGAGGTGATCTACAGCGCTGAAGTGGCACTGGCTTTTGAGCAGCTGCTGCAAGCCCAGCTGACTTTTGCTTTGACACCCCGCCCGGCCTGGCAGTTCGATGCCGGGCTGGGCCAGCGCAAGCTCTGCGAGCAGTTGGGCACGGCCAGCCTGCAAGCCTTTGGCGCGCAGGACGCAGCGCTGGCACACGCCGCCGCGTCGGCGTTGCTGGCCTATGCCGAACACACCCAGGGCCGCGCGCTCAGCCATGTGCAGGCGCTGGCTGTGGCACGCGCAGGCGACCTGCTGGCACTGCCCGCCACCACCCAGCGCAATCTGGAGCTGACGCAAACCCTGAGCGGCAAAGACGCGCCGACCTTGCTGAGCCTGCTGGACACCTGCCAGACCAGCATGGGCAGCCGCCAGCTCAGGCGCTGGCTGCTGGCCCCGGCGCGCGCTCGCGCGCAGGCGCAGGCCCGCCACGGCGCGATTGCCGCGCTGCGCCAGCGCCTGGTGCAGCCGCTGCGCGGGCAGCTCAAACATGTCAGCGATGTCGAGCGCATTGGCGCGCGCATTGCGCTGCGCCAGGTGCGGCCGCGTGAGCTGGTGGCCTTGCAGCAGACACTCCTGAAAACAGAGCGCCTCGGGCAGCTTCTACTAGGGCAAGAAGCCTATTTGGCTGATATTTCGGTGAATTTAGCCCCCCCAGCGGCCTGTGCGGCCTTGCTGGAGCGCAGCCTGTTGCCAGAGCCTGCGGCACAGCTGCGCGACGGCGGCGTGATCGCGCCGGGGCTGGACGCGGAGCTCGACGAACTGCGCGCCATTCAAACCCATTCGGATGATTTCCTGCTGGCACTGGAGGCGCGTGAAAAAGCCCGCACCGGCATCGCCAACCTAAAAGTGCAGTTCAACCGCGTGCACGGTTACTACATTGAAATCACGCAAGGCCAACTCGGCAATGTGCCGTCCGACTACCGCCGCCGCCAGACCCTGAAGAACGCCGAGCGCTTCATCACGCCCGAGCTGAAAACCTTTGAGGACAAGGCTCTGGGCGCGCAGGAGCGGGCACTGGCGCGCGAGAAGTTTTTGTACGAGCAGCTGCTGGACGCGCTGCAAGCCCATGTACCCGCCCTGAGCCGGCTGGCGGCTGCCCTGGCCAGCCTGGACGCGCTGTGCGCGCTGGCCGAACGCTCATCTACGCTGGGCTGGTGCACGCCGCAGTTTGTGGACCACCCGTGCATCGCCATCACGCAGGGGCGGCACCCGGTGGTCGAGGCGCGGCTGGCAGAAACTGGCAAGGGCTCTTTCATTGCCAATGACTGCCACCTCGGCCCCAAGCAGCGCATGCAAGTCATCACCGGCCCCAACATGGGCGGCAAGTCCACCTACATGCGGCAGGTGGCGCTGATCGTGCTGCTGGCCAGCATCGGCAGCGATGTGCCTGCGCAGGCGTGCACGCTGGGGCCGATCGACGCCATCCACACCCGCATCGGCGCGGCCGATGATTTGGCCAACGCCCAGTCCACCTTCATGCTGGAGATGACCGAAGCCGCGCAAATCCTGCACAGCGCCACCGCGCAAAGCCTGGTACTGATGGACGAAATCGGCCGCGGCACCTCCACGTTTGATGGCCTGGCGCTGGCCGGCAGTATTGCGGCGCATCTGCATGACAAAACCCAGGCCTTCACCTTGTTTGCCACGCATTACTTTGAACTCACCGAATTGCCCGTGCGCCACCATGCGGCGCAAAACGTGCATGTGAGCGCGGCAGAGACCGGCACCGGTGCAGGCGCTGACATTGTTTTCTTGCACGCCATAGAACCCGGCCCGGCAAGCCGCAGCTACGGCATCCAGGTGGCGCGGCTGGCCGGCATGCCCGCCCCAGTGGTGAACCATGCGCGCCACGCCCTGGCGGCGCTCGAAGCGCAGCAAACCGCCAGCCGCGAGCAGGTCGATTTGTTCGCCGCACCGCCGGCCGTGCCCGTGCCCGAGGCCAGCCCGGTAGAAACCGCTTTAGGCACAATCGACCCCGATGCTTTAAGCCCACGTGAGGCGCTTGAAGCGCTGTACCTCCTCAAAAAATTAGCGGACCGCCCATGACTTATTGTGTCGCCATGAAACTCAACGCCGGCCTGGTGTTCCTCTCTGACTCGCGCACCAACGCCGGCCTCGACCAGATCAGCACCTTCCGCAAAATGATCGTCTATGAAAAGCCGGGTGACCGTTTCATGGTGCTGCTGTCGGCGGGCAACCTCAGCATCAGCCAATCGGTGCGCGAGATCTTGCAGGTCGAGCAACTCAAAGAGTTCGCCGACAGCCCGCCGATCACGATCTGGAACGCCAAAAGCATGTTCGACGCCGCCCGCGTGCTCGGCGCGGCGGTGCGCCATGTGCACGAGCGCGACGCGGTGGCGCTCAAACACTCGGGTGTGGATTTCAATGTCTCGCTGATTTTTGGCGGCCAGATCAAAGGCGAGGGCATGCGCCTGTTCCAGGTGTACTCGGCCGGCAACTTCATCGAGTCCACCGCCGAGACGCCCTACTTCCAGGTCGGCGAGTCCAAATACGGCAAGCCGGTGCTGGACCGCGTCATCAGCCCCGGCACGCCACTGCCCGAGGCCGCCAAATGCGCGCTGGTGTCGATGGACTCAACCCTCAAGTCCAACCTCTCGGTCGGCCTGCCGCTGGACCTGGTGGTGTATGAGGCCGACAGCCTGCAAACCGACATGATTGTGTGCATTGACGAGAACAACCCGTATTTGAAAATGCTGCGCGGCGGCTGGGGCAACAAGCTGCGCGAGGTGTTTGACAGCATCGAAGACCCGACCTGGGACGACGCCGCCACCGACGTGCCACTGCGCGTGGCCGGTGGCCGCAGCCAGGCGCTGCGCAAGCTGGGCAACGAAAACGAAAAATTGATTTAAGCCATGCGTCATTTTTCCAGCGACGCCATCAGCCACCTGGCGAAACCGCCTGCCGAACGCCCCCTGCTGATTTTTTCGCACGGCAACAGCTTTCCCGCCAGCACCTATTCGGTGATGCTGGTCGAGCTCTCGCGCCTGGGCTATGAGGTGCGCGCCCTGGAGCGGCTGGGCCACGACCCGCGCTATCCCGTCACACAAAACTGGCCGCATCTGGTGACGCAACTGGCCGAATTCATTGCCCAGCAGGCGGGTCTGCACCAAGGCCCCGTGTTTTTGGCGGGCCACTCACTCGGCGGTTTTTTGAGCCTGATGACGGCCTGCCAGCACCCGGTGCTGGGCGGCAAAACCATGGGCGGCGTGGTGCTGATGGACTCGCCGCTGGTCGGCGGCTGGCGCGCCAAATTGCTGAAATTTGCGCAAACCACCCGTTTGGCAGGCCGCTTTCCGCCAGGGGCCATCAGCCGCCAACGCCGCAACCGCTGGATCAGCCAGGAAGAAGTGCTGGGCCACTACAGCAGCAAAGCCAGTTTTGCCAAATGGCACCCGCAGGTCCTGCAGGACTACATCACCTACGGCACCCACGACGAAAACGGCGAGCGTGTGCTCAGCTTCACGCGCGAGGTGGAAACCGCAATCTACAACTGCCTGCCCCACCATGTTGAAACACTGCTGCAAAAGCACCCGCCGCGTTTCCCGGTGTCGTTTATTGGCGGCGAGCAGTCGCTGGAGCTGCGGCAGGCCGGCCTGGCGCTGACGCGCCAAGTGGTGGGCAGGCGGCTGACCATGCTGCCCGGCAGCCATTTGTTTCCGATGGAGTCGCCGCTGGAGACAGCGGCAGCGGTGGATGCCGCGTTGCGAGACCTTGCAGCAGCGCCGCCAATTTCATCGCTGACGTCAGAAGCCCTCGGCGTCACCGCTTGATCTGCTGCCCCGTTTCGGTGTCAAAACGGAGTATCCGCACCAACCCGTTTTTGCCAGGAAAACCGTCCAGCGCCGCCTGCACCAGGTAGGGCACCAGGTCAGGCAAATCGGGGTTGTCGCCAGCGTACACGGCGGTGGACTCAAATACTGCCTTGGGTCGGCCCACAGGCGCGCCCTGGGTGTCAAGCAGGCGCAGCTTGAGGCGGCTGGTGTTGATGGTGCGCGTGACTTGCCGTTCACCGACGTAGCCTGAACCAAACGGCCGCACCCAATAGCCCGGAATGAATTTGCCATGCGCATCGCGCGTGCCCGGAACAAAGTAGGACTGGTCGACATAAATCGGCTCGGAAGTGACCTTGTCGCGGGTCGAGAAATTGGTTTTCAGCTCGACCAGGATGCGCGGGGTTTGCCCTTGGGCCACCGGCACCAAGCCCAAGCTTTGCAATTGCGCCGTGGCATAGGACTCGTAGGTTTCCTGCTCCAAATCGCCTTCGGTGCCGGTGGGCCGCAGAAAGGCAAAACGGCTGCCTGCAGCATCCGGGGGCCAGGCGCTGAAGCTGGTGACTTTGGCATCGATGCGGCTGGCGCAAGCACTGAGCAGGCACAGCGGCAGCAAGACCAGCCACAACCAGACGCGCAGCGCAGGAAAATGTCCGATGGAAAATGAGCCCGTCATGAATGCCATTATGGGCAAGGCCCCAAAGGCATGACGCGCCAGTGGGTCAATGCCGGGCAAAGTTGTGTGGCGCCCTGTGACGCTTTGCAACGCGCCTGCGTTTTTCACACTATCAAGCCGCCCACTTGACCCAACCGGTGGTACCGGTCACCAGCACCACCAGCCCAAAGGCGATGCGGTACCAGGCAAACGGCACAAAGTCATGCGTGGCGATGTAGCGCAGCAGCCAGCGCACGCACAGCCAGGCGCTGACAAACGAAAACACCAGGCCCACACCAAATAAAGGCACATCGGCCAGCGACAGCAGCGCCCGCTCTTTGTAGAGGCTGTAGGCACCCGCGCCAATCAGTGTGGGAATAGCGAGGTAGAAGGAAAAATCCGTCGCGGCCTTGCGCGACAGGCCCAGCAGCATGCCGCCAATGATGGTGGCGCCGCTGCGGCTGGTGCCGGGAATCATCGCCAGGCATTGCACCAGGCCGACCTTGAGCGCGTCCAGCGGCTGCATGTCTTCCACCTCGCTGATGCGTACGGGGGCTTGCAAATTGCCACGCTGGCGGCGCTCGGCCCACAAAATAATAAAGCCGCCGATGATGAAAGCACTGGCGACCACCTCGGGCGTGAACAGGTTGGCCTTGATCGCCTTGCCAAACAGCAGGCCCAGCACCACCGCCGGTACAAAAGCAATCAGCACATTCAGCGAAAAGCGCTGCGCCACCGCATCGCTGGGCAAGGCCACCAAGGTACTGCGGATTTTTTGCCAGTACACCAGGATCACCGCAAAGATGGCCCCAGTCTGGATGGCGATATCAAACACTTTGGCCTTCTCGCCCTCAAAGCCCAGCAGCGCGCCCGCCAGAATCAAATGCCCGGTGGAAGAGATGGGCAGAAACTCAGTCAAGCCTTCCACGACGCCCATCAGGGCCGCTTTCAGCAGCAAAGGTAAATCCAAGGTGAACTCCAGTAGTGCAGCGGATTATCCCCAGCGGCCAAAGTCCGGCGGCAAGCGGCGAGTTGCTAGACTCAGAAAACAACAACAGGGAGCAGGGATGATTTTCAAATGCAAATGGGCAGGGCTTGGGTTGGCCGCGCTGTGGCTGGCCGCCGTATGCGCCGCACCCGCTGCGGCGCAGAACAGCAAGGCCAGCAGCGTGTACGGCAAGCTGGTCGCGGCGAGCTACGACTTGCCCGCCGACCAGCTGGAAAAATTCAACAAATTTGTTGCCAAACCGCCGCCCAAAACCGGCAGCCCGCTGGAAAACATGTTGCTGGCGGATGACGAGTCCTGGAGCGGGCCGGAAATCAAGCTGGGCACCAGCGGCAACCCGTATGTCACGGTCATCCACGCCACCGTCACCGCAGTGGCCGACGGCGATGTCACCAGTGTCTGGGATGCGGGCTGGGCCTGGGACGGCAGCAGCCGCAGCGCACTGGTGTCACCGCTGGCGCAATTGAACGCGCGCGCAGGTCAAGTCATTGCGCTGCAAGGCGCTGCCGCGCCGCTGAGCTTCAAGGAAGACCGCAGCGTGCAGAGCGTGGTCAGCCTGAAGTCGTCGAAGAACCTCAAATTCACCGCCGTGCGCGTGGAAGTCTGGTCGGGCATTGGCAAGTCGTCCTGGCTGCAGCGCTTTGGTGCCTTCGGCGGGGTGCTGACCGGGCTGGTGATGCTGGCCGTCATTTTCTGGATGCGGCGCAGCTGAGCAGCCGCTACTCGTAGCGCAGTGCCTGGATCGGCAGCAGCCGCGAGGCGCGGCGCGCCGGGTAAAACCCGAAAAACACGCCCACAAAGGCTGAAAAGCCCGCCGACAGAAGGATGGAAGACGCCGTCATACTGACCTGCCAACCCGCAAAGTAACCCACCGCCCAGGTGGCTATGCCGCCCAGCAGCACGCCAATGGCACCGCCAATCAAACTCAGCGTGACCGCCTCAATCAGAAACTGCGCCAGGATGTCTTTGCCGCGCGCGCCCACGGCCATGCGCAGGCCGATTTCGCGGGTGCGCTCGGTCACGCTGACCAGCATGATGTTCATGATGCCAATGCCGCCAATGACCAGGCTGATGCCCGCCACAGCGGCCAGCAGCAGCGTCATGATGCGGCTGGACGCCTCTTGCGCCTGCAAAATCTCGGTCAGGTTGCGGGTGGAAAACGGCTCGTCGGCACCGGGCTGCACCTTGAAGCGCTGGCGCAGCAGCTCCTTGATGTTGTCCTCGGCCACCTTCATGCTCTGGCCTTCACGCACCTTGACACTGATCGAGCCGACGCGTTTTTGCTTGCCGCCCGCCGTGCCGCCCTGAATGCGGTTGCGGTAGGTCGAGATCGGCACGATCACCACGTCGTCCTGGTCCTGACCCATCGAGTTCTGGCCTTTTTTGGCGAGCAATCCGATCACCGTGACCGGCACTTTTTTCACCCGAATCACCTGGTCCAGCGGATCGGCGTCACCGAACAACTGCTGCGCCACGGTTTGTCCGATGAGCGCCACTTTGGCCGACCCTTGCATTTCTGCCGACTCAAAACTGCGGCCACTGGCCAGCGGCCATTCACGCGCCTCCAGGTAGTCGTTGGTGGTGCCAAAAATCTGCGTGCTCCAGTTGGTATTGCCCGCCACCACCTGTGCGCTGGTGCGCGAACTCGGCGCGGCCACCTGCACCTCGGCGACCTCGCGGGCAATCGCCACGGCGTCTTCTTCGGTCAGGCCCTGGCCGGTTTGCGCGCCCAGCCGCACGCCGCCCTGCGTGACGCCGCCGGGCAGCACCAGCATGATGTTGGAGCCCAGGCCTTTCATTTGGTCTTGCACGCGGTTGGTCGCGCCCTTGCCCACGGCAATCATCGTGATCACCGCCGCCACCCCAATGATGATGCCCAGCATGGTCAGGATGCTGCGCAAGGTGTTGGCAGCGAGGGCGCGCAGGGCGCTGCGCAGGGCGGCGAGGAAGTTCATGCCGCTGCTGCTCCGGCGAAACGTAAATTCCCTTGTTTGCTGGTTTGGAGCACATCTTCCAGGATGTGGCCGTCGCGGAAGACGATTTTGCGGCGCGCCCACTCGGCGATGTCGCTCTCGTGGGTGACCAGCACCACCGTCATGCCCTGGGCGTTCAGGTCGGTCAGCAGGTGCATGATGTCTTCGGAGGTTTGCGAATCCAGCGCGCCGGTGGGCTCGTCGGCGAGGATGAGTTGCGGGTGGTTGACCAGCGCCCGCGCAATCGCCACGCGCTGCTGCTGGCCACCCGAGAGCTCGGCGGGGGTGTGGTGAAAGCGCTCGCCCAAGCCGACTTTTTGCAGGGCGCTCATGGCTTTGGCGCGCCGCTCGGCGCTGCGCAAGCCGGCATACACCATCGGCAGCTCGACGTTTTCCAGCGCACTGGTGCGCGGCAGCAAGTTGAACTGCTGGAAGACAAAGCCGATGCGCCGGTTGCGGATCGACGCCAACTGGTCAGCGGCCATGCCTTCGACCGCTTCGTCCGCGAGCCGGTAGTGGCCGCTGGTGGGCAAGTCCAGGCAACCCAGAATATTCATCAGTGTGGATTTGCCCGAGCCCGACGCGCCCATGATGGCGACAAACTCGCCCTCGGCAATGTCGAGCGAGACGCCGCGCAGCGCGTGCACCGTCTGGTCGCCCATGGTGTAGGTTTTGACCAGATCGCGCGCCTGGATCAGCGGCGGGGCCGTCTTCGTTTGAGCGTGGTTCATGGCGGCGGCAAAACGGTGAGGCCGTGCGCCATCAAAACGGCAGCCGCGGGCCGGCCGCAGGGCGCGCTCCGCCAGGGGCGGCAGCGCCAGTGGTTTGCACCCCGACCACCACCACCGCGCCCTCTTTCAAGTCGGCTGCCTGCGGCGAGTTGGGGCCGACCACCAGCTCGGTGCTGGTGCCGTCGCTGATGCCCAGGCGCACATTCAGTGCGCGCGGCTTGCCGTCTTCATCCAGCAGGTAGATGCGGCCGCGCGTGCTCTGGCGGCCCGAGGCTTCGGCCACCAAATTGGCAAATTTGGGTTTTTGCTCGGGCGTCAGCACATAGCCGATGCGTGCGCGGATGTCGCCCGTCAGCCGCTCACGCGCCTTGCCGCGCTCCTGCTCGGGCAGCTCACGCAGCCCGGCAAACTGCGGGCGCACGGCGGCGTAAATCGCGTCGACTTTTTCGATCTGCTCGGCGCTGAGCTGCAGCTCAGCCACCACGCGGTTGCGAAACTCGGTGCCCTGACCGCCAGCACCCCCACCGCCAGCACCCCCACCGCCACCACCGCCGCCTGAACCGCCGCCAGAGCCGCCAGAACGGTTGTTTTCCGACTTTTTAAGATCATTTTGGCCTGTAGCCAAGGTGTTTCCTGCCCCTGATGCTACGGTATTGGTAGTAGATGCACTGCCACTGGGAGCGGCTTCTGGCGCTGCCTCCACGCCCGCAATGCGCACCCGCAGCGCCGCGTTGGGCACTTTCAGCGCACTCGGGCGCGACTCGGTGACGATGCGCACATTCGCCGTCATGCCGGGCAGCAGCCGGTCGCCGACGTTGGAAAAACCCACCACCGCCACATACGTCACCACGCTGGCGACGTTTTGCGCGGCCTTGCGCACTTGGCGCACCTCGCCCTCAAAGGTTTGCCCGGCAAACGCATCGACGGTGAAGCTGGCTTTTTGGCCGCTACGGATGCGGCCGACATCGGCTTCGTCAATGCTGGCGTCGACCTGCATGTCGCGCAGGTTTTGCGCAATCACAAACAGCTCGGGCGCTTGCAGGCTGGCGGCCACCGTCTGGCCTTTTTCAATGGTGCGCTTGATCACGATGCCGCTCACCGGTGAGGTGATCTTGGTGCGCTCCAGGTCAATGCGGGCCTGCGCCAGTGCCGCGTCACGCTGCGCCACGCTGGCCTGGGCGCTTTTGATCTGCGCCATGCTCACGCCCAGTTGCGCCTGCGCCGATTTGACCGACTCGCCCAGGGTGTTCACCAGCGCCCGGGTGCGGTCCACCTCGCTTTGCGAAATAAAACCCTGCGCGGCCAGGTTGACGTTGCGCTCATGCGTGCGCTGGGCTTCAACCACGTCGGTTTGCGCCCGCGACACCGCTGCCCGGCTGGCCGCCGCGTTGGCCTCGGCCGTGAGCACGGTAGCGCGCGCGGCGTCACCGTCGGCCTGGGCCTGGCGCACGCGATATTCGAAGGTTTCGGGGTCAATCAGCGCGATCAGCTGCCCGGCTTTGACTTCGCTGTTGAAGTCAACAAACAGTTCCTTGATTTGCCCCGACACCTGCGTGCCGACCGACACCTGCGTCACCGGGTTCACCGTGCCACTGGCCGACACCGTGGCTTGCAGCGGCGAGCGCTCAATCTTGCCGGTGCGGTAGCTGGCCGCATCGCTTTTGCCAGCACCCAGCCCCAACCACAACAGGCCAGCGGCCACCAGGACGGCGGCAGCCCCGGCCAGCATGCGTTTGTTTTTCATTGCCGGATTGTAGAAAGCGCCCAGCAGGCCTCTACATCACGGGGGTTTCGCGCCGGTACCTGCGAGGTAAAGACCGCTTTGGCCAGCCTACCTGCAATAGGGTTATATGAAAAAATGACATCCAACTGGCAACTCCCTACGTTAAAAAAGCGCGCGCCTATTTTTCTCGTTTCTATTTCAAGGAGTTTTCATGACCCGTTTTGCTTTGACACTTGGAGCAGTGGCGCTGCTGGCCGCCTGTGCCAGCACGCCGCCTTCGGCCCCGACAGGCCCTGTTTTTTCGCAAACCGGCTTGCCCCGCGCCGTTCAAGTACCTGCAGGCAACGCAGTGGCGCTGGAGACCGTGGGTGTGGGTGCCATCACCTACCAGTGCGGACCGAACAAGGACATCCAGGGGCAATTCATCTGGGTGTTTGTCGGCCCGGTGGCTGACTTGAAAGACCGCAGCGGCCGCCCCATTGGCAAATACTTTGGCCCGCCAGCGACCTTTGTCGCGAATGACGGCTCCATGCTCACCGCCGCGCAAGTGGCTGTGGCCCCGGCCACAGCGGGCAATATCCCACTGCAATTGCTCAAAGCCAACCCAGCCACGGGCAGCGGCGCCATGACCGGCACGACCTATGTGCAGCGCGTAGCCACCCTGGGCGGCGTGCCGCCCGCCACCGTGTGCAACGCGGCCATGACCGGCAAGAAAGAAGTTGTGAAATACCAGTCTGACTACATTTTCTGGAAAGCCGCGTAAATACCCGGCCCCAAAACAAAACGCCCGCAGCGTTGATGCTGCGGGCGTTTTTTTGAGGCGTGGGCGGTAACTCAGTGATTGCGGTGGCCGCCGCGATGCCCGCCGTGGTTGCCGCCGCGATGTCCGTCGCGATACCAACCGTTGTGGCCGCGGTAGCCATGCCCCTGGTGGATGCTGCGGTGAACGCCATGCCCGATCACATGCCCCAACGCGTGGCCAAAGTGCGGGTAGGCTGGCCGCTGCGCATACACCGGTGCAGGCTGCACGTAGTAGCTGCGGGGCTGCACATACACAGGTTGGCTATAGACGGGCTGGCTATAGACCGGTTGGGAATAGACATGTTGGGAGTACACCGGCTGTGTGTACACCGGCTGCGCGTAGCCCGCCTGGGGGTACAGCACGCCATTGGCCCCCAGCACATAGCCGGGCGGCACCACCACCTGCTGCCGCGAAGGGTACGCGACCAAAGAAACGCCGGGTGCGTGCAAGCCGACCGATACGCTCAAATTGCCTGCCCGCGCCTGGCCAGGGTGCAGCGCGGCCAGCAGCGCCAGGCTGGCAAAGCCCAACCAGACGAAGCGTGAAACTTTGGGGGGTGAGGCAGGGTGTGTCAAGACAGATGGTGTCATCACTTGTCTCCGGTGTGCAGGCGAAGTAGCCCATGGCTGATTAACGCGCCGTTGCGCCGGGCAGATGGCTTCGCTCCCGTGAAGCTCGTTACCAGAAGTAAGCCCGGGAAGGGCTAAATGCGCGCCCTACAATAAGTTCGATGCATTCCGAACGCGAAAACACCTCCCCTAACGCCACCCATAAGCCCAGCAATTTCCTGCGCCAAGTCATTGAATCTGACCTGGAAAAAGGCACCTACCGCGCCCGCCTGTGGGGCGGCGGCCCTGGCGACGCAGCGCACCACGCGGCTGGCGCGCCAGATACCGCCAAAGTGCGCATGCGCTTTCCGCCCGAGCCCAACGGCTACCTGCACATTGGCCATGCCAAAAGCATTTGCCTGAACTTCGGCCTGGCGCGCGACTATGGCGGCGTGTGCCACATGCGCTTTGAC
>JBJXED010000166.1:0-9142 GCA_046155225.1 Burkholderiaceae bacterium
GCGGGCGGCCAGTCCATGCGCGACTTGTCGATCAAGTAGCTGCTGGCATGCCACAGGTAGGACACGCTGAGCAGCGCAAAACCCGACAGCCAGGTGCTGTAGCTCTCCCAGTAAAACCAGTGCAGGCGCGCCGGCAGTTGCGGCGGCTGCACTGCGTACTTCACCGGGTGGTAGAAACCGCCGCCATGCACCGCCCACAGCTCGCCAGTGGCACCCTGCTTTTTCAGCGCCTCATCTTCTGGCGGCGTCAGGCTGCTGTCGAGAAACACAAAGTAAAACGACGAACCGACCCAGGCGATGGCGGTCACCACATGCAGCCAGCGCAGCAGCAGATTGGCCCAGTCCAGCAAATAACTTTCCATCGAATGGCTGCCTTCCTTTGAAACTTTCAGCAGCTTTGCAATAACTGCGCCGCAACCGCCACCGCAATCACTTCGGGGTCCTTGCCTGCAATGCCGGGTACCCCTACCGGGCAGGTCACGCCCGCCAATTCATCTTCTGCAAACCCGCGTTGCAACAACCGTTGGCGAAATGTCGCCCACTTGGTTTTGCTGCCCAGGAGGCCAATAAAGCCCAAGTCAGACTGCTCGCGCTGGCGCTTGAGGCAGGCGGCAATGACCTCCAGGTCTTCGGCGTGGCTGAAGCTCATCACCAGCACCCGCGACTGCGGTTGCAGGTTCGCCACGGCGGCTTGCACCGGGTCGGAGTATTCGCAAACCACGCCTGGAGGCAAGTCCGCCGGGAAAACGCTGTCCCTGCTGTCAACCCAGGTCAACGCAAACGGCAGCGCCGCGAGCACCCGTACCAGGGCATGGCCCACATGCCCCGCGCCAAACAGTGCCACCGGTTGCAAGCGCGGTGCCAGACGCTGCGCCAAGGTCGGCAGGTCCAGCGCCGTCACGGCTTCATAGCGCAAAAACACCACCCCGCCGCAGCACTGGCCCAGGGCCGGGCCCAGCGCGTAGCGGACAGGCACCGCCCCATCAGGCGCAGGGTCCGCGCCTGCGGCCTGGCCCAGCAAACGCGCCCGGGCAACAGCCACGGCCTGGTATTCCAGATGGCCACCGCCAATGGTGCCGAGGGCATCAGCTTCAAACACAGCCATCCAGGTGCCTACCTCGCGCGGGACCGAACCTTGCGTTTGAACCACCTGCACCAGCACCGCAGGCGCCCACTGCAACTGGGCCAAAAACGCCTGCGCAAGCAGCGGGCTAGGGCAAGAAAGCATGCACGGCACCCAGGCAAGGACATATCAGTCGAAAATAGGCCTGCCGCCACCCACCCGACAGGCTTTCATGAAACGCTTTGACTTCCGCCTTGCACACCGCCGCCAGGGGCTGCTGCTGGCCTGTTTTGCCGCCGTGGCCGCTTTTTTTACGGGCTGCAAAACGCCGCCCGCGCCAACTCCAGCTCCAGCGCCCGCAGCATTGCCCAAACCGCCCGTGCCCAGCACTCAAGAAGGCGTCATTGGCCCCATCCCCAGCACCGAAGGCTCGGCCCGCCGCTCGGCGGCAGCCACACCGCGCGCCTACCGCGCGGACGCGGCCACCCATTTGTACGGCCTGAACGCCAGCCGCGTCTACAAGGGCAAACTGCCGCCACTGCTGTATGCCGTGGGCGTGCTGAATGTTGAAATTGACCGGGTGGGCCGCGTGACCCGCCTGGAATGGCTGCGCGCACCGCGCCATGCACCCGAAGTGATGGCCGAGATCGAGCGGACGGTGCGCAGCGCCTCGCCATTCCCGGTGCCGTCCAAAATGGGCAAAGTGGTTTATACCGACACGTGGCTGTGGCACCAGAGCGGCCAGTTCCAACTGGACACCCTGACCGAAGGCCAGCTGTAGATGTACGTGATGCGGCCCGGGTGATGACACGTCAACTGCCGCGGTAAGTCGAGTAGCTGTAGGGGCTGACAAGCAGCGGCACATGGCAGTGCGCTTGCGTATCGGCCAGACCAAAATCCAGGGTGACTTGGTCAAAAAAGGGCGGCTCGGGCAGGGCCACACCCAACGCCAAAAAATAAGCCGCCACGTCAAATACCAGCCTGTAAGTACCCACTTGCAGCTCGGCTGTCTCCAGCAGCGGCCCGCCCGGGTTGCGACCATCGCTACTCAACACCACGTTCTTGACCAGCAGCACATCGCCGCTGCGGGTGGTGTAGAGCGCCACCCGCATGCCTGCTGCGGGTGTGCCGTGCATGGTGTCGAGTACGTGGGTCGTGAGGCTCATCGTCGTCCTTTCGAATAGTGGGTATGCGTCTTGCTCGACAGCATAGCCCGGTGCAAGCGTTGCACAAATGTGCCGCCTTGACTTTGGGTTATATGATGAAACGCATGGCCACCCCAACACCCTCCGATCTGCCGCCCTACCCGCGCGACTTAGTTGGCTATGGCCGCCAGCCGCCGCACGCGCAGTGGCCCGGCGGGGCACGGATGGCCTTGCAGTTTGTACTGAACTACGAGGAAGGCGGCGAAAACTCTGTGCTGCACGGTGACGCCGGATCGGAGCAGTTCTTGTCCGAAATGTTCAACCCGCCCAGCTACGCGGCGCGGCACCTGAGCATGGAGAGTGTTTATGAGTACGGTTCGCGTGCAGGGTTGTGGCGCATCTTGCGCGAATTTGAAAAACGGCAATTGCCGCTGACCGTATTTGCCGTGGGCATGGCCTTGCAGCGCCACCCCGAGGCGGCCGCCGCCTTTGTGCAACTGGGCCATGAGATCGCCTGCCACGGCTGGCGCTGGATCAACTACCAGCAGGTTCCAGAAGCCACCGAACGCGAACACATGCGCCTGGGGCTGGCGGCCATCGAGCAACTCACCGGCACCCTCCCGCTGGGTTGGTACACCGGCCGCGACAGTCCCCATACGCGCCGCCTGCTGGCCGACCATGCCGAGCAGTTGGGCGGCTTGCTCTACGACAGCGACTCGTATGCCGACGACCTGCCGTTTTGGACGCCTGTGGCACGCACCGATGGCGTGGTGGTGCCGCGCCTGGTGGTGCCCTATACGCTCGACGCCAACGACATGCGGTTTTGCCTGCCGCAGGGTTTTGCGCAGGCCGACGACTTTTTCATTTACCTGCGCGACAGTTTTGACGCGCTCTATGCCGAGGGCGATCCGGCTGGCCTGGACGCGCCCAAGATGATGAGTGTCGGCATGCATTGCCGCCTGCTCGGACGGCCCGGCCGCATAGTGGCCCTGCAGCGCTTTTTGGACCATGTGGCGTCGCGCGACAAGGTGTGGGTGTGTCGCCGCATCGATATTGCGCGGCACTGGCAGCACAACCACCCCTGGCATGAAAACGCTTCGGCCGCATGACCCTGACACTCGAACACATCAACCAAGCGACTGCGCAACAAGCCTTGCAGTGGCTGGACGGCGTCTATGAACATTCGCCCTGGATTGCTGAAAAAGCCTTGGCAGAGCGTCCTTTTGCGTCCTTGGCACACTTGAAATATGCACTGGTGATAGCAGTGCGCAGCGCCCCCCAGGCCGCACAGCTTGCGCTGATCCGGGCGCACCCCGAACTGGCGGGCAAGGCCATGGTCAGCGCCAGCCTCACCGCCGAGTCAGCGCATGAGCAATCCCAAGCGGGCCTTGCCCACTGCACGCCGCAAGAGTTTGCAGCGCTGCAGCAACTCAATGCCGACTACAACGCCAGGTTCGGCTTCCCTTTCATTCTGGCGGTGCGCGGCCCGCGCGGCACGGGCCTGAGCCGGCAGCACATCATCACCACGTTTGCACGGCGGCTGCAAAACCACCCGGAATTTGAAATGCAGGAGTGCCTGCGCCAAATTCACCGCATCGCCGAACTGCGGCTTGGCGATGCATTCGCGGCGGTGCCTGCGCTGGGCAACGAAGTGTGGGACTGGCACGAACAACTGGCGCAATACAGCGACACCGGCTATGCCGAACGCGGACAACTCTGCGTCACCTACCTGACCGAGGCGCACCGCGCCTGCGCTGCATTTCTCGGCGACAAGATGCGCGAATGCGGCTTTGACAGCGTCACGGTCGATGCCGTGGGCAATGTGGTTGGGGTGTACCAGGCCGCGCATCCCGAGGCGCCGCGCCTGCTCACCGGTAGCCACTACGACACCGTGCGCAACGGCGGCAAGTACGACGGCAGGCTGGGTATCTTTGTGCCGATGGCCTGTGTGCGCGCGTTGCACCGCGAAGCCAAGCGCCTGCCCTTTGCCATTGAAGTGGTAGGCTTTGCAGAGGAAGAAGGCCAGCGCTACAAAGCCACTTTTTTAGGCTCCAGCGCTTTGGTTGGTGAATTCAAACCCGAGTGGCTCGACCAGCACGACGCCGACGGCATACCCCTGCGCAGCGCCATGGCGCTGGCCGGATTGAACACCCAAGATATCGCTGCCATCAAGCGCCGTGCCAGCGACTATCTGGGCTTTGTGGAAATCCATATCGAACAAGGCCCGGTGCTTTGCGAGCTGGACCTGCCGCTGGGCATCGTTACTTCCATCAATGGCAGCGTACGCTACCTGGGCGAAGTCACTGGCATAGCCAGCCACGCCGGCACCACGCCCATGAACCGCCGCCGTGACGCGGCTGCGGCGGTGGCCGAGTTGCTGCTGTATGCCGAGCAGCGCGCGGCGCAGGCTGCCGGTTCGGTGGCCACGGTGGGCATGCTTCAGGTGCCCAGCGGCTCGATCAATGTGGTGCCGGGCCGCTGCCATTTTTCGCTCGATCTGCGGGCACCGCTGGATGCGCAGCGCGATGCACTGGAGTCTGACGTGCTGGCCGAGCTGGGCGCGATTTGCACCCGCCGGGGCGTCCGTCACAGCCTGGAGTTGACCGAACGCGCCGCTGCCGCACCCAGCCACCCCGCCTGGCAAGGGCGCTGGGAACGTGCCGTGGCGGCGCTGGGATTCCCCCCTTCAATGATTCACCGCCTGCCCAGCGGCGCAGGCCATGACGCCATGAAGCTGCACCGGCTGATGCCGCAGGCGATGCTGTTTGTGCGCGGAGAAAACGCCGGCATCAGCCACAACCCGCTGGAGAGCACCACCAGCGGCGACATCCAACTGGCAGCGGACGCGTTAGCGCAACTGCTGGTGCATTTGGCCGAGGACAGCGCGTGACCCACCGCGCTGACTACGCCCAGCTCGATGGCTGGATCGACGCGCACTTTGATGAGGAAGTGCGTTTTCTGCAAGCCTTGGTCCAGGTCCCCACCGACACGCCGCCAGGCCATAACGCCCCCCACGCTGAGCGCACGGCGCAGTTGCTGGAAGCCTTTGGTTTTGAGGCCGAACAACATGCGGTGCCGGGCGCTGAGGTGCGCGCGGTCGGCATGCAGTCCGTCACCAACCTGATCGTGCGGCGGCGCTACGGCGCGGGCGGGAAAACCATTGCGCTGAATGCGCATGGCGATGTGGTGCCGCCGGGCGAAGGCTGGACTCACCCTCCTTATGGCGGCGAGATCGAAGGCGGCTTCCTCTATGGCCGAGCGGCCGCCGTGAGCAAGAGCGATTTCGCCAGCTACACCTTTGCCGTGCGTGCGCTGGAATCGCTGGGCGCGCCTCTCAAAGGCGCTGTTGAGCTGCACTTGACCTATGACGAAGAATTCGGCGGTGCGCTCGGGCCCGGCTGGCTGCTGCGCCAAGGCTTGACGAAGCCCGACCTGTTGATTGCCGCCGGCTTTTCTTATGGCGTCATCACCGCGCACAACGGCTGCCTGCAAATGGAAGTCACCGTGCACGGCACCTCCGCGCATGCCGCCATTCCCGCGAGCGGTGTCGATGCGCTGCAGGGCGCGGTGAGCCTCTTGCAAGCGCTGTATGCGCAGAATGCGCAGTACAAAAAAATCACTTCAAAGCTTGAAGGCATCACGCACCCCTACCTGAACGTCGGCCGCATCGAAGGCGGCACGAACACCAACGTGGTACCGGGCAAGGTCAGCTTCAAATTCGACCGCCGCATGATTCCGGAAGAGGACCCCTGCGCTGTTGAAACCGAAATCCGGCATGTGATTGCCGCTGCGGCGGCTGCGCACAACGCTGCGGGCGGTCAAGGCGCAGGGATCACGGTCGACATCCAGCGCCTGCTGCTGGCGCACGCCCTGCAGCCGCAAACGGGCCAACAGCCGCTGGTGCGCGCGATCCAGCAACACGGCGAAGAAATTTTTGGCCAGGCCATCCCCGCGCTGGGCACGCCGCTGTACACCGATGTGCGCCTGTATGCTGCGGCAGGCGTCCCTGGCGTGATCTACGGCGCGGGGCCGCGCACCGTGCTGGAGTCGGGTGCCAAACGGGCCGACGAGCGGCTGCTGCTGGCCGACTTGCGCGGCGCGACCAAGGTGATCGCAAGGGCCCTGCGCGACTTGCTGCAATAGCAGTTTCCAGAGGTCAGTGGCTGGTGCCCCAAGCCAACCCCAGGGAGCTAGGAAGTCAGCATGCCTTGGGCCTCTATAAACGCCACCACGTCGGCCAGCCCGGCCAGCGTTTTCAGGTTGGTCATCACAAAGGGTTTCAGACCTTGCAGGTTGCTGCGCATGCGGCGCGTGTCGGCCTCCATCACCGCCAGGTCAGCGCCCACATGGGGTGCGAGGTCGGTCTTGTTGATCACCAGAAGGTCGCTCTTGGTAATACCGGGGCCGCCCTTGCGCGGGATTTTTTCGCCCGCCGCCACATCGATCACGTAGATGGTCAAATCGCTGAGCTCGGGGCTGAAGGTGGCCGCTAGGTTGTCACCGCCTGACTCGATGAACACCACGTCGGCATCGGGAAATTCGGCCAGCATGCGGTCGATCGCTTCGAGGTTGATCGAGGCGTCTTCCCTGATGGCGGTGTGCGGGCAGCCACCCGTCTCCACGCCCATGATGCGCTCGGCAGGCAGCGCCCCGCTCACCGTCAAAATGCGCTGGTCTTCCTTGGTGTAGATGTCGTTGGTGATGGCCACCAAGTCGTAGCGCAGGCGCATGGCTTTGCACAGCATCTCGAGCAAGGTGGTTTTACCCGAGCCGACCGGCCCGCCAATGCCGACGCGCAGCGGCGGCAGCTTTTTGCTGCGGTTTGGGATGTGGTGCAAGGCGCTGGTAGTCATGAGCGGAACAATCTGGAGTATTGGGTTTCGTGCTGCGCCGAGCGTATGGCCAGCATCGGGGTAAAGGCCTGGCGATCATCGTCCCCGGTGTGCAGGGCTTGCTCCACGACAGATAGGATGTCGCGGGCCAGCCGCGCCAGCACCCGCTGGCCGGCGAGCTGTCCCAGCGGTATGGATTTGAGGGCCGCCTGCACCATGTTCTCCGCCCAGCCAAATGCGTAAGCCAGCAAGCAGCTGCGCACATCGGCCTGGGTCTGTGCAGCAGCCAGCGCATAGGCCAGTGGGTAGCTCGGCGGCATCTGTGCGCAGTGCTCAATTTGCGCTGGGTCGCTGCCCTCATGGTTGCGCAGCCAGTCGAGCAGTGAGCGCCCCATTTGCTCGGTTTGCAGCCTGAATTCCGATGTTTCGCGGGTCTGCAAGACCCAATCATTCAGCGCTTGTAGCTGCTCAAAGCCAGCTGCTTGATGGGCCAGCGGCATGCGCCACGCCGCAATCGCCTGCGCGATAACGGGCAGTTCGCCGCGCGCCAGGGTCAGTTGCAATTGATCGGCGAGCCAGTCGCTTGCTCTGCTTTCAGTAGCTACATCGGCAAGTTCTACCGCCGCCTCCAGCCCCTCAGAGTATGAAAATCCGCCTACCGGAAGCGCTGGCGACGCCAACCAGAGGAGTTGCAGGAGGCCGGCAGCGGGCAAGCTGGCTTGGGTCATTGGGTGGGCCGCGTTTGCTTGAATCAGTGCGTGTGCGGCTTGTGGCGATGGATTTGAATCGGTGCTGACTGCACCTGGGCGGGTACGTCGCCCTGGGCATGCTCAGCGCCATGATTGCAATGCGGCCCATGCACATGGGTGGGCGGCGCAGCGTGCACATGGGCCGCAGGCCCAGCGTGTACCGCGGCGGCGTATGCCCCACCCTCGGGTTCAAAGGCGGCCTGTACTTCGTGCACCACCAGCTGCATAGCCGTCAGCAATTCGGCCAGCACATGGTCCGGCTCAATCTGCAAGTAGCCTGGGGTCAATTCAATCGGCACATGGCGGTTGCCCAGGTGGTAAGCGGCGCGCGTCAAGTCAAACGGCGACCCTTGCGCTCTGGCGGTGATGCGCAACAGCGTTTGGGGTGCTGCTATGACTTTAATGAGCGAGCCGTCTTCAGCCACCAGTACGTCGCCGCCCCGCAGCACATTGCCGCGCGGCAAAAACACGCCCAGTTGGCGCGCCAGCGAATCGGTGGTTTCAAAGCGGCTTTTCTGCCGCACGTCCCAATCCAGTTCAACGGCGGCCGCGCGCTTCAGCAAGACTGGCGCTAGGCCCAGCCCCTGGGAGAGACATTTGGAAACAGGCAGCATGGGTGGGCTCAAAATAAAAAATAGCGCTGCGCCATCGGCAAGCTGCTGGCGGGTTCGCAGGTCAGCAACTGGCCGTCGGCGCGCACGCTGTAGGTTTGCGCGTCAATCTCCATCTTGGGCAGATAGTGGTTGTGCAGCATGTGCTGCTTGCGAATGCCGCGAATATTTTTGACGGCGCTCAGGTTTTTCGCCAAGCCAAATTGATCCTTGATGCCTGCTGCCAGCCCGGCTTGAGACACAAAAGTGAGCGAGCCGCGTGCCACTGCACCGCCAAACGCGCCAAACATGGGCCGGTAATGCACCGGCTGCGGGGTAGGAATCGAAGCGTTAGGGTCACCCATGGCGGCCATGGCGATGAAACCGCCTTTCAAAATCAGCGCGGGCTTGACGCCAAAAAAAGCCGGTTTCCACACGACCAAGTCCGCCCACTTGCCCACTTCGATGCTGCCGACCTCATGGCTGATGCCGTGGGCAATGGCTGGGTTGATGGTGTATTTGGCGATGTAGCGTTTGACGCGGGTGTTGTCGCTGCGAGCGCTGTCGCCTGCCAAGCTGCCGCGCTGCTGCTTCATCTTGTGCGCCGTTTGCCAGGTGCGCAAAATCACCTCGCCAACCCGGCCCATGGCCTGGCTGTCGCTGCTCATCATGCTGATGGCACCCAGGTCATGCAGCACGTCTTCAGCGGCGATGGTTTCCTTGCGGATGCGGCTCTCGGCAAAGGCCAGATCTTCGGCAATGG
>JBJXED010000167.1:0-3938 GCA_046155225.1 Burkholderiaceae bacterium
CGCCGCGACAACATCTACAAGGCGCGCATCAAGATTTTGGTCAAAGCCGAGGGGCAAAAATACATCGACGCGGTGGAAGCCGAGTACCAGCGCATCCTCACCCAAGACGGCGCGCCGCACACCATCACGCAGGCCGAGCTCGACCGGGTTACAGCCTGTTTTGTGCCGCCAGCCTTAGTTAAACCTGCACATCCCGCTATCAATCCGCAAGCGCCTGCGCCTGTCGTTTTGCCGGACTACACCCGCTGGCTCATGCGCAACGTGGCCCCGCACCGCCAGCCGCAGCTGCGCATCGTCACGCTCTCGCTCAAGCGTCTGGGCTACGCGCCAGGCGACGCCACCGCTGATCAGATGGACACCGCAGCCAATCTGGCCGAACGTTTCTCGGCTGGAGAAATCCGCATCACGCACGACCAGAATTTTGTGCTGCCCTGGGTCCATGAAGCGGATTTGCCCGCGCTGTGGGTGGCCGCCAAAGCGGCCGGCTTTGCCAAGGCCAACATTGGCCTCTTGACCGACATGATTGCCTGCCCTGGCGGCGACTTTTGCGCGCTGGCCAACGCCCGCTCGATCCCACTGGCCGAAGCGATTACGGAGCGCTACCAAGACCTTGACGAGCTGCACGACCTGGGCGAGATTGACCTGCACATCAGCGGCTGCATCAACTCCTGCGGCCACCACCACAGCGGCCACATCGGCATTTTGGGGGTGGATAAAGACGGCAAAGAGTGGTACCAAGTTACTTTGGGCGGCTCTGACGGCAGCGCCAAAAGCGGCGCGCCTGCAGCAGGCAAGGTGGTCGGCCCCTCTTTCAGCGCCAGCGAGGTACCCGACGTGATTGAAGCCGTGCTGGAGACTTACAAACAGCTGCGCCAGCCCGTGCTGACTGCTGCAGGCCACGGCAAGGCCGAAAACTTCATCGACACCCTGCGCCGCGTAGGCTTCGACACTTTTAAAGCCGCTGCCAACGGCGCCCGCCATGTCAAGCAACATGAGCACGATGCCGCGCTGGCCTGAAGCCACCCAACACTCACCATGACCACGACTATGAAATTAATAGCTGCCAGAACAAGCGATGAAAAGGCTACGAGCCAAAATGGCTTTAAAAATGTGCTGCAACTCGCCAACGATACCGATCCGCAGTCTCTGGACTTGAAAAGTGTCGATTGCATTGAGCTGCAGTTCCCCAAATTCACCGATGGCCGCGCTTTCAGCCAGGCATTCTTGCTGCGGCATCGGCTCGGTTTTCAGGGCGTTTTAAGAGCCACCGGTGATGTGCTGATTGACCAGTTGCAGCAAATGCAGCGCACCGGCTTTTCTGAAGCCGTGCTGCGCGCAGACCAGGATCTGGCGCACGGCACGAAGCTGCTGAACTTGTTTCCCGACTTCTACCAGGGCGATGCGCAGCGCGCACAGCCTCATTTTGCAAGGAGCTTGAGCCACGCCGGGCCGCCCCAAGTGGAGAAGGCCCCCTCGGGGGGCAGTGCAACACGCGCAGCGGCAAACGTGGGGGCAAGTTCATGAGCGCGACCGAATTGCATGCCCACCCGTCGGCAGATTTTGAAACCAAGCTGGCCGAGTCGCGCTTGGTACTGCAGCAAGCCGCTTTCAACTACCAAGTTGGCTCGCCCGAGACCACCGAAATCACGCAAGCCTCCAGCCTCGGCGCGGAAGACGTGGTCATCACGCACATGGCCAACACCCTGGACTTGGGCCTGCCGCTGTTTGTGCTCGACACCGGCATGTTGCACCCGCAAACATTGCAGCTTTTACGCAAAACCGTACTGGCCAACCCCGCCCGCGTGTCGGTTTTCACCCCCATTACCGAAGCCACCATCAGTTTCGTGTCACAGCACGGCAAAGACGCCATGTACCAGAGCGTGGAACTGCGCAAAAGCTGCTGCCACATCCGCAAGGTCGAGCCGCTCGAGCGCGCGCTGGCAGGGAAAAAGGCCTGGATCACGGGCCTTCGGCGCGAGCAGTCCAACGCGCGCGCCGAGGTGCCGCTGATCGACGACAGCGCGCCGCGCATCAAAATCAACCCGCTGGCCAACTGGACTTGGGGCGACGTCTGGCACTACATCCAATTGCACGCCGTGCCCTACAACCCGCTGCACGACGAATTTTTCCCCAGCATCGGCTGCGCGCCGTGCACCCGGGCGATTGCGCTGGGCGAGGACTTTCGCGCCGGCCGCTGGTGGTGGGAAGACCCATCCTCTGGGGGTAGCGCCAAGGAATGCGGCCTGCACGTCAAGGACGATCTGCTGCCTGGCCAGATGGACCCCAGCGACCCGGTCTTCGGCTGGGCCGAAACCGCCATGTCCGAACTGAAAGCCTGACCCGTGAACGCCCGCACCGAACTGCCCCCGATGACGCACCTGAGTCATTCCCACCTGGATGCGCTGGAAGAAGAAACCATCTTCATCCTGCGCGAAGTTGCCGCCGTGTTTGAGCGGCCCACACTCTTGTTCTCGGGTGGCAAGGATTCGCTGGTCTTGCTCAAGTGCGCAGAAAAAGCCTTTGGCGTCGGCAACCTGCCCTATCCGCTGCTAATGATCGACACCGGCCACAACTTCCATGAAGTCACCGACTTCCGCGATGCGCGGGCCAAAGAATTGCAAGCCGAGCTGATTGTGCGCAGCGTTGAAGACTCCATGGCCCGCGGCACGGTGCGCCTGGCCCACCCGGGCGAGAGCCGCAATGTGCACCAGTCCGTCACCCTGCTGGAAGCCATAGAAGAATTCCGCTTTGACGCGCTGATTGGCGGCGCCCGCCGCGACGAAGAAAAGGCCCGCGCCAAAGAGCGCATCTTTAGCCACCGCGACAGCTTTGGCCAATGGCAGCCCAAGGCGCAGCGGCCCGAGCTGTGGAACCTGTTCAACACCAAGCTGCACCCGGGCGAGCACTTCCGCGTGTTCCCCATCTCCAACTGGACCGAACTCGACGTGTGGCAATACATCGACCGCGAGCAGATCGCCCTGCCCTCGCTCTACTACAGCCACAGCCGCAGCGTGGTGGAGCGCAAGGGCCTGCTCGTGCCCGTGACCGAACTCACGCCGCTGCGCCCAGGCGAAGTCGCCGTCGACAAACAAGTGCGCTTTAGAACCGTGGGCGACATCACTTGCACCTGCCCGGTGGAAAGCACGGCAGCCAACGCCGCCGCTGTGGTGCTGGAAACGGTAGAGGCCGATGTGAGCGAGCGCGGCGCCACCCGCATGGACGATAAGACCTCAGAAGCGTCAATGGAAAAGCGCAAAAAAGACGGTTATTTCTAGACGGATATTTCTGATGATTACTTCTGATTCAATAGCAATACTGGCAAAC
This sequence comes from Burkholderiaceae bacterium, assembly GCA_046155225.1. GTDB lineage: Bacteria > Pseudomonadota > Gammaproteobacteria > Burkholderiales > Burkholderiaceae_C > JAKFVA01. The sequence goes on from JBJXED010000167.1 coordinate 3,325, forward strand.
AATGCGCTGGCCACAAGCCAATTTGACCTTAAATCGGCATTGAAATTCATCACCTGCGGCTCGGTGGACGACGGCAAAAGCACGCTCATTGGCCGCCTGCTGGTTGACAGCAAATCGGTGCTGCAGGACCAGCTCGCCAGCGTCACCAAGGGCGCTTCGGCCAGTAGCGCAGGCGCGGTCGATCTGGCGCTGCTGACTGATGGCCTGTCCGCCGAGCGCGAGCAAGGCATCACGATCGACGTGGCCTACCGCTACTTCGCCACGGCGCGGCGCAAATTCATCATTGGCGACACGCCGGGCCATGAGCAGTACACCCGCAACATGGTCACGGCAGCGTCTAGCGCGGATGCCGCCGTGGTGCTGGTGGATGCGACCAAACTGGAGTGGCAAAACCCGGCGCTGCAATTGCTGCCGCAAACCCGTCGCCACGCCCTGCTGTGCCACTTGCTGCGTGTGCCCAGTACGCTGTTTGCCATCAACAAGTTGGACGCGGTGGAAGACCCGGCGCTGGCCTTTGCCAACATCAGCGGCGCGCTGCACGCCTTTGCGCAAGCCGCCGGGATTGCCGTGGCGGCGACGGTGCCGATATCGGCACTCAAAGGCTTCAATGTTGT